>JASGDF010000093.1:0-3010 GCA_047607345.1 Pseudomonas sp. | reverse complement strand
TTGGGAGCCTGAAGGCAAGCCGCAACTATCGTACAACAGGGAGTTTTGCAAAATGCGCCAGATGTTTAACTTTGTTAAAACAATCGGTAGTGGCGCACTTCGCAAAGCTCCCGGGCGTTGTGCGTCACTCTAAGAGCAGCATACTCACATATCACCTTGCAAGTATTGACAATGAATTGTATTTTACATTAAAAACTTATAACAATGTTAAACAAAGACCAAATTTTAATCCTTAAAAACATAGCTTTTGTTTCTGATTGCTTGCAGAATTTAGGTGACTTAGATTTCTCTGCGTATTCATTCAAAGTAAATACACTTGCTTTCAACAGCGAAAAAACTTTGTATGCCTTTAGGGTTTTGAATATTGAACCTGAAATTTATACTCCAGACAACAACGAACCTGAAGAAGTTAATGTTTGCATCGGTAGTAATTTTGATATAAAAACAATTTATTTTTTTGCATACTTATTTAAGGAACTATATGACAATGAAATTGACATATATATATCATATGCTACAAAGCCAGAAGATAGACCTAATAAAATGATTTTCGGCTCATACATAACAAGAGAAAAAGACTTTACAAACATATCAAGAGCAATTATTCCGTCCGAAATTCTTTCGCTAAACATACACAATATGGATTGGGAAGAATTTTCAAACATTTTCCCAAATGAAAACTATGATGAAGGTGGAAAAAGTACATATCCCGTACAGGAATCAAGTCATTATTCAGACTATGACGACTATGAAGATGACTACTATCACAATAACTATTACGACGACGATGAACCATATATGGCTGGCGACCCTCGCTATGATAGAGACGAAAACCCATGGATTGACGTTTTCGGACCTGGCGATGAGGCTGAAACTGCATACTGGAATACAGACTAAAGCCTTTTTACAAAAAGAATTTGTCTATCACTTTAAATAGACGTTTTAAAAATAACAAATGGCAATTCAAATAACAGAACGGCAACATTTTGTTCCGAGAGCATATCTTAAATTCTTTGCTGATAAAAAAGGCTCTGGACACTATAATATTATGGCTTTGCCAATAAACAACTTGAAACCTGAAAGCATAATTGAAAGAAATACAAAGAGTATTTGCTATGAAAAAAACCTGTACACCTTACCCGGTAGTACCAATGAAGAAAAAATGTTACTTGAAACATTTTATTCGGAAGAGTTTGAAAATAAGTATGAGCAAGTGTACACAATGCTAACTGACCCTGCCAAGACTGAATTAACTGCCCCAGAACGAGAACTTGTTATATCAACAGTAGCAACTATGTTTTATAGAGTTCCCATATGGCAAAAACAACATACGGAAGTAATGAAGAGGGTTTTTGAAATGTGTATTCAGGCTACAAAGCAGACAGGACAAAAAGAAACCAAGATAGAAGGCGATACCTACATAATTGAAGGGAAAACAGTAGACCAATTAATTAAGGAATACACCTCAAACAATAAATCACATCAAGTGATTTCTCAATTAAACATTGCATTAAAACTTGTCGCTATCAGACTTAAAAGTGATAACGTTTACATTTTCAAATTGGAAGACGGGGGACAAGAGTTTATAACAAGCGACAACCCTGTTATATTACAAAACCCGAGCAATGAACAAATATTTCCATTTGACCCTTCAAATATTATGAAACTGCCATTGGACACAAAGCATTATTTGATGTTAATGCCCAACAACGACAAATCAAATTTGAATAGAATTGTAAGGCACAATGCAAAGGGAGGGTTTAGCAGACGTGAAGAATTAATCTCAAACACAGAACAATTGCAAGGTGCGGATGAATATATCATAGGAAGTACTTCTTCACTCACTCGTTATTTAAACATCAAAGACAAAGACATTCCTTTGACAGACGGAGAACAGGCATTGTTAGACAGGTTAATTGAATTAGGAAAAAACTTTGGCTGGTTTAACCTGAAACAATGAGTGCGACACAGAGCGAACGCACAACATTGGTATTGCCAATAGTTGGGCTTGACAATAAAGCAATCAGCGGTAGTAATTCTATTGTACTGCGGTTCGGGCTGGACGAATAGAGCCCAGCTTTAGTACTAAATATTTATCTTTATCAAAAAGCCAGGCAGCGGTTCCGGCGGACGGATTTCAAATTCCCAACCATCGGCAATACCTGTTCGTTGTGCGTCATGTAACAGACCGTGACGACAGCGGACATATGGACATTAGACTTGGGCAACCAACTGACATTTACAACCTTATTTCTATAAACCACAAATGGCAAAGGCATTTATTGAATAATAATAAAAATGGCTTTCTTTCTGCCTCTTTTGACTTCCCAACTTTCGATACTTTAATTAACAATGGAGAAATCGTAGTTGCTTATAACGATTTGATTCTTGCTGGATATTATTTAATTAATAATTATTCACAAGACGGTGTTTTAAAGATACACAAACAAATCGTTGACAGTTTAAAAACCAAAGAAGTAATTCCACACAATTCAAAGGTTGGACTTGGAGCGCAAGCATTAGTGGACATAGAATATCAAGGTACAGGATTACGGTCTTTAATGCTTAATGAATTGACCCTTGCTTTAAAAAATAAATTTGACTTTTTATTCAGTACAATTTCAAAAGAAAATCCGAGAGCATTTAAGGGACATACAAAAGACGGTTGGATAGTGGTTGAAGAAGACGAAAATGTTTATTCCGTCATCCTCAAGGTTTGACAACACGAACGCACAACATGTGCATTTGTGTTATGTCGGCGGACAGACAACGCCGCCTCAGCTTCACCTATCTATCATCTGCAGTTCCGGCTGGACGTTATAAATTGAGCTATAGAATTAACAATGAGCTTTGTATCTTTATTCAGCATTTGTTCCCAGCGGGGCGTTTTCCAAATTCCGCCACAAACACAAATGCTCAACCGTTGTACAAAATTGCTGGCTTACTTTACGATAAAAGGCTGCATGAAAGTTGAAGAGAAAAAATCTGAGGATTTTTTGAGTCGAACCTT
>JASGDF010000092.1:0-27595 GCA_047607345.1 Pseudomonas sp. | reverse complement strand
CTACGGCGCAGGCGCGAATCTGGCGGGGGAAAGCGCCGAGTCCATGGATGCTGCCGCGACTGGCACCAACGTCCCTGGATCTGCGATCCCCGGCCCGCGCGCATAGCGCGCGGGCGTTCGGCCGGGTGCGAGCCAGACCCGTCCTCTCCCCCGCTTGCGCGGGGATGACGAGGGGAGAGATGGGTGCGCAAGCCACGATCCGAGTCCCGAGCCGATCCGAATACGGGAAGTCCTTGCCCCCCAAGCCTGGCACGCCCCCTTCCCAAAAGTTCTCCGGACAGTAGTGCGCGCAGGCGGGGATCCCGTGCCTTGCTGCGGCAAAGGTTCGAGTCGTTGGGTCCCCGCCTTCGCGGGGACGATGGTCGATGCAGGGGCGGAAGCCCTACCTGGCCGGCACGCAGTAGGCTTTCACTGCGGCATCGGCCAGGTTCTTCTGGGCCGCGCGCTGCCCCTCGTCCAGGGTGGCGTCCGGCTTGCCGTCGCCGTCGGTGTCCTGCATTACCGGGCCGCTGCCGCCCAGCACGTCCAGGTTGTTGCGGGCGGTGCTGCATGCGGCGGACTCGGCCTGGGGCGCGGTGGCTTCCGGCGGGGTCACCCCGGCCCGGACGTCGATCCGCCGGGTATCGTATCGCTGTCCTTCGGGCGGTTTTTCCGAATAGTGGCTGACACCGTTGGCGTCCTTCCACTTGTACAGGTTGGTGGCACCGGCCGCAGCGCTGGCCGCCAGCAGCGCGAGGCCGAGCGTGCAGGACAGTCTCATCGTGGATTCCCCGGGTCGATCTCTGGCCGGGATTGCAGCACCCCCCGGCGGGGCTGGCAAGTCGAAGAACGTGTCAGGCCCTTTTTCATCTCATGAAAAAGGGCCTGACACGTTCTAAACTGCGCCGATGGATGAAATGAGACCCTCGCCGCGTTCGCGCACGATCTACCTGCTGCCGAACCTGTTCACCACCGCCGGCCTGTTCTCGGGTTTCTACGCGATCATCTCGGCGGCCAATGGCGACTTCGTGCAGGCCAGCATCGCCGTGTTCGTGGCGGCGGTGATGGACGGCCTGGACGGGCGCGTGGCGCGGCTGACCGGCACCAGCAGCGAGTTCGGCGTGCAATACGACTCGCTGGCCGACCTGGTCAGCTTCGGCATGGCGCCGGCGCTGGTGATGTACCACTGGTCGCTGTCGGCGCTGAAGTTCGACGGCAGCGTGATGGGGCGGGTCGGCTGGGCCGCCGCGTTCCTGTACGCGGCCTGCGCGGCGCTGCGCCTGGCGCGCTTCAATACCCAGGTCGGGGTGGTCGACAAGCGCTGGTTCATCGGCCTGGCCAGCCCGGCCGCGGCTGGACTGATGATGTCTTTCGTCTGGGCCTTTGCCGATGGCAGCCTGGGATGGAGCGGTGGGGAGCTGCGCTATCTGGCGCTGGCGGTGACGATCGCCGCCGCGCTGCTGATGGTCAGCCGGATCCGCTTCTGGAGCTTCAAGGGCGGGGCCGCGGCGCCGCGCGGCGACCGCATTCCGTTCCTGGCGCTGGCGCTGGTGCCGGTGGTGCTGGCGATCCTGGTGATCGACCTGCCGCGCACGCTGTTCGCGGTGGGCATCCTCTACGCGCTGTCCGGACCGTCGCTGTGGCTGTGGCGGCGTGCGCGCAAGGCGCCGGAAGGCGCATGAGCACGCTGCCGGCCGAGCCGTTGTGGTCCGACCTGCAGCTGTCGTGGTTGCAGGCGCTGGGTCATACCGTGTATCTCGACCGGGCCGCGGTGGTCACAGCAGCGGCGCCGGTGGTGGATGCCGCGCCGGTGCGGGAGATGGCGGTGCCGACGACGCCGGCGCGGCGCAGCGCGCCCGTGGTGCCGCCGGACGTGCCGTCCGAGGCCGAGCCGGTGCAGCGACCGGCCATGCGGCGTGGCCGTGCCGGTCTGCCCGACCGCCTGCAGATCGCGCTGTTGCGCGCCTGCGGCTGCCATCCGGACCACCCGGAGACGCAGCGGCTGATGGCATCGTGGCCGTTGGAGGCGCTGCGCGCCGATCCGGCGGCCAAGCGTGCGTTGTGGCCACAGTTGCGTCTACTGCGCCGAGGCGCGCCGCGGTGAGCGCGGTCAGCGTACCTGCGGCGCCATCATTGCGTGCCCTGCGTGAGGGCGACCTCGACGCGGTGATGGAGATCGAGCGACGCAGTTATCCGTTTCCGTGGACGCGCGGGATCTTCCGTGATTGTCTGCAGGCCGGCTACCCGGGGCTGGTGGTCGAGCAGGACCAGCAGATGATCGGCTACGGCTTGGTCAGTATCGCGGCCGACGAGGCACACCTGCTCAACGTGTGCATCGATCCGTCGCGGCAGTCGCTGGGCCATGGCCGCCAGCTGCTGCGCGCGCTGATCCAGTTGGTACGCGATCGCGGCGCGTGCCGGGTGTTTCTCGAGGTGCGCCCCTCCAACGTCGGCGCGGTCGCGCTGTACCAGTCCGAAGGCTTCAACGAGATCGGCCGCCGGCCGCGCTACTACCCGGCCCAGCATGGCCGCGAAGATGCGCTGGTGATGGCGATGGAGCTGTGCTTCGAAGGGTTTTCCTGATCGATTGCCGCAGTGGGACGGGGCACTACAGCCAGCGGCGTACGCGGGCGCAGTAGTCGATGTAGGCCGCGCCGAAGCGATCGCGCAATGCCCGTTCCTCGGGGATGATCTGGAAGCGCGTCACGTAGGCCATGTACACGGGCACGGAGGCCAGCGCGAGGGCAGCGTGCAACAGTACCGCCACGCCGAGCACGATCACCGCATGGCCCAGGTACATCGGATTGCGCGAGAAGCGGTGCAGTCCGCTCTCCACCAGCTGCGTGCTGGCTTGCGGGCGCAGCGGGTTCACGGTGGTCCCGGCGCGGCGAAGTGGCGCTTGGGCAGAAGGTTGAGCGCGATGCCCGCGCCGACCAGCAGCCAGCCCAGCGCCGGCAATGCCGGCATTCCAGGGTCGGGCGACACGCGGACCAGGCCCCAGGCGAGGGCGCCGCACAGCGCCATCACCACGGGCGGGGGAATTCGCGTGTCGAGATAGCTCAGAGCTTGGCGCGCTGCTCGCGCAGGCCCTCGAGCTGGGCGCTCCAGTCGACCAGGCGCTGGCGCTCCTGCTCGACCACCGCCGGCGGCACCTTGTCGGTGAACCTGGCGAGCTTCGCCTCGCTCTTGTCCTTCTCGGCGGCGACGCGGGCGATCTCCTTGTCCAGCCGCGCGCGCTCGGCGTCCAGGTCGACCAGGCCCTCCAGCGGCACCAGTAGCCTCAGCTCGCCGACGATCGCGGTGGCGGCCGGCGGGGTGGCGGCGTCGGCGGCCAGCCAGTCGATGCGTTCGAGCCGGAGCAGGAACTTCAGCTGCGCGGCGAAGCGCTCGACGCGGACGCGATCGCTGTCCTGACCGCCCTGGAGCAGCAGCGCGACCAGCTTCGACGGCGGCACGTTGAGTTCGCTGCGCACGCGGCGCAACGCGCTGACCATCGTCTTGAGCCATTCCACGTCGGCCTCGGCGACGGCGAAATCCTGCCTACCGAAATCGGCCGGCTGCGGGTAGGCGCGCAGCGAGATGGTCGCCGCGTCAAGCGCCAGGCGCGGGGCGACCTGGCGCCACAGTTCCTCGGTCACGAACGGGATCAGCGGGTGCAGCAGGCGCAGCAGCGCTTCTAGCACGTACAGCAGGGTGTGGCGGGTGCTGTCGGCGGCGGCCGCATCGTCGGCCGCTTCCGGCATCCCGCCTCCCGCGGCACTCGTGGTTCCCTGCACAGCCCCGTTGAGCGCCGGCTTGGCCAGCTCGACGAACCAGTCGCAGAACTCGTTCCAGGCGAACTCGTACAGCGCCTGCGCCAGCAGGTCGAAGCGGTAGGTGGCGAAGTGCGTTTCGGCCTCCTGCGTTACTTTCGCCAGGCGCGAGAGCACCCATTTCTCGGCATCGGTGCGCGGCTTCGGCGTGCCGGTGAAGCGCACGCCCTCGGTGTTCATCAGCACGAACCGGCTGGCGTTCCACAGCTTGTTGCAGAAGTTCTTGTAGCCCTCGGCGCGGCCGAGGTCGAACTTGATGTCGCGGCCGTGGCCGGCCAGCGCGGCGATGGTGAAGCGCAGCGCGTCGGCGCCGTGCGCGGCGATGCCGTCGGGGAATTCCTTGCGGGTGGCCTTGGCGATCTTCTCGGCCAGCTTGGGCTGCATCAGCCCGCGCGTGCGCTTGTCGAGCAGCGCGTCCAGCGAGATGCCATCGATGATGTCCAGTGGGTCGAGCACGTTGCCCTTGGACTTGGACATCTTCTGACCCTGCGCGTCGCGGATCAGGCCGGTGATGTAGACGTCGCGGAACGGCACCTGGCCGGTGAAGCTGTCGGTGGCCATGATCATCCGCGCCACCCAGAAGAAGATGATGTCGAAGCCGGTGACCAGCACCGAGGACGGCAGGTAGCGCTCGAAGCCGCGCTCGGCCATCGCCTGTGGGTCCGGCCAGCCCAGTGTCGAGAACGGCCACAACTGCGAGGAGAACCAGGTCTCCAGCACGTCGCTGTCCTGGGTCAGCGCGATGTCCGCGCCCAGGCCGTGTTTCTGGCGCACCTCGGCCTCGTCGCGGCCGACGTAGCAGGTGCCGGCCGCGTCGAACCAGGCCGGGATGCGGTGGCCCCACCACAGCTGGCGGCTGATGCACCAGTCCTGGATGTTCTCCATCCAGTGCCGGTAGGTGTTGATCCAATTCGGCGGGACGAACTTCACGTCTCCGTTCTCGACCAATTCGAGGCCACGCCTGGCCAGCTCGTCCATCTTCACGAACCACTGCTCGGTCAGGTAGGGCTCGATCACCTGGCCGGTGCGATCGCCGCGCGGTACCTGCAGCTTGTGCGGCCTGGCCTCGACCAGCTGGCCGGCTTCTTCCAGCTCGGCCAGCACGACCTTGCGCGCCTCGTAGCGGTCCAGGCCGCGCAGGCGTTCCGGCGCGTTGTCGTTGAGCGCGGCGGCGGGGGTGAACAGGTTGATCATCGGCAGCGCATGGCGCACGCCGACCTGGTAGTCGTTGAAGTCGTGCGCCGGGGTCACCTTGACCACGCCGGTGCCGAACGCGCGGTCGACGTAGTCGTCGGCGATCACCGGCACCCGGCGCCCGGTCAGCGGCAGCACGACCTGCTTGCCGATCAGCTGGGCGTAGCGTTCGTCCTGCGGGTGCACCATCACCGCGGTGTCGCCGAGCAGGGTCTCCGGGCGAGTGGTCGCCACGATCAGGTAGTCACGGGTCTCGCGCAAGGTCTCGTTGCCGTCGGCATCGCGCTCGACGTGCTCATAGGCGCCGTCTTCCAGCGCGTAGCGGATCGACCACAGGAAGCCGTCCTCCTCGACGTTCTCGACCTCGATGTCGGAGATCGCGGTCTTCAGCACCGGGTCCCAGTTGACCAGGCGCTGGCCGCGGTAGATCAGGCCCTGCTCGTGCCAACGCACGAACGCCTCGATCACCGCCGCCGACGGCTGCGGGTCCATCGTGAAGGCACTGCGCGACCAGTCCGCGGAAGTGCCCAGGCGGCGCATCTGCCGCTCGATGCTGTCGCCGGAATGCTGCTTCCACTCCCAGACCTTGGCGATGAAGCCCTCGCGGCCCAGCGAGTCGCGGGTCTCGCCCTTGCCCTCGGCGGCGAGGTTGCGGCTGACCACCATCTCGGTGGCGATGCCGGCGTGGTCGGTGCCGACCTGCCACAGCGTGTCGTAGCCGCGCATGCGGTGGTAGCGCACCAGCGCGTCCATCAGCGTCTGCTGGAAGGCGTGGCCCATGTGCAGCGTGCCGGTCACGTTCGGCGGCGGCAGCAGGATCGTGTACGGCTCGCCCTGGCCGGACGGCTTGAAGTGGCCGGCGGCCTCCCACTCGGCGTACAGGCGTGATTCGAAGGACTTGGGTTCGTAGCTGGAGGCGAGGGTGTCGGTCATCGTTGTCGGTGTTCGTCGTCCCCGCGAAGGCAGGGACCCGGAGTCTTGGTTGGTTCCGCCGCGCTCGGCCTTGCGGCGCAAGTCGCTGCGCCCCGCCCGCGCGGCGGCGGGCTACATGTCGTATTTGTTCACGTCCAGGCCGCGCGCCTTGTACTGCTTCCAGCGCTCGCGCAGCGGCTCGCGCGCGGCCGGGTCGGCCGGGACCACTTCCAGCACGCGCTCGCAGGCGCCGGCCCAGGCCGCGTCGCGCAGGTTGATCACCAGCGGGCGAGAGGGCGTGTCGCTGTCCGGGGCGGCGATCAGCACCGGGGTGATCTCGTCGTCCTCGTCGCTGCCGGCGATCTGGTGCGGGATGTAGGCATCCGGGTCGAACGACCACAGCAGGTCGTCCAGTTCCTCGGCCTGGGCCGCGTCGCGGGCCAGGATCAGTACCGGTTGGTTGCTGTCGCAAGCCTTGCGCGCCAGCTCGCAGACCAGCCGTAGCGGCTCGGCGAGGAAGCGCGGCTTGGCGATCAGGTAGAAATCGGCGCGGGGCATCAGAGGCCGGGACCGGGGACCGGGGACGCGGGACCCGCAGAAGCGGGGTTCCCGGCCGTCGAAACGTTGGCCGGTGTCTGCTCCGGCTTTTCCCCGGTCCCCGGTCCCCGGTCCCCGGTCCCGGCCCTATCCAGCAGCCACTGCGTCAGCAGCCCGACCGGCCGGCCGGTGGCCAGGCCGCGCTTGCCCTCGTCGCTGGCGCTGCCGGCGATGTCCAGGTGCGCCCAGCGCTGGCCCTCGGTGAAGCGCGACAGGAAGCAGCCGGCGGTGATCGCCCCGCCCCAGCGCCCGCCGATGTTGTAGACGTCGGCGAAGGTCGAATCCAGCAGACCCTGGTATTCGTCCCACAGCGGCAGGCGCCAGGCGCGGTCGAACGCCTGCTCGCCGGCGGCCAGCAGTTCCTCGGCCAGGTCGTCGTGTTTGCTCATCAGGCCGGTGGCGACATGGCCGAGCGCGACCACGCAGGCGCCGGTCAGGGTCGCCACGTCGACCAGCGCGGCCGGCTCGAAGCGTTCGGCATAGGTCAGCGCGTCGCACAGGATCAGGCGGCCCTCGGCGTCGGTGTTGCCGACCTCGATGGTCTTGCCGGACATGCTGGTGATCACGTCGGACGGGCGGTAGGCATCGCCGTCGATGGCGTTTTCCACCGCCGGCACCACCACCACCAGGTTCAGCGGCAGGCGCGCGCTGACCGCGGCAACGAAGGTGCCGATCACGGTGGCGCCGCCGCACATGTCGTACTTCATCTCCTCGATGCCGCCCTGGGTCTTCAGATTGACGCCGCCGGTGTCGAAGGTGATGCCCTTGCCGACCAGTACGTAGGGGCGCGCGTCGCCGCCGCCGTTCCACTTCAGCACCACCAGACGCGGGCGATTGGCCGAGCCGCGCGCGACCGCCAGCAGCGAGCCCATGCCCAGGGCCTGCATCTGCTGTTCGTCGAGGATCTCGGCCTCGGCACCGGCATGCGCGCCCGCGAATGCCTGCGCCTGCTCGGCCAGATAGGCCGGGGTGCAGACGTTCGGCGGCAGGTTGCCCAACTCGCGGGCGAACTCGACGCCGGCGGCGATCGCCACGCCCTGGGCCAGCGCGGTGGTGTCCTCGCCGGCCAGCGCCAATTCGGCCAGCGCACGCTCGTCGGCCTTGCGCTTGCCGAGCGTGGCGGTGTAGCGGTAGGCGGCGTGGTCGGCGGTGGCGATCGCCTGGCGCAGGTTCCAGGCCGCGTCGCGGCCCTTCACCGGCAGCTCGGTCAGGGTCAGCAGCACCCTGGCGGCCGGGGTGCCTTTGAGCGCGCGCACCGCGTCGCCGACCGCCTTCAGGTACTGCGGCACGCCGAACTTGCCGGCTTCGCCCAGCCCGATCACCAGCACGCGCGGGGCGCTCACGCCCGGCAGGTCGTGCAGCAGTGTGCTCGCGCCGGGCTTGCCGGGCAGGTCGCCGCGCGCGGCTAGCGCCTGGATGCGTCCCTGGCTGGCGTCGTCGAGCGCCTGGCCGGCCGGCGACAGCGCGCCGTCGGCGAATGCGCCGACCACGACGCAGTCGAACTCCGCGCCGGCCGGCGCGGCTTGGTTCAGGGTGAATTGCAGGGCCATTGATCAGATTCCGTTGGCAAGTCCGTACAATCGCGGGTCGTCTACGCCGGACTTGGCAGGCTGCCCGGCACCGCGAACGAATCCGAGAGTTTAAATCAACCCCACTCCATGCCGAAGCTCGACCGATACCTGCTGAGCGATTTCACCCAGAGCTTCCTGGCGACCCTGATCGTGCTGCTGGTGGTCAGCGTCGGCGGCGTGCTGGTGGACATCCTGGGCAAGATCGCCGACGGCGGCCTTCCGGCCGGCCTGCTGCTGTCGCAGCTCGGCCTGCAGTTCGTGACCTATCTGCCACTGATCCTGCCGCTGGCGCTGATGCTGGGCCTGCTGTTGGCGCTGGCGCGGCTGTACCGGGATTCGGAGATGGCGGTGCTGACTGCGATCGGGATCGGTCCGCGCCGGTTGTTGCGCCCGATCCTGATGCTGGTGCTGCCGCTGGTGCTGCTGATCGGGGCCTGCTCGCTGTGGCTGGGGCCCTGGGCCAGCGCCACCGCGGCCCGGATGCTGGAGGACGCCAACCGCAGCGTGGTCATCGCCGGGCTCGAGCCGGGCCAGTTCACCCAGCTGTCGGGCGGTGGGGTGGTCTACCTGAATACGGTGTCCCAGGACGGCAAACAGCTCGGCAAGGTGTTCATGCAGCGCCAGCAGGACGATCGCTTCGACGTGGTCACCGCCGAGCGCGGCGAGGTCTATCTGGAAGAAGGGGGGCGGCGCTTCCTGCGCCTGCGCGACGGCTACCGGGTCGAGGGCCCGGCCGGTGCCGAGGGCCTGGACTATCGCCTGATGCGCTTTGCGATCAGCGAGTCGGCGCTGCCCGACAGCGCCGCGACCCAGGACGAGAACGACCCGGAAGTGATGTCCACCCCGCGCCTGATCGCCGATGCCCGGCCCGAGGCCAAGGCCCAGCTGCACCTGCGCATCGCCCCGCCGCTGCTGGCGCTGGCGTTCGCGTTGATGACCTTGCCGCTGTCGCGCAGCGCGCCGCGGCAGCAGCGCTACGGGCGGATGATGCTGGCGTTCCTCGGTTATGTGGTCGGCAGCAATCTGTCCACGATCGGCGCGCGCTGGATCGCCGACGGCAGGATCCCGCCGGCGGCCGGCCTGTGGTGGCTGACTCTGCCGCTGCTGGCCCTGGCGATCTGGCTCTACGCCCGCGATGGTCGCATGGCCCGCCCACGGAGGAGCGCATGAAACGGCTGTTGCGTATCCACGACGTCTACATCGGTCGTTCGGTAGTGACCACGGTGCTGTTGACCTGGGCGGTGTTGGTGGGTTTGTTCGTGATGATGGGCGTGTCCGACCAGTTCAAGGACATCGGCAAAGGTAGCTACAGCTTCGGTCACGCGGTCGCCTATGTCGCTTACGGGGTGCCGCGCAACGCCTACAACCTGTTCCCGACCGCGGCGGTGATCGGCGCGCTGATGGGACTGGGGCAGCTGGCGGCGACCTCCGAGCTGACCGCGCTGCGCGCGCTGGGGCTTTCGCGCCGGCGCCTGGGCCTGTCGGTGGCGGCCACGATCACCTTGCTGACCGCGGTGATGGTCGTCAATGGCGAGACGCTGGCACCGTGGGCGCAGGGCCAGGCCGACGTGCTCAAGGCCAACGCCAAGTTCAACACCAACATGGCGAACGCGCGCTACTCGGGGCTGTGGGCGCGCGAGGGCGATACTTTCATCAACGCGGAGGGTGGCGAGGAGATACTGGACGCGGCGGGCGGCACCTCGCTGCAGCTGCACGACGTCAGGCTCTACCAGGTTGGCGAGGACGACCGCCTGGAGACGCTCACCTACGCGACCAGCGCCGAGCATCTGGCCTCGGGCTGGATGCTGCGCGGAGTGCGTCGCGATACCTTCGAGTCGCGCTCGGTCAAGCGCGAGGTGTTCGAGCAACTGCCCTGGGAATCGCGGCTGGATCCTGCGGCGCTCGCGGCCGGCCTGTCGCGGCCGCGCAACCTGTCGGTGCGCGATTTGCACAACAGCATCGAGTACCGCCGGCGCAACGGTCTGGACGCGCGCGATTACGAGGACCAGTACTGGAGCCGCTGGTTCTACCCGGTCAACGTGCTGGCGCTGTGCCTGGCCGCGGTGCCGTTCGCGTTCGGCTCGCTGCGTAGCGGCGGCATGGGCAAGCGGCTGTTCCTGGGCGTGCTGTTCGCGCTGGGTTTCTGGCTGCTGCAGCTGTTCTTCGGGCGTATGGCCGGCGCGCTCAAGCTCGACTACCGGATCGCCTACTCGCTGTCGCCACTGATGATGCTGGCGATCTCCGGCTGGCTGTTCCGGCGGCGCGGCAGCTGATCCGGCGGAATTGCCCGTAGGAGCGACTTCAGTCGCGATGGGGCTTTCTGCAAATCCCTCGCAAGAGCGCCGCACGTCCTTGTGCGGGGATTCTCAATGGGTAAAGCCCATCGCGACTGAAGTCGCTCCTACAGGGGCTTGCGGCGTGGCGTACGCAGCAGTCGCGTACCGCTGGCGCGGTCGTGCCAGGTCCGTCCTTCCCGGTCCAGCCACGCCCACCAGAATCCCAGTCCGCCGGCCAGCAGCGACAGCGTGCCGACCAGATAGCGCAGCCAAAGCGCCCGCCACGGCATCGGGCCGTCGCCGCCCCCGGTCAGGTGCAGCCGCCACGGGCGCATGCCCAGCGTCTGCCCGCCGCGCCGCCAGCTGATCGTCGCGTACAGCCCGGTCGCCAGCCAGCAGGTGCCCCACAGCAGCCAGCTCAGCAGCGAGAACGGCGCGATGTTCTGCTGGGGGTCGTGGTGGCCGAGGAAGGTGTAGCCGAGCGTGAACGGCACCGCGACCAGCATCCACAGCGCGAGCACCGGCCAGATGTCGTAGCCCAGCGCCAGCAGACGCCAGCCGATCAGGCTGCGCGGTCGGTCGGCGTGGACGGGCGGTGCGGTCTGCATGCGCTGCGCAGCATAACGGCAGGGCAGGGGGCATGCGGCGTCGCGGGAGCGCATCGTTGCGCGAAGCGCTTGCAGTGGATTGGAGGGTCGAGGCGGGGCCGGGTGGGTTCGGCGCTGCGTGCCGAGACTTCGGACAGGTCCTAAGCTGTGTGCATGAAGCCTTCCACTCCCGCCGAGCGTCGCCAGCTCGCCCTGCGATTGCCTGCCTTGCGTGACCAGGACGACCGCGCGATCAGGCGCTTCCTCGATGCGATCTGGGCCGAGCAGGGACTGGCCGGGCAGACCCTGGATGGCTATCGGCGCGATCTCGAAGGGTTCGCGCGATGGCGCGATGGCGCTGGCGGCGGCCTGGAAGGTGCCGATCGAGCCACGCTGTCGGCCTACCTGGCCTGGCGTTTCGGCCAGGGCTATTCGTCCAGGAGCAATGCGCGGCTGCTGTCCTCGCTACGGGCGTTCTTCGGCCGGCAGGTGATGAGTGGCGAGCGCGGCGAGGACCCGACCGCGCTGCTGGAACCGCCCAGGTTGCCGCGCTCGCTGCCCAAGGCGTTGACCGAGAGCCAGGTCGATGCGTTGCTGGCCGCGCCCGACATCGCCGAGCCATTGGGCCTGCGCGATCGCGCGATGCTGGAACTGATGTACGCCGCCGGATTGCGCGTCAGCGAGCTGGTCGGCTTGCCGGCGAGCGGGTTGAACCAGCGCCAGGGCGCGCTGCGGGTCACCGGCAAGGGCAGTAGGGACCGGCTGGTGCCGCTGGGCGAGGAGTCCCGGTACTGGCTGCAACGGTATCTGGACCTCGCGCGGCCGGCGCTGGCCGCTGGCAAGGCCGTGCCGCCGATGGAGAACCGGCAGGTGCCGCTGTTCATCGACGCCGGGCGACGTGCGCTGAGCCGGCAGGCGTTCTGGGGGCTGGTGAAGCGCTATGCGGCGCTGGCCGGCATCGACCCGGCCAGGCTCAGTCCGCACGGACTGCGCCACAGTTTCGCCACCCACCTGCTCAACCACGGCGCCGACCTGCGCGCGTTGCAGATGCTGCTGGGGCACAGTTCGCTGTCGACCACGCAGATCTACACGCTGGTGGCGCGCGAGCATCTGCAGAAGCTGCACCGGCAGCATCATCCGCGCGGGTGAGGGGCTGCGTGCCGCGCGGGAGCCGTTGAAGTTGGAGCCGGGCAAGCCCGGCTCCGCGGCGGGGATACGACTGGCGCTTCATCCTCGCTGTGCGAGAATCCTTCGAACTTGTCGCTTCCGGATGCATGAATGCTTCGTCTTGCCATTGCCGCGCTACTGGGCGCCCTGAGCCTGTCCGCCTGTGCCCAGTCCACGGCTCCGGCCGCCGCCCCCGCCGAGAAGGGCGCCGTGACCGCGCCATCCGCCGCGTCGACCGGCTCGGCCGAGCGCAGGGTGCGTGCCGCCCTGACCGCGCTGGACCCGGACTTCAAGCCGGACTACATCGGCGCCGCGCCGTTCCCGGGTTTCCGCGAGGTGGTGGTGAGCGGCCAGGTGCTGTACGTGTCCGACGACGGCCGTTACCTGATGCAGGCGCAGCCGTTCGACATCCAGGCCAAGCAGTTCGCCGCCAGCGAGGGCCTGCTGGCCTATCGCCGCAAGCAGCTGGAGACGATTCCGAAGGCCGACCGCATCGTGTTCTCGCCGCCGGACCCGAAGTACACGATCAGCGTCTTCACCGACGTCGAGTGCGGCTACTGCCGCAAGCTGCACAGCGAGGTCGCCGAGCTCAACAAGCAGGGCATCGCGGTCGAGTACCTGGCGTTCCCGCGCATGGGCCTGGGCAGCCAGGACTACAAGGACATGGTCTCGGTGTGGTGCGCGGCCGACCGCAAGCAGGCGTTGACCGCCGCCAAGCAGGGCCAGCCGGTGTCGGCGCGGAGCTGCAAGAACCCGGTGACGATGGAATACAACCTCGGCCAGCGCCTGGGGGTGAACGGCACTCCGGCGATCTTTGCCGAGGACGGCACCCAGCTCGGCGGTTATCTGCCGCCGGCGCAGCTGAAGGCCGCGCTGGACAAGCGGGCAGCTTCAGCGGCTGCCGCCGGCAGCCGCTGAAGCTGCTGAAGCTGCTGAAGCCGGTATAGCCGCCCAGGGGCGGCTACGCTTCCTGGGTTCTGTTTCGCAGACCCGGGGTCCAGGCTTCTTGGCCCCTATCCCTTGCGCTTCAGGCGCGCGCGCCGTGCTAAGCCTGATCGGCGCCGAGTCCCAGCGGGCCGCCGCATGCCGTCGTCCCCGCGCAGGCGGGGGTGAGGACGGGTCCTGCGGCAGGCAGGCCGGTGGGTCACGGGTGGGCCCGCAATGGGGCGAAAGCCCGATGGGCGGTTACAATTGCCGGCCCGTCGCCTCCACGGTTTCCCGGATGATCGTCCTCGAGGGCGCTCCCGCCCTGTCGCCGTTCCGCCTCGCCCGGCTCGAATCCCGCCTGCAGTCCGTCGCGCCCGCGTTGCGTATCGCCGGCGCCTGGCATGTCTACTTCATCGAGCCCGAGGCCGGCCGCGCGCCGGACCTGGCCACGCTGCGCCGCATCCTGCAGGCCGAGGGTGAGCCGGTCGTTCCCGGGGACGACGCGCAGTCGCGCTTCGTGGTGCCAAGACTGGGCACACTGTCGCCGTGGTCGAGCAAGGCCACCGAGCTGGTGCGCGGCGCCGGGCAGCCGATTCGCCGGGTCGAGCGCGGGCTGCGCATCGATCTGCTGGGCTGGCCCGCCGATCCGGGCGCGCAGGTCGCGCTCGGCAAGCAACTGCACGACCCGATGACCCAGTCGCTGCTGGACAGCGCCGACGCGGCGCAGGCGCTGTTCACCGCGCTGCCGCGCGGCGCGGTGGAGCGCATCGCGCTGGCCGGGCTGGAGCAGGCCAACGCCCGTCTTGGCCTGGCGCTGGCCAGCGATGAGATCGACTACCTGCGCGAACGCTACACCGAGCTGGGGCGCGAGCCCTCGGACGTGGAGCTGATGATGTTCGCGCAGGCCAATTCCGAGCATTGCCGGCACAAGATCTTCAACGCCAGCTGGACCATCGACGGCAAGGAACAGGACCGCTCGCTGTTCCGGATGATCAAGCACACCCACCAGCAGACCCCGCAGCACACGCTCAGCGCCTATAGCGACAACGCGGCGGTGATCGAGGGGCATCCGGCGGCGCGCTATCGGCCCGATCCCAGGACCGGCGAGTACCGCAGCGAGGCGGTGCTGCCGAGCGCGTTCCAGATCAAGGTCGAGACCCACAACCACCCGACCGCGATCGCGCCGTTCCCGGGCGCGGCCACCGGCGCGGGTGGCGAGATCCGTGACGAGGGCGCGACCGGCCGTGGCGGCAAGCCCAAGGCCGGCCTGACCGGCTTCTCGGTCTCGCACCTGCGCATCCCGACCCTGCCGCAGCCGTGGGAGGCGCCGCGCGCGCTGAACCCGCGCATGGCCCCGGCGCTGGAGATCATGCTCGACGGCCCGCTCGGCGGCGCCGCGTTCAACAACGAGTTCGGGCGCCCGAACCTGCTCGGCTACTTCCGCAGCTTCGAGCTGGCCGAGGGCGAGATCGCGCGCGCCTACGACAAGCCGATCATGCTGGCCGGCGGTCTCGGCGCGATCGACCGGGTGCAGGTCGAGAAGATCGGCTTGCAGCCCGGCGACGCGGTGATCGTGCTCGGCGGGCCGGCGATGCTGATCGGCCTGGGCGGCGGCGCGGCCAGCTCGGTGGCCTCCGGCGAGAGCGCCGAGGACCTGGACTTCGCCAGCGTGCAGCGCGACAACCCGGAGATGGAGCGGCGCTGCCAGGAGGTGATCGACCGCTGCGTCGCGCTGGGCGCGGACAACCCGATCCACTTCTTCCATGACGTCGGCGCCGGCGGCCTGTCCAACGCGATTCCCGAACTGCTGCACGACTCGGGCGTCGGCGGTGTGATCGACCTGGGCCGGGTGCCGACCGACGACCCGTCGCTGTCGCCGCTGGAGCTATGGTGCAACGAGTCGCAGGAGCGCTACGTGCTCGGCGTGCCGGCGGCCCGGCTCGACGAGTTCGCGGCGATCTGCGCGCGCGAGCGCTGTCCGTTCGCCGCGGTCGGCGTGGCCACCGCCGAGCAGCACCTGGTCGTCGCCTATGGCGCGACGCCGGGCAACGTCCCGGCCGACGCCCCGATCGACCTGCCGATGGACGTGCTGTTCGGTAAGCCGCCGAAGATGCACCGCGACGCGGCGCATCCACCGGCGCCGAGCTGGCCGGCGCTGAAGACCGACGCGCTCGACCTGCGCGCGGCCGGGCTGCGCGTCCTGGCGCACCCGACCGTCGCGGCCAAGAGCTTCCTGGTCACCATCGGCGACCGCAGCGTCGGTGGCCTGACCGCGCGCGAGCAGATGATCGGCCCATGGCAGCTGCCGCTGGCCGACTGCGCGATCACCCTGGCCGGCTTCGACACCTTTGCCGGCGAGGCGATGGCGATCGGCGAGCGCACCCCGCTGGCGCTGCTGGACTCGGCGGCGGCCGCGCGGATGGCGGTCGGCGAAGCGATCACCAACCTGTGCGCCGCGCCGGTCGAGGCGCTCGACACGGTCAAGTTGTCGGCGAACTGGATGGCCGCTTGCGGCCACCCCGGCGAGGACGCGCTGCTGTTCGACGCGGTCAGGGCGGTCGGCATGGAGCTGTGCCCGGCGCTGGACATCAGCATCCCGGTCGGCAAGGACTCTCTGTCGATGCAGGCGCAGTGGCACGCCGACGGCACCGCGCACAAGTCGGTCTCACCGGTGTCGCTGGTGATCTCCGCTTTCGCCCCGGTCGCCGACGCGCGGCCCCAGCTGATCCCGCTGCTGGCGCGCGAGGACGATAGCGAGCTGTGGCTGATCGGCCTGGGCGCGGGCAAGCAGCGCCTGGGCGGTTCGGTGCTGGCGCAGGTGCATACCGGCGACGAGGCGCTGCCGGCGTTCGGCGGTGAGGTGCCGGACCTGGACGACCCGCAGCGCCTGCGCGGGTTCTTCGAACTGATCCGCGACGCGCGCGCGGCCGGATTGCTGCTGGCCTATCACGACCGCAGCGACGGCGGCGCGTTCGCCGCGTTGTGCGAAATGGCGTTCGCCTCGCGCCGTGGCCTGGACATCGTGCTCGACGGCTGGGGCGAGGATCCGTTCCGTAGCCTGTTCAACGAGGAACTCGGCGCGGTCGTGCAGATCGCCGCCGAGGACCGCGCGGCGTTCGCCGACCTGGTCGAGCGCCACGCGCTGACCGAGTGCGCGCAGCGCATCGCGCGCCCGGTGCAGGCGCCGCGCGTGCGCGTCGGCAGCGACGGCAAGACCCTGGTCGAGTGGAGCTGGCAGGAGCTGTTCGACGCGTGGTGGTCGGTCAGCCACGCGATGCAGAAGTTGCGCGACAACCCCGACAGCGCCGACGAAGAGCGCGCCGTCGCGCGCGAGTTCGCCGCGCCGGGGCTGAAGCCGGTGCTGGCGTTCGACCCGGCCGAGGATTTGGTAGCGCCGTACATCGCTACCGGTGCGCGGCCGAAGGTGGCGATTCTGCGCGAGCAGGGCGTCAACGGCCAGATCGAGATGGCGCACGCGTTCGAGCGCGCCGGCTTCGCCAGCTTCGACGTGCACATGAGCGACCTGGTCGCCGGGCGCGTGGACCTGAAGGACTTCCGCGGCCTGGCCGCCTGCGGCGGCTTCAGCTACGGCGACGTGCTCGGTGCCGGCCGCGGCTGGGCGACCTCGATCCTGGAGCGGCCGGCATTGCGCGAGGCCTTCGCCGCGTTCTTCGCGCGCGAGGACAGCTTCGCGCTGGGCGTGTGCAATGGGTGCCAGATGCTCAGCCAGCTCAAGGCGATCATCCCCGGCGCCGAGCACTGGCCGCGCTTCCTGCGCAACCGCAGTGAGCAGTTCGAGGCACGCACCGCGCTGCTGGAGGTGGTGGAATCGCCGTCGTTGTTCCTGCGCGGCATGGCCGGCTCGCGGATCCCGGTCGCGGTGGCGCACGGCGAGGGGCGTGCCGAGTTCGGCAGTGCGTTCGACCAGGCGGCTGCGCGCGTGGCGCTGCGCTACGTCGATGGCGACGGTCGCGTCGCGACCCGCTACCCGCTCAACCCGAACGGCTCGCCCGACGGCATCACCGGCCTGACCACGCCCGACGGCCGTGCGACGATCCTGATGCCACACCCGGAGCGGACCCCGCGCAGCATCAACCTGAGCTGGGCGCCGTCGGACTGGGGCGAGGATTCGCCCTGGCTGCGGATGTTCCGCAATGCGCGGGTGTGGTGCGGCTGAGGCGGGTGCGGGTGCCCGCCTCGCCGGTCACTTCGGCGAGGCGGCGGTTGGCAGCGGATAGCCGTCGATCGCGGTTGCAGACCTGCTGCCATTCCATTCGGTCCGGCGCAGCAGCAGTTGCCCTTGTACGTCGTCCCAGCCGAGGATGTGGCTGGAGAACCCATCGATGTCCAGTGGAAGGGTAAAAGCGCGCCAATGCCGGCCTGCGTCGGTACTGAAGAAGTACGCCTGCGCCGAAGCTGCATCGCACTGCCGCATGCGCTGCGCACGCAATGGCAGATAGCAGGCCAGCCTGTCCCATGCCGTATCGCTGCCGACCTTGACGATCAACGCATTGCGCCCCACCCATGCCTCGAGCACCCGGCTGGAGAAACCGCGGGCATCGGGCGTGTCGATCTCCTGCCAGCGCCAGCTCTGCGGCTGCAGATACAGCATCCTGCCGGAGTAGTTCCAGAGCGCGCTGCCGTCCGCCGCCCGATGGATGTCGCGTGGGTAAAAGCTCATCGGCGTATCGATCTCGTCGGTGGGCGCCACGTTGTCCACGCGGGCGACGCCCGCCTCGGAGGCCACGACCTCGAAGCGGCGCGCTTCGCGAAACCAGGTATGCAGCAGGGAGCCGTCCTCGTCGTATTTTTTTTCGGTCCAGAGGCTCCAGCCGGTCAATACGCCGTTGGGCCTTGGCAATACCATCCATTCCACGGAGGGCTTGCCGCCCTTTTGTTGCTGTGGATGGTTGGCCCAGACCGTTTTCAGCAGATCGATGCGTTGCCAGGGCCGCTCGGGCGAAGCCCGGATCCAGAGGTCATGGCCTTCGCTGAAATAGACGCTGTCCTCCGACAGCTGGCCGCTGAAGGAGCTGGATCCTATGAGTGTCGTGGTACTGGATTTCGGATCGAACCGCCAATGCCGTCCCCCATCGCGGCTGATGAAGGCCCGATCCAGGGAAAGTCTGGCAACCTCTCGGTCCGGGTTGGGCACCGCGGATCCGAGGCTCAAGGTGCGTCCGGACGGAGAATGCGCGAGCTGGGGCGCTACGACGTCGTCGATCGCGAGCGTGGCGTCGATGACGATGCTGCGGCTTTCCGGGTCCAGATGTGCGATCGCCTGGCGCCTGCCGCCTTGAGCAAGCGCCAGGTTCATGGACATCGCGGCCAGTTCCGGCTGCCCTGAAGCCAGCCCGGTCGCCGCCATGGTGGCAGCCCGCTCCCGGGCCTGCTTCTGCAAGGTTTCCGCAAGCCCGGGGATCTGCAGGTCGAGCACTTCCCCTGGCAACGGCGGGATGTTGGCAGGATCCTCGGCCTCTCCCGGAAAGTCGGCTTCCAGTTTCGCGGTAACGAGGTTTACGCCGCCGACGGATATCAGACTCATATCGTAGTCGCCCAGGCCGTAGAACGGGTCCGCCTGCAAGCTGTAGCTGATGGCGGGCTTCGGCAGCCGATCGCCCAGGGGGCGCCTTTGCAGCCATTCGACCACGGCCAGAACGGTCAGCGCGGCCACGGCGGTGGCGGCGGCAATGATCAGGATGCGTCGGGTTTTATTTTCCATGAATGGAAGTTTCCATAATGAGTGAATGGCCCGGACCGTGCCGACGCCCGATGAACTGGGCGGCATCGCGAAATGACGGAGCCGCCCGAACCTGTCCGAGGCTTCGGCGGCGGGCGGCAGTATAGGTCGCCGCGTGTCGGCGGCGCGTGCGGTATTGGCAAGCTGTTACAGTCGGCGTTTCACCACGGGAGAGATGCGTGAACGCGGTGGCGGCTGAACGGACCGAAGGCGATAGCGCCGAAACGCGCGTGGTCGAGCATCTGCTCGAACGGCGCAAGCTCAAGGATGGCGATCTGGCGCGCGCGCGTCAGGTGCAGGCCGAGTCCGAGCTGGGCCTGCTCGCGCTGCTGGGGCGGCTGGGCCTGGTGTCCGAGCGCGATCACGCCGAGGCCTGTGCCGAGGTGCTGGCACTGCCGCTGCTGGATGCGCGGCAGCTGCCGGACGCGCCGCCGGAGTCGTTGCCGGAGATCCAGGCGCTGTCGCCGCGCTTCCTGAAACAGTTCCATGTCTGCCCACTCGGCGAGCAGGGCGGCAGCATCGAGCTGTGGAGCGCCGATCCTTACGATGGCTATGCGGTCGAGGCGGTGCGGCTGGCGACCGGATGCCAGGTGCGTCTGCGGGTCGGGTTGCGCTCGGAGATCGACGACGTGATCGAGCGCTGGTTCGGCCAGGGCCGCAGCGCGATGGGCGCGATCGTGGAGACCGCCGACGGCGAAGCCGGCGTGACCGATGACATCGAGACATTGCGCGACTTGGCCTCCGAGGCGCCGGTGATCCGGCTGGTCAGCCTGGTGATCCAGCACGCGGTCGAGCTGCGCGCCTCGGACATCCATGTCGAGCCGTTCGAGAACCGGTTGAAGGTGCGCTACCGCGTCGACGGCGTGCTGGTCGAGGGCGAGAGCCCGCCGGCCAAGCTGACCGCCGCGGTGATCAGCCGCATCAAGATCATGGCCCGGCTCAACATCGCCGAGCGCCGGCTGCCGCAGGACGGTCGCATCCAGCTGCGGGTGCAGGGCAAGGAGCTGGACCTGCGCGTGAGCACGGTGCCGACCGCGCACGGCGAAAGCGTGGTGATGCGCCTGCTCGATCGCGAGACGGTGGTGTTCGACTACCAGCGGCTCGGCTTCACCGAGGAGTTCCTGCCGCAGTTCCGCAAGGTGCTGGAGTTGCCGCACGGCATCCTGCTGGTGACCGGCCCGACCGGCTCGGGCAAGACCACCACGCTGTACACCGCGCTGAGCCAGCTCAATACCGCCGACGTCAAGATCATCACTGTCGAGGACCCGGTCGAGTACCAGATCGAGGGCATCAACCAGATCCAGGCCAAGCCGCAGATCGGACTGGACTTCGCCAACGCGCTGCGCTCGATCGTGCGCCAGGACCCGGACATCATCATGATCGGCGAGATGCGCGACCTGGAGACCGCGCGCATCGCGATCCAGTCGGCGTTGACCGGCCACCTGGTGCTGTCCACGCTGCACACCAACAACGCTGCCGGCGGCATCACCCGCCTGCTCGACATGGGCGTGGAGGACTACCTGCTGACCTCGACGGTCAACGGCATCCTGGCCCAGCGCCTGGTACGACAGCTGGAGCCGCGGCACGCCGAGAAGTATCCGGCTTCGCCGGAGCAGATCGCCAAGTTCGGCCTGCGCCGGCTGCAGCCGGAGGGCGAGATCTTCCTGTACCGGCCGCGACCATCGGCGGCGGCGCCGACCGGCTACCTGGGGCGCACCACCATCGTCGAGTTCCTGGTGATGAACGACGAGCTGCGCCGCGCGGTGATGCGCCGCGCCGGCATGGGCGAGATCGAGCAGCTGGCGCGCGCGGCCGGCATGCGCACGATGTTCGAGGACGGCCTGGTCAAGGCACTGCGCGGGCAGACCACGATCGAGGAAGTGCTGCGGGTGACGGAGGAAGGGTGAGGGTATACGTGGCAGATTCGGTACCGTCGTTCCCGCGAAAGCGGGAACCCATGGACGTTCACGGAGGAACGATGGACAGGCAACCTTGCGTCTACATGCTGGCAAGCGATCGCAACGGAACTTTGTATGTGGGAGTGACCAGCAATCTGATCGGCAGGACTTGGCAACACCGGGAGCACGCGGTCGATGGGTTCACTGGACGGTATGGTGTGACCCGCCTGGTTTGGTACGAACTGTGCGAAACGATGGAATCGGCGATCCTGCGGGAGAAGCGGATCAAGAAGTGGAGGCGTGCATGGAAGTTGCAGTTGATCGATGCGGGCAATCCGTCCTGGAGAGACTTGTGGCCTGACATCGTCGATCAGGTTCCAAGCGCTAACGTCCCTGGATTCCCGCTTTCGCGGGAATGACGGCCAAATGGCAGAAAGCCTCATATCTGACGATTTTCCGATGCCCCTTTACCGCTACAAGGCCCTCGACGCGCAGGGCGAGATGCTGGAAGGTCAGATGGAGGCGGCCAGCGACGCCGAGGTCGCCGCGCGCCTGCAGGAGCAGGGCCATCTGCCGGTCGAGGCGCGCCTGGCCGATGGCGCGTCCGCGCCGGCATGGTCGACGCTGTTCCGGCGCAAGGGCTTCGACGCTCCGGCGCTGGTGCGTTTCACCCAGCAACTGGCGACCCTGCTTGGCGCCGGCCAGCCGCTGGACCGCGCGCTGTCGATCCTGATGGACCTGCCTGACGACGAGCGTGGCAAGCGCGTCATCGCCGCGATCCGTGACAGCGTGCGCGGCGGCGCGCCGTTGTCGGCGGCGCTGGAGCGCCAGCATGGCGTGTTCTCACGGCTGTACGTGAACATGGTGCGTGCCGGCGAGGCCGGCGGCAGCCTGCAGGACACGTTGCAGCGGTTGGCCGACTACCTCGAGCGCAGCCGCGAGCTGAAGGGCCGTGTGGTCAACGCGCTGATCTACCCGGCGATCCTGCTGGTGGTGGTCGGCTGCGCGCTGCTGTTCCTGCTGGGCTATGTGGTGCCGCAGTTCGCGCAGATGTACGAGAGCCTGGACGTGGCGCTGCCGTGGTTCACCCAGGCGGTGTTGTCGGTGGGACTGCTTGTGCGCGATTGGTGGTTCGTTCTGGTGGCGGTACCGGCGCTGGCGTCGATCTGGCTGGAGCGGCGCCGCCGCGACCCGCAGTTCCGGCTCGCGCTCGACGGCTGGTTGTTGCAGCGCAAGCTGGTTGGCTCGCTGCTGTCCAAGCTGGAGACCGCGCGCCTGGCGCGCACGCTCGGCACGTTGCTGCGCAATGGCGTGCCGCTGCTGGCGGGGCTGGGTATCGCCCGCAACGTGCTGTCCAATACCGCGCTGGTCGAGGATGTCGGCGCGGCGGCCGAGGAAGTCAAGAACGGTCGCGGCCTGTCCGGCGCGCTCGCGCGCGGCGGACGCTTCCCGCGGCTGGCGTTGCAGATGATCCAGGTCGGCGAGGAGTCCGGCGCGCTCGACGGGATGCTGCTGAAGACCGCGGATACCTTCGAGCAGGAGACCGCGCAGGCGATCGACCGGCTGCTGGCGGCGCTGGTGCCGATGCTGACGCTGGTGCTGGCCTCGGTGGTCGGCGTGGTGATCGTCTCGGTGCTGGTGCCGCTGTATGACCTCACCAATGCGATCGGGTGAGAACCCGATGCCAGTGATCCCTTTCTCCTGTAGGAGCGACTGAAGTCGCTCCTACAGGATCGATGTTCCGCAATCTCGCAACCGCAACAGGAATCCTGCCATGGCAAACCGACGCTCCCTGACTTCCTCACCCTCCGCCGCGCGCCAGGCCGGCATGAGCCTGCTGGAGATCATCATCGTGATCGTGCTGATCGGCGCGGTGCTCACGCTGGTCGGCAACCGTGTGCTCGGCGGCGCCGACCGCGGCAAGGCCAACCTCGCCAAGTCGCAGATCCAGACCCTGGCCGGCAAGGTCGAGAACTACCAGCTCGACACGGGCAAGCTGCCGACCAAGCTCGACGACCTGGTGACCCAGCCGGCCGGCAGCAGCGGCTGGCTCGGCCCGTACGCCAAGCCGGCCGAACTCAACGACCCGTGGGGCCACCCGATCGAGTACCGCGTGCCGGGCGAAGGCCAGGCCTACGACCTGATCAGCCTCGGCAAGGATGGCCGCCCCGGCGGCACCAGTTACGACGCGGACTTCAAGAACGACTAGGTCGCAGCGGTTGACCGTGGTCATGCGCCTGCCCTTCGCACCCCGCCGCGTCCGTGGCGTGAGCCTGCTGGAAATGTTGCTGGTCATCGCCCTGATCGCGGTGGCCGGGCTGCTGACCGCCGCCGCGCTGACTGGCGGCCTGGACGGCATGCGCCTGCGTTCTTCCAGCAGGCAGATCGCCGCGCAGCTGCGCTATACGCGCACCCAGGCGCTGGTGACCGGGCAGCCGCAACGCTTCACCCTGGATCCGGGAGCGCGGCGCTGGCAGGCCCCGTCCGGGCACCATGGCGAGATCCCGCCGGGACTGGATATCCGCTTCACTGGCGCACGCCAGGCGCAGCGGTATGCGCGCGAAGGCGCGATCGTGTTCTTTCCCGAAGGCGGCGCCACCGGTGGGCGCATCGAGCTGCAGGCGCGGCAGGCGGTCTGGCGCATCGACGTGTCCTGGGTCACCGGCGAGGTCGTGGCCGGACCGCTGCGGGGTGCGGCCGAATGAAGCGCCAGCGCGGCTACTCGTTGATCGAGGTGATCGTGGCGTTCGCGCTGCTGGCCGGTGCATTGACGTTGCTGCTCGGTACGCTGTCCGGCGCGGCGCGGCAGGTGCGCGACAGCGAGCTGTACAGCCGTGCGGCGTTGTATGCGCAGTCGCTGCTGGCTGCGCAGGGCGTGGAGGCGCCGCTGCGGCCGGGCCACCAGGGCGGCGGTTTCGAGGATGGCCGGTTCCACTGGACGCTCGATGTGCAGGACTATGCCGACCCGCACGCGAGCGTTGCCGTGTTGACGCCTTCGGGGGCATCGCTGCTGCAACTGGACCTGCAGGTACGCTGGGGCGAGGCGCCGACGCAGCAGTTGCGCTGGCGCACGCTGCGGCTGGTGCCGGCGGGTCACAAGGGGGGAGCGCCATGACGTGCGCGGGTGCTTGCGCCGCGGAACACCACCTCGTCGTGCGGGCTTTCATGAGGACGACGCCATGCACGGCCTGATCCACTCCGGTCCAGCCCGCCGCGCGGCCGGCTTCACCCTGCTCGAGGTGCTGCTCGCCACCGCGTTGCTGGCCGGCGGGCTGGCGCTGGCGTTCGCCACGCTGCGCTCGGTCGGCGCGGTGAGCCAGCGCGGTGAGGCGATCGCCAGGCAGAACGAGCGCATCCGCGCGGTCGAGGGCTTCCTGCGCCAGCGGCTGGCCAGCGCCTTGCCGGTGATGATGGAGCGCGATCGCCAGAGCGGGCAGCCGGTGCTGTTCGTCGGCGAGCCGCAGCAGATGCGCTTCGTCGCCGATGTGCCGGACTATCTGGGGCGCGGTGGTCCCTACCGGCACGAGCTGGTGGTGGATGGGCGCGCACCGTCGCTGCGTCTGCAACTGGCGTTGGTGATGGTGCAGGCCGGACAGGTGATCGAGGAGACGCCGGTGGCGCCGGAACGGCTGGCCGATGCGCTGCAGGAAATTCGATTCAGCTATCGCGGCATCGACCCTCAGAGCGGCAAGTTCGGCGACTGGCAGCAGCGCTGGGAATGGAGCGATCGCCTGCCGGCGCTGGTGCGCATCGATATCCGCTCCGCACGCGGTGCCTGGCCGTCGTTGCTGGTGGCGTTGCCGCAGGCCGGCAGCGTGGGGGCACGTCCATGAGCCGGCACATGCACAACCGCGGCGCGGCGTTGGTCCTGGTGCTGTGGCTGATCGTGCTGCTGTCGGCGCTGGTCGGCGCGTTCGCGTTGAGCGCGCGCGTGGAGGCGATGCAGGCCAGCGTGCTGCGTGGGTCCGGGCAGGCGCAGGAGGCCGCGCGTGCCGGGCTGGAGTACGCGCTGTTGCGGGTGCAGTCGGGCGATCCGGCCACGCGCTGGCAGCCCGATGGTCGCCGCTACCGCTGGTCCTGGGACGGCGCTCGGGTGGACGTGCGCATCGTCGACGAGACCGCCAAGGTCGATCTCAATCTGGCTGACCTCACACTGCTGGCCGGTCTGCTGCGCGCACTAGGCGCCGAGCCCGGGCAGGACCAGCGCCTGGCCGGGGCTATCCTCGACTGGCGCGACGCCGACGACCTGAGCCAGCCGGCCGGCGGCGCTGAGGACCACGACTATGCCGCGGCCGGGCTGCCGTACGGTGCCAAGGACGCTCCGTTCGAGAGCCTGGGCGAACTGCGGTTGGTGCTAGGCATGCCACCCGAGCTGTACCGGCGGCTGTTGCCGAACCTCACCCTGTTCAGCGCCCGCTCGCGGCCGGAGCCGCAGTTCGCGCCGGGCCCGGTGCTGACCGCGATGGGCCTGGATGCCGCCGCAGTGCTGGCCCAGCGCGAGCTGCCTGTCGCCGACATGCCCGCCGCGGCAACCGCGGGCGGCAGCGGCATCTATAGTATTGAGAGCCGGGCACGCTGGGGCGAGGGCCGCGAGATGGTCGTGCGCGCGGTGGTGCGTACCGGCGCCTCGCCGCTGCCCGGTGCGGCCTATACCGTGTTGCGATGGGAAGAAGGAGCGGGACTGCAATGAGCGCATGGCGGGACAGTCTGGGACGCATCGGCCTGCACGCAGGGCCCGGCGCGGCAGGTTTCCGGCGCTGGTGGACACGCTCGCTGCTGGCCTGGGTGCCGCTGCGCTGGCGGCAGCCGCTGGGTCTGGAGCAGGCGCGCCTGTTGCTGTCCGTACACGGCGATACGCTGCAAGTGTCGCGTGAGCGTGGTGGTGCAATCGAGGACATCGTCAGTCTGCCGTGGCCGCTGTCGTCGGTCGGGCTTGACTCGGTGCTGAAGCCACCGCTGGATGCATTGCCGCGGCATTGGCTGCTCGCGCCTGGCCAGGTGCTGCGGCGCCGGCTGCGCCTGCCGGCCGCGGCGGCGGCGCGACTGCACGACGTGGCGCGCTTCGAGATCGACCGGCAGACCCCGTTCGCGGCCGACCAGGTGTATTTCGACGTGCGCGCGTCCGGTCCGGCCGAGCAGGCGTTCATCGAGGCCGAGCTGCTGGTGGTGCCGCGCCGTGCGCTCGACGGCGAGCATGGCATTCCCGAGGCCTGGCGCGCCACCCTGGCCGGTATCGACGTCGCCGACGCGGCGGGCCGGCCGCTGCACGCCAACCTGCTGCCGGCCGCGCAGCGGCGCGTGCGCCGCGATCCGATGCAGCGCTGGAACCGCCTGCTGGCGCTGGCCGGCGGGGTACTGCTGGCGACCGCGGGCTGGCTGTTGCTGGACAACCGGCGCGCGGCGGTCGATGCGTTGCGGGTGCAGGTGCAGGCCCGCGCCGTTCAGGCGCGGGAGGTGGCCGGACAGCGCCAGCAACTGGCCGAGCTGGTCGAGGGCGCGACGTTCCTCGAGCGCGAGCGCGCTCGTCGCCCGACCGTGACCGAGGTCTGGAACGAACTCACCCGGCGCCTGCCCGCCGGCACCTACCTGGAAAAATTCTCGATGGAAGGCTCGCAGTTGCAGCTGATCGGGCTCAGCAACGAAGCCTCCTCGCTGGTGCGCCGGCTCGAAGGCACGCCGTTGTGGCGCACCCCGTCGCTGACCGGGGTGTTGCAAAGCGACACCGGTGGCGTGGACCGCTTCACGATCACCGCCGAACTGGCTGGTGGCGAGGTCAAGGAGGGCGCTGATGGCCGCGCGCGTTGACCGCGATCGCTGGCTGGCGCTGGGCCTGCTGCTGGCGGCGCTGGCGCTGGCCTATCTGCTGCTGGTGCACCCCTGGTTCACCCAGCCGCTGCTGGCGCTGGAGGACGAACTGCAGGAGCTGCGTGAGCGCGACCTGCGGGTAAGCGCGCAGCTGGCCCAGGCACCCCAGGTGGCGCAGCGACTGCGCCAGGCGCGGCAGCAGCTGGAGGCGCGGCCGGGTTTCCTGACCGAGGCCTCGGCCGAGCTGGCCTCGGCCGGACTGGTGCAGCGACTGGAGCGCGCGGTCCTCAAGGCCAGTCCTGGCAACCGCAGCTGTGCGATCAGCAACCGCTCGCCGCTGCCGGGGGACGCCAAGGAACGCTTCCCCAGGGTCGCGGTGCAGGTACGGCTGCGCTGCGGCACGCCGGAGCTGGCGGCGGTGTTGTACGCGTTGGAAAGTGGCTCGCCGAGGCTGTTCGTGGACAACCTCAACGTGATGGCGCAGCGCTACGAGCTCTCGCCGAACGAGAGCGGCAGCGGGTTGGATGTGGCGTTCGAACTGGCTGGCTACCTGCGCCCGTCGGTCGCGCCGGCCCCGGTTGAGGCCGCCAATGCGCATTGAGAGCATCGGCCTGCGCACCTGGTTGCTGGCCGCCTTCGCCGGCTGGGCGCTGCTGGTCTGCGTGCTGGCGCTGGCCGGCCTGGGCGGGCGCCTGGCACGGCCGTCGGGCGAGGTATTGAGACCACCGGCGCTTCCCGCGCTGCCGGCCGCGGCCAGCGAGCGGCTCGGCGCGGCCACGCGCTATGCGGACATCGCCGCGCGCCCGGTGTTTGCACAGGACCGCCTGCCGCATCCGTTCTACCTGACCGGCGGCAAGAGCGAAGGCGCCGCCAGCAGCGGCCTGCGCCTGACCGGTGTGTTGATTACTCCGCAGCTGCGCATGGCGACGCTGACCACCGAGCAGGGCCAATCACTGCGCCTGCGCCTGCGCGGCAAGGCGGTGGACGGCTGGCGCCTGCTCGAACTGGCGCCGCGCAGCGCCACCGTGGAAGGTGCCGGCGGCACCCGCAGCCTGGAGCTGCACGTGTTCAATGGCCAGGGCGGGCAACCGCTCAGCGCCACGCCGGCCGTGCCCGCCGCCGGCGGCGCG
>JASGDF010000091.1:0-6677 GCA_047607345.1 Pseudomonas sp. | reverse complement strand
GCGACTTCAGTCGCGATGAGGCTTTACCGATAAAGCCCCCATCGCGACTGAAGTCGCTCCTACCGCAGCTCCGGCTACTGCCGCCCTTCCAGGTAATCCAGCGCCACCTGCAGCATCGCCCGGCTGCCCACTTCCAGCGCGGCTTCGTCCGGGGCGTACTTCGGCGAGTGGTTGATCGGCATCGTCGCCGGGTCCTGGCCGGCCGGCGTGGTGCCGACGAAGAAGTACGCGCCCGGCACCACGTTGGCGAACTGCGAGAAGTCCTCGGCCACCGTCACCAGCGGCATCTCGATCACGTTGCCGGCGCCGACCGCGCGCTGCAGCGACGGCGTCACCCGCCGCGCCAGCGCAGGATCGTTGACCGTGGCCGGTGCGTTGTCGATCACCTGCAGCTCGGCGCTGCCGCCGCCGGCATGGGCAAAATCCTCGGCGGTGCGGCGGAAGCGCGCGATCACGTCCTCGCGCACCGCCGGGTCGAAGGTGCGCAGCGTGCCCACCAGCCGGGCCTCGTCGGGGATGATGTTGAAACGCACGCCGGCGTTGAACTGGCCGGCGGTCAGCACCACCGGCGTGGAGGCGATGTTGACCTGGCGCGCGATCAGGCTCTGCGTGCCGAGCAGGATCTGCGCGCCGAGGGTAATCGGATCGACGCCGTCCCACGGCCGCGAGCCGTGGGTCTGGCGGCCCTTCACCGTCAGCGTCCACTCGTCGGCGCTGGCCAGCGACGGCCCGCTGCGGAAGCCGACCTGGCCAGTGTGCAGCCCCGCCCACACGTGCATGCCGAACACCGCCTCGGGCTTGAAGTCGCGCCACACGCCCTCGTCGAGCATCATCTTCGCGCCGAACGGCGCGCCCGGCTCGGACGGGCCTTCCTCCGAGGGCTGGAACACGAACATCACCTCGCCCGGCAGCGTGTCGCGGCGCGCGGCCAGCGCCTGCGCCACGCCCAGCAGCATCGCCACGTGCATGTCGTGGCCGCAGGCGTGCATCACCCCGACCGGCTGGCCGCGGTAGGTCGTGGTCGCGGTGGAAGCGAACGGCAAGCCGGTCTGCTCGGTGACCGGCAGCGCATCCATGTCGGCGCGGATCGCGATGCGCGGCCCGGGGCGGCCGCCCTTGAGCACCGCGACCACGCCGGTGTGGGCCAGCCCGGTGCGCGGCTTGAGCCCAAGCTTGCGCAGCTCGGCCGCCACCAGCGCGGCGGTACGCGTCTCCTGCCCGCCCAGTTCCGGATGCTGGTGCAGGTCGCGGCGCCAGGCGCTCATCTGCGGCTGCAACCGGGCGGTATCCACGTCCTGCGCCTGGGCGAGCAACGGCAACACCAGCAGGAGGGAAAACAACGGGAATACGCGCATCATGGCGGCCTCGTGGGAGTGTGGACCCGGCATGTTAGCGGGATCTGCCGATCCGGACGCCTGACACCACGGCCGCGGCAGATCACGTCCACCGGCATGGCTCACCTCGCGCCGCTTCACGCTGGCCGACATCGCCGGGGATAATGCCAGCCGGTCCCCACGGCAGCACGCATTGAACCGACTCGACTCCCGCCTCGGCCAGCTGTGGGCCCACGAGAAAGCCAGCTACGGCCTGCGCGTGTTCATCGCGCTGGCCACCGTGATGGGCGTGTGCTGGCGGCACCAGCAGCTGCACGCGGTGCCGGCGATCTTTCTGGGCATCATCGCCAGCGCAATCGCCGAAACCGACGACAACTGGCTGGGCCGCGGCAAGGCGGTGCTGCTGTCGCTGCTGTGCTTCGCCGCCGCCGCCGCCGCGGTGGTCGTGCTGTTTCCCTACCCGTTGCCGTTCGTGCTGTGCCTGGCGCTGTCCACCTTCGCGCTGACCCTGCTCGGCGCGCTCGGCGAACGCTACGCCTCGATCGCCCAGGCCACCGTGGCGCTGGCGATCTACGCGATGATCGGCATGGACCAGCATGGCTACCGCAATCCCCAGGCCGCCTGGGACGAGGTCGGCCTGCTACTGCTCGGGGCGATCTGGTACGGGCTGCTGTCGATCCTGTGGACGATCCTGTTCGCCAACCGGCCGGTGCGCGAGCGGCTGGCGCGACTGTTCCTGGAACTGGGCCGGCTGCTGAAGCTGAAGGCCGACCTGTTCGAGCCGGTGCGCCAGAGCGACCTGCATGCGCGCCGGCTGGCGCTGGCCGAGCAGAACGCGAAGGTGGTGGCGGCGCTGAACGCGGCCAAGAACGCGATCATGAGCCGCTTCGGGCGCTCGGGCCGGCCTGGCGTGCAATCCGGCGTCTACTTCCGGCTGTACTACATGGCCCAGGAGTTCCACGAGCGCGCCAGTTCCTCGCACTATCCTTACGAGGCGCTGACCGAGGCGCTGTTCCACAGCGACGTGCTGTACCGCTGCCAGCGCCTGCTCGCGCTGCAGGGCAAGGCCTGCGCCGCGCTCGGCGAGGCGATCCGGCTGCGGCGCACGTTCGAGTACGGCGAGCGGACCGCGCAGGCCACCGCCGACCTGCGCGCCTCGCTGGACTTCCTGCACGCGCGCGGCGACACCAGGCTGGCGCGCCTGCTCGGATCGCTGGAACTGCTGGTGACCAATCTGCAGACGATCGAGCGCCGGCTCGCCGACGCGGCGCGTTCGGACACCGCTGGCGAGACCCTGGACACCCGCCTGCTCGATTCGGCGCCGCACACGCTGCGCGAAATGGCCACCCGCATCGGCCGCCAGCTGACCCCGACCTCGGTACTGTTCCGGCACGGGCTGCGCATGGCGATCGCACTGGCGGTCGGCTACGGGCTGATGCAGCTGATCCATGCCAGCAACGGCTACTGGATCCTGCTGACCACCGCGTTCGTGTGCCGGCCCAACTACGGCGCCACCCGGCTGCGGCTGGTGCAGCGCATCGCCGGCACGCTGCTCGGCCTGGTCGCCACCTGGGCGCTGATGCAGCTGTTCCCCGGCACCGAGCTGCAGCTGCTGCTGGCGCTGGTGGGCGCGCTGGTGTTCTTCCTCACCCGCACCGACCGCTACATGCTCGCCACCGCCGCGATCACGGTGATGGCGCTGTTCTGCTTCAACCTGATCGGCGACGGCTTCGTGCTGATCTGGCCGCGCATGGTCGATACCGTGATCGGCTGCGCGATCGCAGCGGCGGCCTCGTTCCTGATCCTTCCGGACTGGCAGGGCCGGCGCCTGGACGTGGTCATGTCGACCGTGCTGGCCGCCTGCGCGCGCTACCTGGCACAGGTGCTGGAGCAGTACCGCAGCGGCATGCGCGACGACCTGCCCTACCGCATCGCCCGGCGCGACATGCACAACGCCGACGCCGCGCTGTCGGTGGCGTTGTCGAACATGCTGCGCGAGCCCGGACGCTACCGCCGCAACCTCGACGCCGGGTTCCGCTTCCTGGCACTGTCGAGCACCCTGCTCGGCTACCTCTCGGCGCTGGGCGCGCACCGCGGCGAACTGGCCGAGGACGCCACCAGCGGCACCATCGCCGAGGCCGGCGGCTACCTGCAACGCATGCTCGAAGGCCTGGCCCAGGCACTTACCCAGCGCCAGCCACTGCCGATCGGCAACGAACCGGCCGAGATCGCCCTGGCCGAGCGGCTGGAAGCGGCCGATGCCGCACTGCCGGCCAAGCAGCAGCTGGTGAACACCCAGCTGGCGCTGATGCTGCGGCTGCTGCCCAAGCTGCGCGCGGCGGCGGCGGCCGTGGACGACGCCGCACCGGCGGTACTGACGAAAACCTGACGCCTGTAATCAACCCCATCCTTCCCCCGCCTGCGGGGGAAGGTGCCCGAAGGGCGGATGGGGGAACCCCCGCGGCCGATCAGCCCCGACCCGGCAACACCGCACCGGACGCGCCATCGAACGCATGCCGCACCGTCAGCAGCGCCCACAGCAGCGCCAGCACCGCCAGCGCCGCGCCCACCGCGACCACGCCGTTCCAGCCGGCCAGCGCATACGCCGAAGCGCCGGCGCTGGAGCCCGCCGCGCCACCGATGAAATAGCAGGTGATGTAGGCCGAGGTAATGCGATTGCGCGCGGCCGGATCGAGCCGGTAGATCACGCTCTGGTTGCCGATGTGCACTCCCTGCACCGCCACGTCCAGCAGCAGCACGCCGCCGATCAGCGCGGCCAGCGAGTGCGGCGCGGCCGCCAGCAGCGCCCAGGCGGCCAGCAGCATCAGCAGCCCGCCCCAGGTCACCCAGTGCCCGGCGCCCTGGTCGGATAGCTTGCCCGACAGGTTCGCGGCCAGCGCGCCGGCCGCGCCGATCAGCCCGAACAGGCCGATCGTCGCGGTACCGTAACCGTAATCCGGGCCCGCCAGCAGGAACGCCAGCGTGGTCCAGAAGATGCTGAAGCCGGCGAACAGCAGCCCGCCCAGCACCGCCCGCGCGCGCAGTACCGGCTCGTCGCGCAGCAGCGCCAGCACCGAGCCGACCAGCCGCGGATACGCCAGCGTGGCCTGGCCCGGATGCGCCGGCAGCCCGCGCCACAGCAGCCCGGCGACCAGCAGGATCAGCGCCGCGGCCACCCAGTAGATGGTCTGCCAGCCGCCCACCCCGGCGAGCAGGCCGGAGGCGGTGCGTGCCAGCAGGATGCCCAGCAGCAGCCCGCTCATCACCGTGCCGATCACCCGCCCGCGCTCGTGCGGCGCGGCCAGCGTGGCCGCGAACGGCACCAGGATCTGCGCGCACACCGAGCTGGCCCCGGTCAGCAGCGTGCCCACCAGCAGCAGGCCCAAGCCATGCGCGCGGGCGCTGACCAGCAACCCGACCGCGCTCAGCGCATACAGGCCGACGATCAGCGCGCGCCGCTCCAGCCGGTCGCCCAGCGGCACGATCAGCAGCAGCCCGGCGGCGTAGGCGAGCTGCGCGGTGGTGACGACCAGTCCAGCATGACCGACGTCGATGTCGAACTCGCGCGCCAGGATCTCCAGCAACGGCTGCGCATAGTAGTTGCTCGCCACCGCCAGGCCGGTGGCCATCGCCATCAGCAGCACCAGGCCGCGCGGCAGCGGGGAGGGAGAGGTATCCATGGAAAGCCCGGGCAGGATCGAGGGGCGGCAGTCTGGACCTCCCCTTTCCATCTTTCCAATGTATTGTTTTCACCCAAGCCATCTCATTTAGAGATCGAATGTTCAGCCTGCGCCAGCTTGAGTTCGCGGTGGCGGTAGCCGAGGCCGGCAGCTTCACCGCCGCCGCCGCACGCTGCCACACCGTGCAATCCGCGCTCAGCCACCAGATCGCCAAGCTCGAAGAACAGCTCGGTGCACGCCTGTTCGACCGCAATGGCCGGCGCGTGCGTGCCACCGCCGCAGGCGAGGTGTTCCTGCACAACGCGCGGCAGACGCTGCGCGCGGCGCAGCGCCTGCAGGAGGAAATGGCGCAGGCGGTCGGCGTGGTGCGCGGGCGCATCAACATCGGCCAGATCTCCTCGCTGACGACGCTGTCGGTGCCCGAACTGCTCAGCCGATTCCACCGCGCGCATGCCGAGGTGGACGTGCACCTGCGCACCGGCATGAGCGAGGCACTGCTGCAGGACCTGTCCGAAGGCCGGCTGGACGTGGCGCTGGTCGGCGTCGGCCCGCAGATCGTGCTGCCCGAGCAGCGCCTGCTGCTGCACGAGGAGGGGCTGGCGCTGATCACCGCGCCTGGGCACCGGCTCGCGCACCGGCGCCGCGTCGCCCTGCGCGAACTGGACGACGCGCCGATGGCCGGGCTGATCCCGGGCGCCGGCGTGCGCGGCATCGTCGACGTCGCCTTCGCCGAAGCCGGCCTGCGCCAGCGGTTGCAGTACGAAGTCACCCATGCCGACCTGATCCGCCAGCTGGTGGCGGCCGACCTGGGCATCGCGATCGTGCCGCAGACGATGGCCGCGGTGATGACCGATGTCGCGGTGGTCAAGCTCACCCCGCCATTCCGCTTCCTCACCTATGCCTGCTGGAACCGCGACCCGACCCCCGCCGCCCGCGCCTTCGTGACGTTGCTGCGCGAGCGCTTCGAGCACATCTAGCTGTTGCTGTGGCCGTCACCCTCGTGGCCGACGGTCATCGTCAGCATGGCTTCGGCGACGCTGGGCTTTGCGGGCAGATGGGCAGTGCGCGCGGGGTGTCGAGGGCGTCGAAGATGACGAGCCGGCGGCGCAAGTCAGGCCATCGGCTGGCATCAGAGCGTGGGAGAGGACTGGTCCGCGTCCCACTGCCAGAAAGTCTGGCCGTCATCGCTGCCTTCGATGACGGGCAGGATGTCGCCGGCCTTGGCGTGGCGGCGGCTGCCGGAGCGCGCGGGGGTGAACCACCAGCCGGTGCGGGGGCTGGGCTGGCCGCCGGGAACTCGGTCAGGAGTGGACGCGGAAGAAGACAGACCGCCATCCGGGTACTCAGCTGCGTGGGCACGCGCCCAGGCCACAAGGTCCCTGGGGTAATAGAGGTATTTGTGCAGGCTGCTGTCGTCCTCGATACCTAGAAGCAGCACGGCCGCGCCGGCCTCGAAACTCCAGTAGCCGTAATAGCCGCCCAGCTCGCCGTTATCGTTGGGCTTGTGGCTGTCATGCCAGCCCATGCCCGACAAGTCCTTGTACCAATGCTTGAGGAAACGATCCAGGTCTTTGAGGGCCGCATCGTTGTCGGCGCTACTCATGGCATCGGCTAGCGCCTCATAGGGCCGTGCCCAATGAATCGTTTCGCTCTCGTAGCGATT
>JASGDF010000090.1:0-3411 GCA_047607345.1 Pseudomonas sp. | reverse complement strand
CGGGCTTCGGCGCGCCGTCGCGCGCCAGCGCCGCCAGCACCTCGACCAGCGGGCCGCCGAACGCGGCCAGGGTCTTGCCGCTGCCGGTCGGGGTGTGCAGCAGGCCGGACTCGCCGTCCAGGTAGCGCCGCCAGACCTCGCGCTGGAACTTGGCCGGGGTCCAGCCGCGCTGGGCGAAGTAGCCGCGCCACGCGCGCAGCGCCGCGGCGCGGGCACGCCCGGAGATCATCGCGCCAGCGCCTGCAGCGCGGCCAGCGTGTCGGCCTCGGCCGGCGGCTTGTCGTGGCGCCAGCGCAGGATCCGCGGGAAGCGCACCGCCACGCCTGATTTGTGGCGCTGGCTGCGGTTGACCGCCTCGAAGCCCAGCTCGAACACCTGCAGCGGCTCGACCGCGCGCACCGGGCCGAAGCGCTCGGTGGTGTGGGCGCGGATCCAGCGGTCCAAGCGCACGATCTCGGCGTCGTCCAGCCCGGAATAGGCCTTGGCGACCGGCACCAGCCGGCCCTCGGCGTCCCACAGGCCGAACGTGTAGTCGGTGTAGAGCGTGCTGCGGCGGCCGTGGCCGGCCTGCGCGTACAGCATGACCGCGTCGATGCTGAGCGGGTCGATCTTCCATTTCCACCAGTCGCCGCGGCGGCGGCCGACTTGGTAGGGCGACTCGGCGCGCTTGAGCATCAGGCCCTCGACGCCGCGCTCGCGCGAGCCGGCGCGCAGCGCGGCGGCGCCGTTCCAGTCCGCGGCCTGCACCTGCGGCGACAGCGTGAGCCGGGGATCGGCGAGCCTGGCCAGCAGCGCCTCCAGCTGCGCGCGGCGTTCGTGCAGCGGACGCAGGCGCAAATCCTCGCCGTTCAGTTCCAGCAGGTCGTAGGCGAGTACCCGCGCCGGCGTGTCGGCCAGGGTCTTCGGCCCGGGCTTGCGCCGCTGGATGCGGGTCTGCAACGCGGCGAACGGCAGCGGCAGGGGTTCGTCCGCGCGCCAGGCCAGCAGCTCGCCGTCGATCACGCTGCCGTCGGGCAGGCCCAGCGCCGCCTGCTCGATCTCCGGGAAGCGGCCGTCCAGCCGTTCCTCGCCGCGCGACCACAGCGCCACCTCGCCGGCGCGGCGGAGCAACTGAAGACGGATGCCGTCCCACTTCCATTCCAGCAGCCAGTCCCCGATCGGGCCGAGTTCGCCGGCGCCGTTCTCCAGCGGCGAGGCCAGGAAGAACGGGTAGGGCTGCTGGCGATCGCCGGGCAGTTCCTCGGGCGAGAGCAGCGCCGGCAGGTAGTCCGGCCCTGGCCGCCAGGCGCCGAGCATGCGCTGGGCGATGCGCGCGATGTCGATCCCGGACAGTTCGGCCAGCGCCTGCTGCACCAGCCGCTGCGATACGCCCACCCGCAGCGACCCGGTCAGCAGCTTGTTGAACACCAGCCGCTGGTCGAACGCCAGCGTGCGCCACGCGTCCAGCACCAGCGCGCGGCGCGGCGCCTCGTCGCGGTTGGCGACCGGCAGCAGGCGCTGTTCGATCCATTCCGACAGCGCGAGGTCGGGCGCCGGCACGACCGGATCGTCGAGCAGCAGCGCCAGCGTCTCGGCCAGGTCGCCGACATGGTCGTAGCTGTCGTCGACCAGCCAGTCGTCCAGGCCGGCGGCCTGCGCGATCCAGCCGCGCAATTCGGTGCTGGAGGCGATCCGCGCCTTGGCGCCGGCGACCTTGCCGCCGCTCAGCAGGTACAGCGCCCAGGCCGCATCGTGCGGCGGCGTGTCGCGGAAGTAGTCGAGCAGCGCGGCACGCTTGTCGAGCGTGCCGGTGCTGCGGTCCAGCCGCCGGTACAGCGCCGCGAAGCGTTTCACCGGCGCGCGTTCCGCGCCTCGCGCAAGGACAGCGCCTGCCGGGTGAACCGGTCCAGCGCCGGCGCGGCTTCCACGGCGCGGGGCGTGCCGCGCAGGTGGAACGCCAGCGCGCGCTGGTCGAACACCATCGCGCCGGCCAGCCGCATGTGCTGGCGCGAGACGACGGCACGGTGCAGCGGGATTCGGCTACTCATTGTTCGTCTCCGAAGTGGGTGTGGAAGGTGCCGGCGTCGATGCCGCGCTCGCACAGGTGGCGCACCAGCGCGTCGCTGCTGCCGTGGGTGGCGATCACCCGGCGCGCGCCGGTCTGGGCGATGCTGCGCAGCAGGTCGGGCCAGTCGGCGTGGTCGGAGACGACGAAGCCGCGGTCGTAGTTGCGCCGGCGGCGGTTGCCGCGGATGCGCATCCAGCCGGACGCGAACCCCTGCTGTGCGCGCCGGAACCGGCGCAGCCAGGCGCTGCCGGCGGCCGAGGGCGGGGCCAGCACCAGCCGGCCGGCGAAATCCTCGCCGCGCGCGCGTTCGCCCAGGCGCTCGGTGTCCGCCATGGGCACGCCGGCCTCGCGGTAGACGTCGACGCCGGCGGCGACCGCGCCGTGCAGCAGCACCGGCGCCAGCCCGCGCCCGGCCAGTTCGGCCAGCACCCGCTGCGCCTTGCCCAGCGCGTAGCAGAACAGCACCGCAGCCTCGCCGCGTGCCTCGCATTCCTCGCGCCAGGCGAGGATCTCGTCGATCACCTGGACGGTGTCCGGCCAGCGGTAGACCGGCAGCGCGAACGTGGCCTCGGTGATGAAGGTGTCGCAGGCCACCACCTCGAACGGCGCGCAGCTCGGGTCGGCCTGGCGCTTGTAGTCGCCGGAGGCGACCCAGGTCTGCCCGTCCACTTCGACCCGTACCTGGGCCGAACCCAGCACGTGCCCGGCCGGGTGCAGTGACACCCGCGCCGTGCCGAGCGTGAACGCCTCGCCGTAGTCGTAGGCATGGTAGGTCTGCTCGCCGAGCCGCCAGCGCAGCACCGGCAGTCCGGCGGCGGCGCAGTGGTACTCGTCCATCCCGGTACGCGCATGGTCGCTATGGCCATGGGTGATGACCGCGCGCGGCACCGGCTTCCACGGGTCGATGTGGAAATCGCCGGCCGGGCAGTACAGCCCTTCCGGGCGCAACTGGATCAGGTCGTGGCGGCCGGATTCGCGCATGCGGCCACTGTCTCCGAGCCGGTGTGCAGGCGGTGAGAATCCGACGCGTGCGCGGCTTTCCTATAGAGGTCAGACGCCCCATGGGACGCGCGGGGCGGTGCAAAACCGTGTCTGCGCCCAGGCGCGGACCCCGTGCCCTGCCGTGGGGGCCGGGTCGATCGGGTCAGTGTTTCTCGTTGGTGTTCCGGTCGGCTCGGTCGGCCAGCTCGCGTGCCTTGTCGGCGGTGGCGTCGGCCGCGTCCGCGGTGGCCTTGCTGGCGTCGGCGGCCACTGCCTTTGCAGCGTTGCCGGCATCGCGCGCGGCCTCGCCCAGCGCCGCGCGCGAGTCGGCGGTGGCCGCCTTGGCGTCGGCCGCGGCGCGCTCGGCGGCCTGTTGCGTGGCG
>JASGDF010000089.1:0-4367 GCA_047607345.1 Pseudomonas sp. | reverse complement strand
CGACTTCAGTCGCGAGGGGCTCTCCCGGGAAAGCCCCTCGCGACTGAAGTCGCTCCTACATCCATGCAATCACCAGCATGCATCGCCCTAGTCGACCCGCCCGCGCGCCGCCACCGGCAGCCGGCTGAGCCAGCGCGTGCCGCTGACCAGTTGCACCGCGTCGAACAGGTTAGACACCGGGCAGGCATGGTTGGGATAGATACGCAAGCTGTCGCCGAGCACCGGCTGGCGCGCGCAATCGCTGAAATCCAGGATCCCGTGCTCCTCGCTCAAGGCCCGTACCCGCGCCTGCGGATATCCGTCGACGCAGCCGTAACCCTCCATGCCAAGCAGGTCGCTGGTCAGGGCCTTGGAGCCGGCATCGACGATCACCCGGCCCGGCACCGGGATGCTGACCACCGTGGTCAGCACGCTGAGCGCGCAGTCCTCCAGCGTGCCCACGCCCTGCGCCACCTGGTACCGGTCGAGATAGATGTAGGTGCCGGGGCGGTACTCGGTGAGCACGCCGCCGCGATGCGCCGACCACACATCCGGCGTGCCGCCGCTGGACACCTCCGGCGGCGGCAGCCCCGCCCGCTCCAGCAGGTCCACGGCCTGGCGCAACCATCGCGCTGCATCGGCGCTGCCCTGCGCGCCCACGGCCGGATAGGTCATCAATCCGGCGAACACCAGGTGCGGGCACGCGGCGATGTGGCGCGCCAGCGCCAGCGCCGCGGCAGGGTCCTGGACACCGCAACGGCCTGCACCGGTATCGCATTCCACCATCACTGGCAGCGGTGCCTCCGCCGCGGCGAAGGCGGCGGCATAGCCATCCACCACCGGCACGCTGTCGGCGACCACCTTGATCCGGATCCGCGCGGCCAGCTGCCGCAACCGCCGCAGCTTGGCCTCGCCCAGCAGGTTGTAGGTCAGCAGGATGTCGTCGATCCCGGCGTCGGCCATCACCTCGGCTTCGCCCAGCTTCTGGCAGGTGATGCCGACCGCGCCGAGCTGCAGCTGCCATTGCGCGAACAGCGGCAGCTTGTGGGTCTTGATGTGCGGGCGCAGCTTGAGCCCATGCTGGTCGGCATAGCGCTGGACTCGCGCCAGGTTGGCGCGGACCCGGTCGACGTCGACCAGGACGCAAGGGGTCTCGAGGCGATCGAAGCCTTCTTCCGGGTGATCCATACAGGTCCTGTCTCAGTCGCCGATGGGCAGGCGCGGGTCGTTGATCTTGAGGGTGTTGACGGTCTGCTTGATCCGCCGCAGGCCTTCCAGCACGCGCGGGCCGCAGGCCTCGGCGGTCGCGGTGGCCAGCATGTCGACCAGCGCCAGCAGGGCGTAGCGGGTCGGCGACGGCTTGTACAGGTCGGCGTCGGGCGGCGCCTCGAAGGTGAGCGCCATCGCGGCGTTGTCGGCCAGCGGCGAACCGGGCGCGGTGACCGCCAGGGTGAACGCCCCGTAGTGGCGCGCGATCGCGAGCGCCTCGTTCACCGAGCGCGCATGGCCGGAAATGGAGAACGCCACCACCACGGTATCCACGTCGGCCATCGCCGCATTCATGCCCTGCAGTTCGCCATCGCTCTGCGCGGTGACGGCCAGCCCCAGCCGGAACAGGCGGTTCTGCAATTCGACCGCCGCCATCGACGACGACCCGCCGGAGCCGAACACCATGATCGAGCGCGCCGCCGCGAGCCGGCCGGCGGCGCGCTCGAGCAAGTCCACGTCGACCTGGACAGCCACCGCTTCGATGGTCTCCACCGCGGCATCGGCGATCCTCCGCGCGATCCCGCCCTGCGCCGCGGACGCCGCCGGCGCAGCCTGGGCCTGGCTTTCCAGGTAGGCCCCACCGATCGCCTCGGCCTGCGCCAGCCGGAACTTGAACTCGCGCACGCCCGAGCAACCCAGGCTGCGGCAGAACCGGGTCACGCTGGGCAGGCTGATGTCCGCGCGCGCGGCCAGCTCGACGATCGAGGCCATGGACACGAAGCGCATGTCCGCCAGGCACAGCTCGGCCATGCGCCGCTCGGCGCGGCTGCCGGAGGCGGCCATGCGCCGCAGTTGCAGGATGATGTCCGACATGGATTCCAACAGTCCGGTCCTTCCAGGCGTCGTCAAGGACGACAGCATAGGCGAGCGCCGCCGGCAAACCGATCGCCGCGCCTCGCCCAAGCCGATTAATTTTAATTTTTTACATAAAACAAATCCATATCTGCATAGAACACAGGGTTTTTGTTTATAAATTTTACTTTCCAGAAACAAGCACTGTACGATGCCGGCTCCCCGCTACCGAGCGTGCCCGCCATGCCCGCCCTCCATTTCGGCCAGTCCCACGTCCCGCTCTCTCCCGCCGTGCGCGCCGGCGACTTCGTGTTCGTCTCCGGCCAGGTCCCGGTGGATGCGTCCGGCCGACTGGTCCGGGGCGACGTGCAGGCGCAGACCCGGCAGGTCATCGAGAACCTCGCCGCCGCGTTGGCCCTGGCCGGCTGCCGCCTGGACCAGGTGGTCAAGACCCTGGTGGTGCTGACCGACGCCGGCGACTTCACCGCGTTCAACCAGGCCTACCGCGAGTATTTCCCGACCCTGCCGCCGGCGCGCACCACGCTGGCCGCGCAGCTGATGATCGATGCGAAGGTCGAGATCGAGGCGATCGCCTACGCGCCGCAGGACTGACCGGCCATGCGCATCTTCACCGCGATGCTGGCCACGGAGACCAACACGTTCTCGCCAGTGCCCACCGACATGGGCAGTTTCCGCGCCGGCCTGTACGCGCGGCCCGGCGAGCATCCTGTCACGCCGACGCTGTGCTCGGCCCCGATCACCGTGCTGCGCCGGCGCGCCAGCGAGCTGGGCTTCGAGCTGATCGAAGGCAGCGCCGCCTGGGCGGAGCCGGGTGGCATCGTGCAACAGGCCACCTACGAAGCGCTGCGCGACGAGATCCTCGCCCAGCTGCGTGCCGCGCTGCCGGTGCAGGGCGTGGTGCTCGGGCTGCACGGCGCGATGGTCGCCCAGGGCTATGACGACTGCGAGGGCGACCTGCTGCAGCGGGTCAGGGCGCTGGTCGGCGATGACGTCGTCGTCGCCGCCGAGCTCGATCCGCACAGCCACCTCACGCCGCTGCGCGTGCGCAGCGCTGACCTGCTGGCCGCCTTCCTGGAGTTCCCGCATACCGACTTCGTCGAGCGCGCCGAGCACCTGGTCGAGCTGACCCTGCAAGCCATCGCCGGCACCATACGGCCGCGCTGCGCGGTATTCGACTGCCGGATGATCGACGTGTTCCCCACCAGCATCGAGCCGATGCGCGGTTTCGTCGACCGGCTCAAGCGATTGCAGGGCCGCGACGGCGTGCTGTCGATCTCGGTGATCCATGGATTCATGGCTGGCGACGTCCCCGACATGGGCACCCAGGTGCTGGTGATCACCGACGACGCGCAGGCGCGCGGGCAGCAGCTGGCCGAGATGCTGGGCCGCGAACTGTTCGCGCTGCGCGGGCGCACCATGGTGCGCCAGTACGGCATCGATGCGGGGCTGGACCTGGCGCAGCGGGCCGTGGCCGCCAGGCCCGGGCGCCCGGTGGTGATCGCCGACGTCTGGGACAACCCGGGCGGCGGGGTCGCCGGCGACGGCACCCTGATCCTGCGACGCATGCTCGAACGCGGCATGGACGACCTGGCGCTGGCGCCCCTGTGGGACCCGGTCGCGGTCTCGTTCTGCCACGCCGCCGGCGCCGGCGCGCGCCTGGCGCTGCGTTTCGGAGGCAAGTGCGGCCCCACCGCGGGTGCCCCGATCGACGCGGAGGTGGAGGTGCTGGCCGTGTCCAACGACGCCTGGCAGAGCTTCGGCGACAGCCGGGTCCCGCTCGGCAGCTCGGCTACCGTGCGTCTGGCTGGCAGCCGGATCGAGGTCGTGCTGACCTCGCATCGCGCACAGACCTATTCACCGGACGCGTTCTCCAACCAGGGCGTGGACGTCACCGGCAAGGCGCTGCTGCTGGTCAAGTCGACCAACCACTTCCACGCCGCGTTCGCGCCGATCGCCGCCGAGCTGATCTACATCGACGCCGGCGCCCCCTATCCCTCCGATCCGCGCCGGACGCCGTACCGGAAACTGACCCGCCCGATCTGGCCGCGCGTGGAAGATCCCCACGCCCGCGCCGGGGATGCGGCGAAGGCCGGCTGAGGCAGCCCGCACCCGCCCGTTCGCACAAGCCTGCCGCATGGCTGTTGGGCGTGGTCCAGGCCAGGTGGTCGGGCGATTCGGCCAGCACGCGCGGTTCGGCGAAGCGCTCCACCGGCGCCTCGCCCGGGCTGCGGCCGTCGCTGCCCGGCTTCATCGCGCTCTGCCCGCCGACGCTGCCGCTGTACCTGCCCTCGGCCTGCGGATCCAGG
>JASGDF010000088.1:0-7228 GCA_047607345.1 Pseudomonas sp. | reverse complement strand
CTTCAGTCGCGATGGAGCTTTACCGGCAAAGCCCCATCGCGACTGAAGTCGCTCCTACGGACAAGGCCACCTGTTCCGAGGCCCCGCTACAATGCGCGGTCCCGTGTCCCCGATGTCACCGCGTTGAAGAAGTCCGATTTCCGCTACGAACTGCCCGAAGCACTGATCGCCCAGGCCCCGCTGGCCGAGCGCTCCGCCAGCCGGCTGCTGGTGGTGCCGCCGGCGCCTGCCGGCCTGCAGGATCGCCATGTGGGCGAGCTGCCTGAGCTGCTGCAACCCGGCGACCTGCTGATCTTCAACGACACCCGGGTGATCCCGGCGCGGCTGTTCGGCCAGAAGGCCAGTGGCGGGCGCGTGGAAATCCTGATCGAGCGCCTGCTCGGCGGCCAGCGGGCGCGGGCGCAGATCGGCGCCAGCAAGTCGCCCAAGCCGGGCGGGCGGATCGCGCTCGATGCCGGCGGCGAGGTCGAGGTGCTCGGGCGCGACGGCGAGTTCTACCTGTTGCGCTTCGATGTGTCCGAGCCGCTGGAGCAATGGTTGCTGCATGCCGGCCGCCTGCCGCTGCCGCCATACATCCATCGCGAACCGGGCGCCGACGACCACGAGCGCTACCAGACCGTGTTCGCCCGCGAGATCGGCGCGGTGGCCGCGCCGACCGCGGGCCTGCATTTCGATGAGCCGCTGCTGGCGCGCCTGCGCGAGCGCGGAGTCGAGTTTGGCCACGTCACCCTGCACGTCGGCGCCGGCACCTTCCAGCCGGTGCGGGTGGAGGCGCTGGACCGGCATGTGATGCACCGCGAATGGCTCAACGTCGGTGCGGAGCTGGTCGAGCAGGTGCGCCGCACGCGCGAGCGTGGTGGCCGGGTGATCGCGGTCGGCACCACCGTGGTGCGTTCGCTGGAGAGCGCGCTGCGCGACGGGCAATTACAGCCGTTCGCGGGCGAGACCCAGATCTTCATCCTCCCCGGCTATCGCATCCGCAGCGTCGATGCCATGGTGACCAACTTCCACCTGCCCGAGAGCACGCTGTTGATGATGGTCTCGGCGTTCGCCGGTCGCGAGCGGATCTTCGAGGCCTACCGGCATGCGGTCGAGCAGCGCTACCGGTTCTTCAGCTACGGCGATGCGATGCTGCTGTTTCCGCAGTGAGCCATCAGCCGAAAGTCAATCATCAGGAGGGAATGCCGAAATGAAGGTCTACACCTGGATGCAACTCGCCCTGATGTCGATGGCGCTGACCGGCTGCGCGCCAAAGCCGCAGGAGCTGCCGTCTGCATTCGAGTTCACCGTCGGATATCGCCCGGCGGTGAGCCGCTCCGAACAAGTCCGGAACCTGGTCGGCTCGGCCCTGGAAGGCGGTGGCCTGGCGTTGCAGGACGCCGAAGGGCCGCAATTGCCGGGTTATCTCGACCTGGAGTTCTTCCCGGTACTCAACGACGAGCAACTGGACGCCGTATTGGATACGCGCTCGCGTTACAGCCGGCAGGTGACGATCGAACCGATCGATTTCTCGAGGAATTTCGTTCTTCTGGTCGCGGTTCCGGGGCAGTCGTTGGCGCAAATGGCCTCGGCAGCGTCAAAACCACTTTATTTCGTCACCCCGAAGCTGGCCTATTCCAAGGATGAGGTGCAGGTGCTGCTTGACGCATCAAGGCTCGGCGGCAGCGGTATGTCGGCGGCCGATACGATCAGCGTGCCCTGGGAGGTCCACGCCTACGTGCTGCCTCGCCAGGGCCGCAAGGTGCTGGCGGTGACGCTGGATGGCGAGCCCTATCGCTTTTCGCTGGAGGGCGACAGCGCCGCCCGCCGCCTGTGAAGCCCGTATCGCCCACCTTCCGCTATCGATCACGCCGGGCGAAATCACGCTGGCAATGAGAACACTGATGAGCCGTCTGTCTTTCCAACTCCGCACCACCGATGGCAACGCCCGCCGTGGCCAGCTGACCTTCCCGCGCGGCACGGTCCAGACCCCTGCGTTCATGCCGGTCGGTACCTATGGCTCGGTCAAGGGCGTGCTGCCCGGGCAGCTGCGCGAGCTGGGCGCGGAGATCATCCTCGGCAACACCTTCCACCTGTACCTGCGGCCGGGGCTGGACGTGATCGGCGACCACGGCGGCCTGCACGGGTTCTGCCAATGGGATGGGCCAATCCTGACCGACTCGGGTGGTTTTCAGGTGTTTTCGCTGGCGCATCGCCGCAAGATCACCGAGGAAGGCGTCACCTTCGCTGCGCCGACCGATGGCTCGCGAGTGTTCCTGGGGCCGGAGGAGAGCATGCGGATCCAGAAGACGCTGGATTCGGACATCGTGATGATCTTCGACGAGTGCACCCCGTACCCGGCGACCGAGGACGTGGCGCGCCGCTCGATGGAACTGAGTCTGCGCTGGGCCGGGCGCTCGCGCCGGGCGCACGATACGCTCGGCAACGATGCGGCGCTGTTCGGCATCGTCCAGGGCGGGGTGCACACCGATCTGCGCAGCCGCTCGGCCGAGGGTCTGCAGGCGATCGGTTTCGACGGCTACGCGATTGGCGGGCTGGCGGTGGGCGAGCCGGAGCACGAGCGCAACGCGATGCTCGAGCACATGCACCCGCTGCTGCCGGCCGACCGCCCGCGCTACCTGATGGGGGTTGGCCGTCCGGAGGACCTGGTCGAGGGCGTGGCGCGCGGCGTGGACATGTTCGACTGCGTGATGCCGACCCGCAACGCGCGCAACGGCCACTATTTCACCGCGTTCGGCACCGTGCGCATCCGCAACGCGAAGTACGAGCGCGACCAGGACCCGATCGAGCCCGGCTGTGGCTGCCATGCCTGCCGCGGCGGCTATACCCGCAGCTACCTGCGCCACCTGGACCGCTGCAACGAGATGCTGGCACCGATGCTCGGCACCCTGCACAACCTCTGGTACTACGAGAAGCTGATGGCCGACATGCGCGCGGCGATCGCCGCGGGAACCTTCGCCGGGTTCCGGCGGTCCTTCTATGCGGCCAGGGGCGCGGTGCCGCCGCCGCTGGCGGGGGAATGACCGAACGACCCGCCGTCGTCCCCCCGCGCAGGCGGGCACCCAGGGCCTTGTCGCAGTTAAAGGCTCGAGCCGCTGGGTCCCCGCCTACGCGGGGACGACGGCAGGAAGGGTGCCGAGGGAGGAGGACAACCCATGGCATACTTCGCGGCTGACTTTCCGCTCCGGCGGCAACCACAACGGCTGGCACGCCTTCAGGCGGGCCGGCGACTCACCATAGGAAGAACGTGATGAACCTGCTCGATTTCCTGATCCCCGCCGCCCAGGCGCAGACCGCGGCCCCGGCCGGCGCTCCCGCTGCTGGCGGCCTGCAGATGTTCCTGCTCCCGGTGCTGCTGATCGTGGCGATGTACTTCTTCATGATCCGCCCGCAGATGAAGCGGCAGAAGGAGCACAAGTCGATGCTGGACAAGCTCGGCAAGGGCGACGAGGTCATCACCACCGGCGGCCTGGCCGGCGTGGTCTCCGATATCGGCGACAACTTCATCACCATCGAAGTGGCCGACAACGTGCGCGTGCGCGTGCAGAAGGGTGCCGTCGGCCATGTGCTGCCCAAGGGCACGCTGAAGTCCGCCAACTGATCGTTTCTTTCTTCAAGCTAGGCGTGGCGCCGGGACGGTGCCGCGCGGGACCGTCGCAATGCTCGAATTTCCCCGCTGGAAGTATTTCCTGATCCTGGTCGTGCTGGTGCTCAGCACGCTGTACGCGTTGCCCAACGTGTACCAGAAGGACCCCTCCGTGCAGATCAACGCCAACCGTGGCGGGCAGATCGACGATGCGCTGCGCGAGCGCGTGAGCGCCGACCTGGCCAAGGCCGGCATCACCGCCAAGTCGGTGGCCAAGGAGGGCGAGAGCCTGATCGTGCGCCTGCCGTCGCTGGAGGCGCAGACCCGCGCCAACGACGTGCTGCGCCAGCAGGTCGGGGAGAACTACACGGTCGCGCTGAACCTGGCTTCGACCGTGCCGGACTGGCTGGCCAGGCTGGGCGGGAAACCCATGGTGCTGGGCCTGGACCTGGTCGGTGGCGTGCACTTTGCGCTGCAGGTCGACCAGAAGGCCGCGCTGGACAAGCGCCTGGACGGCTTCGCCGAGGACATCCGCACCACGCTGCGCGATGGCCGCTTCGCCTACCGCAGCGTCGATCGCCGCGCCGACAACAGCATCCAGGTGCAGCTGGGCGAGGGCACCGACGCCGACGCCGCCCGCATTGCGCTGGCCAAGGCCCAGCCGACGCTGACCTACGCGGTCTCCGGCAGCACCATCGCGGTGACCGTGCCGCAGGCCGAGCTGCAGCAGATCGCTAGCGGCGCGATCGAGCAGAACCTGACCACGCTGCGCAACCGCGTCAACGAGCTGGGCGTGGCCGAGCCGATCATCCAGCGCCAGGGCGAGGACCGCATCGTGGTCGAGCTGCCCGGCGTGCAGGACACCGCCGAAGCCAAGCGCCTGATCGGCGCGACCGCCACGCTGGAGTTCCGCGGGGTGATCGACGGCAATGCCGAGGACGCGGTGCGCAGCGGCACCATCCCGGCCGAGGCCAAGGTCTACCGGATCCGCGACAGCGGCGCGCCGGTGCTGCTGAGCAAGCGCGTGCTGGTGTCCGGCGACCAGATGGTCAACGCCACCGTCAGCACCGACCAGAACGGCCTGCCGGCCGTGGCGGTGACCCTGAACAACTTCGCCGGGCAGAAGATGCTCGACTACACCAGCGCCAACGTCGGCAAGCTGATGTCGGTGGTCTACATCGAGCGCATCCCGACCGTGAGCGTGGTCGACGGCAAGGAAGTGCGCAGCGTGCGGGTCAAGGAGGAGGCGCTTTCGCCGACCCGGATCGCCGGCGTGTTCGGCAAGAACTTCCAGACCACTGGCCTGGAGAAGACCGAGGCGGAGAACCTGGCCAAGCTGCTGCGCGCCGGTTCGCTGGCCGCGCCGATGGACTTCGTCGAGGAGTACGTGATCGGCCCGAGCCTGGGCGCGGAGAACGTCGCGCGCGGTATCCAGGCGGTGGTGTTCTCGTTCCTGTTCACGCTGGTGTTCTTCACCGTCTACTACCGCGTGTTCGGCGCGATCACCTCGGTGGCGCTGCTGTTCAACCTGCTGATCGTGGTCTCGGTGATGTCGCTGTTCGGCGCGACGATGACGCTGCCCGGCTTTGCCGGTCTGGCGCTGTCGGTGGGCCTGTCGGTGGACGCCAACGTGCTGATCAACGAGCGCATCCGCGAGGAGCTGCGCAACGGCATGCCACCCAAGTCGGCGATCGCGGCAGGCTACGAGAAGGCCGGCGGCACGATCCTCGACGCCAACCTGACCGGCCTGATCGTCGGCGTGGCGCTGTACGCGTTCGGCACCGGCCCGCTGAAGGGCTTCGCGCTGACCATGATCATCGGCATCTTCGCCTCGATGTTCACCGCGATCACCGTCTCGCGCGCGCTGGCGACGCTGATCTACAGCCGTCGCAAGAAGCTCAAGTCAGTGGCCATTTGATCGGGTAGAGAGACGAATCCATGAAACTGTTCCCGCTCCACCTCATCCCGAACGACACCAAGATCGACTTCATGCGGCATCGCAAGCCGGTGCTGGCGCTAATGCTGGTGCTGCTGGTCGTCTCGTTCGCGATCATCGGCCTGAAGGGCTTCAATTACGCGCTGGAGTTCACCGGCGGCACCGTGGTGCACACCCACTTCGACAAGCCGGTCGATGTCGACGCGGTGCGCCAGAAGCTGGCCGCGGCCGGCTTCGAGGGCGCGCAGGCGCAGAGCGTCGGCGGCGGCAACGACGTGATGGTGCGCCTGCAGCCGCACGGCGAGCACAGCAACGCCGACGACGCTTCGCGCCAGGTCGCCGAGCAGGTGCGCGCGGCGGTCACCAGCGCCGACAACCCGGCCACGGTGCAGCCGGGCGAGTTCGTCGGTCCGCAGGTCGGCAAGGACCTGGCGCTGAACGGCCTGTACGCGACGATCTTCATGCTGGTCGGCTTCCTGATCTACATCGGATTCCGCTTCGAGTGGAAGTTCGCGGTGGTGGCCAGCCTGACCGCGTTCTTCGACCTGATCCTGACCGTCGCCTACATGTCGCTGCTCGGCCGCGAGTTCGACCTGACCGTGCTGGCGGGCATGCTCTCGGTGATGGGCTTTGCGATCAACGACATCATCGTGGTGTTCGACCGCGTCCGCGAGAACTTCCGCAGCCTGCGCGTGGAGCCGCTGGAGGTTTTGAACCGCTCGATCAACCAGACCCTGTCGCGCACGATCATCACCGCGGTGATGTTCTTCCTGTCGGCGCTGGCGCTGTACCTGTACGGCGGTGCGTCGATGGAAGGCCTGGCCGAGACCCACATGGTCGGCGCGGTGATCGTGGTGGTGTCCTCGGTGATCGTCGCGGTGCCGCTGCTGTCGATCGGCCCGTTCGCGGTCAGCAAGCAGGATTTGCTGCCGAAGGCCAAGGACGTGGAGGCGCTGGCGCGCCGGCCCTGAGCGATCTGCGGGAAGGGCTTCAGTCCCGACCCATTCCAGTGCCAGTTGCCGCAGCTCGGGCACTAGGCCCCAGTGCCCGCCGAGCCCGACATGGCCCAGGTGGTTCAGGCCCTGCTGCTTGCCGTCGCCCTGGGCGGCGGCGTCGAGCAGGGCAAGGTCGCAGGGTTCTTCATCGCCACCGCTGCAAATGGCGGCTGTCGAGCGCCTGCCATTGATCGGCGAATGGCGCGTCGCCCGGTTGCAGCCAGACCGGGCCATGCGCCTCGAAGCGGGCCGGGGGTGCCGACAGCAGCGCGGCCAGCGGCATGTGCCGGGTTTGCCATTCCTGCACGGAGTCGGCGTGTTCGTGGTCGGTCGGCAGCGTGCGCCAGGCCAGGCCATCGGCATCGAAGCGCAGGAAATGCGGCATGCAGCCGATCGGGCTGCGGGCGGCGCGCAGGCTGCGTTCCTGCACGTCGAGCAGCAGCAGGTGCCACTGGTCGGTGTCCGAGCGCGGCTGGTGGACGGCCAGCTCAAACCGATCGACATGGCGCGTCAGCGCCAGATAGCGGCCGTCGCCCGACCAGATCATCGACGGACCGATGTCGCCCAGCGCCAGCCCGGAGGCGGTCAGCAGGCCGCCGCCGGTGCGCGGCTCGCCCTCTCGCAGGTAGCTGTCGCGGAAACGGGTCTCGGCGCCGAACAGCCAGGCCGCGTCGCGTCCGCCGGGCGCGGGCAGCACGAAGTCGCCGTCGG
>JASGDF010000087.1:0-7021 GCA_047607345.1 Pseudomonas sp. | reverse complement strand
GGCCTTCTCGATCGCCGCCTCGTCGATGCCGGAGGCGTACAGCAGGCCGATCTTGTGCTCGATCGAGCCGGCGTCGGTGTTCTTGGTCGCGGCCTCGACCAGCGCGTGCTGGGTGTTCAGGCTGTTCTCGGCGAGCTGGTCGAACGCGCCCCAGCGAGTGCGGTCGTCGGGGATCGGGTTGGCCTTGAGCCACTTGGCGTTGACGAAGGCGTCGAAGTCGTTGCAGGCGTTGATCGAGGTGTCCAGCTCGGACACGTCGAAGGACGGCTTGGCGGCCGCCACGGGGGCGGGCGCCGTGGTAGCGGCCGGGGCGGGCGCCTCCTCGGGCTTCTTGCAGCCGCTCAGCGCGGCGGCGACGGCCAGGGACAGCGTCAGCAGATGGGGTTTGCGCAAGGTCACGTAGCAGGCTCCGGTACGGGCAGGGGACAAGGAAGCCCCGTCGCCGGGGCCGTGGGCGGCATTCTGAACCTCTGCACGGCTGCGGTCAGTGTCGAAGGTCATGGCCATGCGCGGTCCGGGCGTCGATCGGGGCGCCGCGTCCGTCGGCCGCGCCCGGAGGCGCAGGATGGCCCTGCGCACATGCTATACAGGCCCGCATGCGCACCCGGTACGACGCGATCATCATCGGCGCAGGCCACAACGGCCTGGTCTGCGCGGCCTATCTGGCCAAGGCCGGCCGCAAGGTGCTGGTGCTCGAACGGCGCGGAGTAGTGGGAGGCGCCGCGGTCACCGAGGCATTCCACCCCGGCTTCCGCAACTCGGTGGCCTCGTACACGGTCTCGCTGCTGCAGCCGCAGGTGATCACGGACCTGGAGCTGGCCCGGCACGGCCTGCGGGTGGTGCCGCGCCGGATCAACAATTTCCTGCCGCTGCAGGACGGCTACCTGCTGGCCGGCGCCGGGCGTACCCAGGCCGAGGTCGCCAGGTTCTCCGCGCGCGACGCCGAGCGGCTGCCGGCCTACGAGGCGCGGCTGGAGCAACTGGCCGACGTGCTGCGCGCGCTGGCGTTGCAGCCGCCGCCCAACGTCACCGACAGCGGCTGGTGGCTGGCGCTGCCGCAGCTGTGGCGGGCCGGCCGGCTCGGCCGGCGCCTGCACGCGCTGGCCCCGACGCTGCGCCAGGAACTGCTCGACCTGTTCACGATCTCGGCGGCCGAATACCTGGACCGCTGGTTCGAGAGCGCGCCGATCAAGGCGCTGTTCGGATTCGACGGCATCGTCGGCAACTACGCCAGCCCGTACGCGCCGGGGACGGCGTATGTGTTGCTGCACCACGTGTTCGGCGAGAGTAATGGCGTCAAGGGCGCCTGGGGCCACGCGATCGGCGGGATGGGCGCGATCACCCAGGTGATGGCCGCGTGTTGCCGCGAGCGCGGGGTGGACATCCGGGTCGGGTGCGCCGTCGAGCGCGTGCTATTGGACGATGGGCGCGCCGTGGGCGTGACGACGGCCGGCGGCGAAGCCCTGCGCGCCGATCGCGTGGTCGCCAACGTCAATCCCAAGCTGCTGTACGAGCGCCTGATCGACCCTGGTCACGTACCGGCCGCGACGCGAGAGCGCATGGCGAACTGGCGTTGCGGCTCGGGCACGTTCCGGATGAACGTGGCGCTGTCGCGGCTGCCGGACTTCCGCGTGCTGCCGGGCGAGGGCGACCACCTCACCGCCGGCATCGTCATCGCCCCGGACCTGGACTACATGGACCGGGCCTGGCGCGACGCGCGCGCGTTCGGCTGGTCGCGCGAGCCGGTGGTGGAGATGCTGATCCCGAGCACGCTGGACGATTCGCTGGCGCCGCCGGGCATGCACGTGGCGAGCCTGTTCTGCCAGCACGTCGCGCCGACGCTGCCGCAGGGACGCAGCTGGGACGACCATCGCGAGCAGGTCGCCGACCTGATGATCGCGACAGTGGAGCGGCACGCCCCTGGCTTTGCGGCATCGGTACTGGGGCGGCAGACGCTCAGCCCGCTCGACCTGGAACGCGAGTTCGGCCTGCTCGGTGGCGACATCTTCCACGGCGCGCTCAGCCTCAACCAGCTGTTCAGCGCGCGCCCGGTGCTGGGACAGGCCGACTACCGCGGCGCGATCCCCGGCCTGTACCTGTGCGGCTCGGGCACCCATCCGGGTGGTGGCGTCACCGGGGCGCCGGGGCACAATGCGGCGCGGGCGGTGCTGGCTGATTGATGCTTCCGCGCAGGTAAAAAAAACGGCCCCGGGAAACCGGGGCCGTGATGTGGAGCATCGAACTGCCGTGTTGCGATCAGAAATCGTAGCTGGCCGACAGGCGCACGTAGCGCGGGGTGTTGTAGTAGTAGCTGGCGGTACCGATGCCGTAGGTGTTGGAGACCGTGTACGGCGAGGTCTCGTAGGTGCTGTTGCTGCGGACCAGATCACGGTCGTTGAGCACGTTGAACACCTGCAGGCCGAACGCCAGCTTGTGGTCGGCGAAGGCTGGACGGTAGGTCACGCCCAGGTCCAGGTTGGTGGTCCACGGCGTGCGCCCGGCGCCGCCCGGATTGGTCGGGCTGCCACCGCAGTAGTGGTAGGAGGAACCGTAGCCGATCGGATCGGAGTCATCGGTACCGAAGTAGCCCAGGCAGGTCTTCGGCGTACCCGACAGCACGCGCAGCGTGGCCGAGGCCATCCACTCCGGGTTGATCTGGTAGGCGCCGAATGCCTTCAGCTGGTGGCGACGGTCGTTGGCCAGGCTGCCACCGGCGTAGTACATCAACTCGGCGGAGTCCCAATCCTGGGTCTTGGAGACGTCGGTCTGGCCGATGTCGGACTTCACCTGGCCCTCGGTGTTGCCGTAGCTGTGGGACCAGGTGTAGTCGATGCGGCCGTACCACTTCTCGTCGAACGGATGCTCCAGGAACAGGTCGACCGCGACATAGTTGCGGCGGGCCTTGTCGGTGAAGCCCCAGTCGGACTGCGACATGCGTACGGTGGTGTAGCCGGAGCCGTCGACGTTGGCGAGCTTGTAGGTATTGGTCTCGCCCGGGTTGAACATCACGCAGCCGGGGATGTCGACCGTGCTGGAGTCGATATTCATCGCTTCCAGCTTCGTCTCCATCCTGCCAGGGTCACAGACGTCGTCGATCGCCGACTGCAGCTTGCGGTAGGTCACCTTCGCGCCGGAGTTCCACTTCTCGCCGATGGTCTTCTCGAAGCCGACGATCAGCTCGTCCTGGTACTGCGACTTCAGGTCGGTGGGCGCGAACGAGTTCGGGTCCGGAGCCTGGCCGTACTCGCCGTTGCTCGACACCGGGCCGGGCCCGAGCGCGGTCAGGCCGGTCGGCTCGCCGTTGGCGTCGATGCCCGTATAGGTGAAGTACTCGCGGGTATAGGTCGACGCGGAGGCGCCGCGGATCGCCACGCTGTTGGGCAACGCCAGGTAGTAGCGGCCGAGGTTGGCGAACAGCTTGAGCGAGGCGTCGCCGAACACGTCCCAGCTCACGCCCAGGCGCGGGGCCCATTGGTCGCCACTGTCCACGTAGGCGACGTGGTCGCTGTTGAAGTTGGTGAAATTGTCGTTGCGTAGGCCGAGGGTGACGAGCCAGTGGTCGTTGACCTGCCAGCGGTCTTCCAGGTAGTAGGCCTTCTGCTCGACCGCCATGCTGGTAGTGCTGATGAAGATCTGCTTGTACACGTAGTAGCCGTCGCCGCCTGGGGCGCCGATGCCCAGGGACGGGCTCAGTGCCGCGGTCGGGTCGTCGGCGTGGCCATAGGTCCACTGGTATCCCGGGCCGGTGGTCTGCATGCCTTCGTCGTAGGCGTTGAAGTACATGTTGTCCACGCCTGCGGTCAGGTCGTGGTTGCCCAGGCGGTATTCCAGCTCGACGCGCAGGCTGCGGGTCTTGTTGAGCGGATCGGCCGCCTTGACCCGGTTGGTGGGCTGGTTGTTGTAGATGAGGTCACCACCGGTGAGCGAGGTATCCTGGTTGGTCACGCCCGCCAGGTACGGCAGGTCCGAGGGCGCCGGGTTGAACTGCTGGTTGTGCTCGGTGCTGCGGCCGTAGGTCGCGCTCAGGGTCAGGTCATCGGTCAGGTACCCGGTGTACTTGAAGATGTCGTAGCTGTCCTTGAGCTTGTAGGTATCCGGATAGGTGCCGGTGGGGTCGCCGCTGGTCAGCGTGTCGTAGTCGAACGCGGTGTAGTAGCCGGCACGGCGGTCGGTGTTCTGGATCCGGGTGTATTCGAGCAGGTTGCTGTCGTTGATGTTCCAGTCCAGCTTTCCGTAGAACTTTGGCGAGCTGTAGTCGTAATGGTTGCGCGCCACGGTGCTGTCGGTTGACGCGTTGGTCGACACGCCGTCGGTCTTGTCCGACTCGCCGGCGACGAAGATGAACAGCTTGTCCTCGATCAGCGGGCCACCTGCATAGGCGCTGTAGACCGTGCGGGTCTGGGTGTCGCCCTTGGTGCTGCGGTACAGCGTGCCCGGCTTGCTCTTGTCGGTGTAGCCGTAGCCGTCCGGCAGCGAGTTGTTCGGGAACCACACGTCGCCCGGCGAGCTGGCCAGCCCCTGCGGCTCCCACACCGCCTGGAAGCCGAAGTGCCACTCGTTGGTGCCGCGCTTACCGACCTGGTTGATCACGCCGCCGGTGGAGCGGCCGTACTTGGCGCTGTAGCCGCCGGTGTAGGTCTCCTGCTGGTCGATCGCGCCGTACGGCAGGCTGACGCCGCCGAGGTTACTGAGCGGGTTGCTGGTGTTGAAGCCGTTGATGTAGTACGCGTTCTCGGTCACGCCCGAGCCGCCGAAGGACACCGTCGAGCGCGAGCCGTTGCTGAACGCGCCGCTGCCGGAGACCGCGCCAGGAGCGAGCAGGGCGATCGCCTCGGCGCTGCGGCCGAGCGGCAGTGTCGCGAGCTGTTCGGAGGTGATCACCGAGCGCGAGGCGGTGCTGCTGACGTCGATCTTCGGCACGGCGGCGCCGGTCACGGTGATCGTGCTGAGCGTGGTGGCGTCGCCGGCGGCGAACGAGACCTCGGTGCCGGAACCGACGCGCAGCAGCACGTTCTCGCGCTTGTCGAGGACTTCGCCGCCGCGGTGCAGTTCGACGTTGTAGGTGCCGACCGGCAGCGAACTCAGGTTGTAGCGGCCGTTGCCGTCGACGGTGATGGTGCGGCTCAGGCCGGTCTGGCTGGTGATCACGACGGACAGGCCGGGCTCGGCGGGCGCGGTGCCGTAGATGCTGCCGGTGGTGCTCTGCGCCTGGACTGCACCCTGTGCGATGCAGGTTGCGAGGATGACGGCTAGAGCGGTGCGCTTGAAGGTATGGCGGTATTGGGTGTGACTCATGATGCCTGGACCCCAAAGGTATTAAGTTGCGGAAAGGGACGATTGTGTCGTCTTAACGCAAACGTAACCAAGTAATGTCGTGAATTGCAATCAATTGGCAAAATTTGAGGTTGGTATGCGGAAATCAGCTTCGGTTGCGCGGATTGGCGCATGAGCAAGGTTTCATTGGATACTTTTTGCGTTGCGCGGCTTGATGACCTGATGGGCGTGGGGTCGTGGTTCGGACGAGGGGCCGGGCCAAGTGCCGGTCATGACCGTTTCCGGGGGATTGCCGGCGCGGAGCATCGAGCGACGGCGAGTTGGGAATCGCGTCCAACTGCCCGACAATGAGCGCCATGAAGACCCATTCCCACCGGCCGCAAGGCGGCCTCATCCCCCATCCCCGCGTGCGCAACGTCATTGCCGTCGGTTCCGGCAAGGGCGGGGTCGGCAAGTCCACCACCGCGGTCAATCTGGCACTGGCATTGCACCAATTTGGTGCAAAGGTCGGCGTGCTCGATGCCGACATCTACGGCCCCAGCGTGCCGGCGATGCTGGGTCTGAGCGGGCGCCCGGACAGCCCGGACAACAAGTCGATCGAACCAATGCGGGCGTTCGGTGTGGAGGCGATGTCGATCGGGCTGCTGATCGACCAGGACACGCCGATGATCTGGCGCGGGCCGATGGCGACCTCGGCGCTGACCCAGCTGTTCAACGACACCCTGTGGGGCGAGCTGGACTACCTGCTGGTCGACCTGCCGCCGGGCACCGGCGACATCCAGCTGACGCTGTCGCAGAAGATCCCGGTGGCGGGCGCGGTGATCGTGACCACGCCGCAGGACATCGCCACGCTGGACGCGCGCAAGGCGCTGAAGATGTTCGAGAAGGTCGAGGTGGCCGTGCTCGGCATCGTCGAGAACATGGCGGTGCATACCTGCTCGAACTGCGGCCAGGTCGAGCACCTGTTCGGCGAGGGTGGTGGCCAGCGCATGGCCGCGCAGTACGGGGTGCCGCTGCTGGGCTCGCTGCCGCTGGAGACCGGCATCCGCGAGCGTGGCGACGAGGGCCGGCCGATCGTCGCCGCCGAGCCGCAATCGCCTGCCGCGAAAGCCTACCTGGCAACGGCGCAACGGCTGGTCGAGGAGTTGGACAGGCGCCCGCGCGCGAGCATCCCGATCGTTTCCTCGCTGGCCTGAACGGCTAGAATCGCCCGTCTCCCGCGGTGCCCCCGGCGCCGCCCCCGCATTCCGAGGAACACCGCATGAGCATCAAGAGCGACCGCTGGATCAGGCGCATGGCCGAGCAGCACGGCATGATCGAGCCGTTCGAGCCGGGCCAGATCAAGCAGGACGCCGCCGGCCAGCGCATCGTCAGCTTCGGCACCTCCAGCTACGGCTACGACGTGCGCTGCTCGCGCGAGTTCAAGGTCTTCACCAACATCAACTCGACGATCGTCGATCCCAAGCAGTTCGACCCCAAGAGTTTCGTCGACGTGGTCGCCGACGAGTGCATCATCCCGCCGAACAGCTTCGCGCTGGCACGCACGGTCGAGTACTTCCGCATTCCGCGCGACACCCTGGTGGTATGCCTGGGCAAAAGCACCTACGCGCGCTGCGGCATCATCGTCAACGTGACGCCGCTGGAGCCGGAGTGGGAAGGCCACGTGACCCTGGAGTTCAGCAACACCACGCCGCTGCCGGCGCGCATCTACGCCAACGAGGGCGTGGCGCAGATGCTGTTCTTCCAG
>JASGDF010000086.1:0-5780 GCA_047607345.1 Pseudomonas sp. | reverse complement strand
CTCCCGCGCAGGCGGGAGCCCAGTGACTTGCGCGGCCATCTGCACGAAAGTCCCTGGATCTGCGATCCCCGGCCCGCGCGCATGGCGCGCGGGCGTTCGCCCGGGTGCGAGCCAGTGGCTCGCAAGCCACCCGCCCTCTCCCCGCCTGCGCGGGGATGACGAGGGGGAGAGTTCGGTGTGCAAGCCACGATGCGAGTCCCGAGCCGGTCCGGGCATAGGAGGCCGCTGTCTCCCAAGCCTGGCACGGCCCCTTCCCGAAACTTCCCCGGACAGCAGTGCGCCCGGCGCGGGGACGACGGCGGTTCAACCGCCGGCCGGCGGCGCCACCGCATCCGTCGGCGCGCCCTTCAGCGCCCGGTAGCGTTGCAGGATCTCGCCGATCTCCCCGTCCAGCTCCTGGCGCTGGCGCTCGAAGCTGGCCTGCAGGCGTTGCTGCGCGAGCAGTTCGGCGTGGCGCTGGCGGATGTCGCCGGCCAGCTTGGCGCTGACTTTCTGCCCGGCCAGCTCACGCTCGCCGGCGTTGCGCAGCAGCATGACCAGCCCTTCGCGCAGGCTGGCGACGTTGTAGCGCGCGGTACGCACGTTGTTGTCGATGATGCCGGTGCGCTCGCTGAACACGCGGCGCAGGTCGTCCTCGCTCTGGTACCGCATCAGCATCGCTTGGTCGGTGCGCTTGCGCGTCTGCTCGGCGGCCTCGTCGGCGCGGTGCTGGGCCTCGCTCGCGGCTGCCGCGGCGCGTTCCTCTGCGTTGAGCGCGCGTTCGATCTCGGCGCTGCGCAGACCGCTATTGGCGTTGAATTCGTCACGGGCCTGGTCGACCGCTTCCGGCGGCAGAGTATCGCTGCAGATGCGCTGGCCGTTCTGGTCCCAGCAGTACAGCTTCTTGGACGCGGCCTGCTTGCTGCGATCCTGCGTGGGCGCGGCCTGAGCCAGGCTGGTGGCTGCGGCGATGCCCAGCGCGGCCAGGCGGAAATGGTTCGGCATCACGACGAGCTTCCTGCTGTCTTTCAGCCCAACGTCTCGGTGCCGTAGCGGCTGCGATAGGCCAGCAGCGGCTCGCGGTGGTCGACAAGCCCGACGTTCCCGGCGGCGAATGCAAGCAGGTCGCCGAGGTTGGCGACCGCCACCACCGGGATGCCGGCCTCGGCCGCCACCGCCTGCGCCGCCGAGCGGCGGTCGGTTTCGGAGGCGATCTCCTGCCGGTCCAGCGCGACCACGATCGCGGCCGGGGTGCCGCCGGCCGCGCGGATGATCCCCAGCGCCTCGCGGATCGCGGTGCCGGCGGTGATCACGTCGTCGACGATCAGCACCTTGCGGCCGGCGAGCGCCGCGCCGATCAGGCTGCCACCCTCGCCATGCGCCTTGGCCTCCTTGCGGTTGAATGCCAGCGGCAGGTCGCGGCCGCGCCGCGCGTACTCACAGGCCAGCGCCGTGGCCAGCGGGATGCCCTTGTAGGCAGGGCCGAACACCAGGTCGAATTCCCCTATGGCGCCAGCGAGCCCGGCCGCGTCGATCGCGTCGGCATAGCATTGCGCCAGCGCGGCGGTCCTGGCACCGGAATCGAAACGTCCGGCGTTGAAGAAGTAAGGGCTGACACGCCCGGACTTCAGCGTGAACTCGCCGAAGCGCAGCGCATCGGCATCAAGGGCCAGCTGCAGGAAGCGGTGACGGTGATCGAGCATCGGATTGGGGATTCGGGATTGGGGATTCACAAAAGCATAGCGGGTCAGGGGGCCGGCAGCCGAATGGGGTACGCTTTTACGAATCTCCCATCCCGAATCCCCATCCCCGCTTCCCATGCGCATCATCAGCTTCAACGCCAACGGCCTGCGTTCGGCCGCGTCCAAGGGCTTCTTCGACTGGTTCGCCGGCCAGCAGGCCGACGTGCTGTGCGTGCAGGAGACCAAGGCCCAGGAGCACCAGTTGGCCGGCCCCGAGTTCCTGCCAGCCGGGTACAGGTCATGGTTCCGCGATGCCAGCACCAAGAAGGGCTACAGCGGCGTGGCGATCTACGCCAGGCGCGAGCCGGACGAGCTGCGCACCGCGCTGGGCTGGCCCGAGTTCGACGAGGAAGGGCGTTACCTTGAGGCGCGCTTCGGCAACCTCAGCGTGGTCTCGTTCTACATTCCGTCCGGCTCCTCCGGCGAGCTGCGCCAGGGCTATAAGTTCCAGGTGATGGACTGGCTGCGGCCGATCCTCGACGAATGGCTGGCCAGTGGCCGCGACTACGTGCTGTGCGGCGATTGGAACATCGTGCGCAGCGCGCTGGACATTCGCAACTGGAAGTCCAACCAGAAGAACTCCGGCTGCCTGCCGCCCGAGCGCGACTGGCTCAACGGCCTGTGCGCGGACCGTCCGGAGGATGCCGACCTGGGAGCAGGACGTGGCTGGATCGACAGCTACCGTGCGCTGCACCCCACCGGCGAGGACTACACCTGGTGGAGCAACCGGGGTGCGGCGCGCGCCAACAACGTCGGCTGGCGCATCGACTACCAGTTCGTGACCCCCGGTCTGCGCGACCGATTGCAGGCCTGCTCGATCTACCGTGAGCAGCGCTTCTCCGACCACGCGCCGTTCACGGTGGATTACGCGCCGTAACGCCCCGCTGCCTCGCCGGCCTCCAAGGGCTGGCGGAGGAGCCACCGCTGGGCTTGGGAGCTCCTTTACCCGCTCCCGAGCAGGGCGTTGCCCGGGCCGGTGCCCTGCTCAGCCGCGATTCTTGTCGTTCTTGCGGACCGGCTTGTCGCTGCCGGCGTCGGCGAACCTGAGCTGCTCCATGCCCTTGATTCGCGCCATCGCCGGCGTGGTCTGGGCGTGGAACGCAGCCAGCTCGGCGCCTCTCAGCGGTTCCGGCGGCGGCATCGTGACCGAGGCCGGGTTGCGCTGGGTGCCGTTGACCCGGAATTCGTAGTGCAGGTGTGGGCCGGTCGCCAGCCCGGTCATGCCGACATAGCCGATCACCGTGCCCTGGTTGATACGCTGGCCGGTCTTGATTCTGCCGAATCGCGACATGTGTCCGTACAGCGTGCTGTAGCCCTTGCCGTGGTCGAGGATCACCACGTTGCCGTAGCCACGCTGCTGACCGACGAACTGCACGCGCGCATCGCCCGCGGCCATGATCGGCGTGCCCGAGGCGGCCGCGTAGTCGATGCCCTTGTGCATCCGCATCGTGCCCAGCACCGGGTGCTTGCGTGCGCCGAAGGTGGAGCTGATCCGGCTGTAGGCCACCGGCATGCGGATGAAGCTCTTCTTCAGCGGTCGGCCGTTGATGTCGAAGTACTCAGCCGGCTTGCCGGCGCGCTCGAAGCGGAAGCCGGTATAGGTCTTGCCGCCCGTGGTGAAGGTCGCGGCGAGGATCTTGCCCGCATCGATGCGCTCGCCCTCGCGCCAGGTCTCGTCCATCACCACGCTGAAGCGGTCGCCCGGCTGCAGGTCCTTGTCGAAGTCGATGTCGTATTTGAAAATCTCATCGGTCATCGTCGTCACCGCCGACACCGGCAACCCAGCCTTGCTGGCGGCCGCGTACAGCGAGCTGGTGATCTCCCCGCTGGTAACGGCGGTGCGGGTCACGGTCGCGCGCTCGGTCACCTTCTCGCGGATCGCATCGCCCTGCAACTGCAGCTCGACCCGGTGGCTGGGGTCGCGGTCGAAGCGCAGTGCCCGCAGCTCGCCCTTTGCCGGCAGGTCGAACGCCAGTTCCGCGCCCGGGCGCAGCCGGGTCAGCACCTGGCGCGTGCCCGGATGCTCGAGCACCCGGTACATCACCGTGGTCGGGATGCCCAACTCGCCGAACAGGCTGCTCAGGGTCTGGCCCGGCTTGATCTGGACGAGCTGCCAGTCGTCGCGGTGCGCGGGGGCCTGGGCCTTCTCGGCCAGCGGCGGTAGCGGCAGCAGCAGCGTCGAGCGGTTCTGCGGCGAGGCGTCGATCGCATTGGAGAAACCCGGCACGATCGTGGCCACCAGCGCGCCGATGGTCGCGAACAGGCTGGCGTGGATCCAGTGGCGCCGGGTCCAACGCTCGTTGAACGCGGCGGGAAGGTGATGGCTCAGTCTTCGATGCAGGGTCGAGTCGTGCTGGACGTGGAGACGTTCCTGGATGCGCTGCTTGCGCGCGCGGCCCTGTTCGGAGTTCTGCATCTACCGGTTCCTCATGGCCCGGAGCCCAGGCCCAAACGCAGGTACCATAGAGGTCGATCAACAGCGCGTCAAACCATTGAGCCTGTTCAGTTTTTTGTTGTTACGGGATTAACTCGCGTTTAACATCCCCCACGTTTTTGTGCGGCGTGCGCCGCTGGAGTCGCCCTTTGTCCTCGATTGCAGATTCGCTCGCGCTCATCGGCCGCGGCGCCGATGAGATCCTCAAGCCCGAAGACCTGGAGGCCCGCCTGAAGAGCGGACGTCCGTTACGGGTGAAGGCCGGTTTTGACCCTACCGCGCCTGACCTGCACCTGGGCCACACGGTGCTGTTGAACAAAATGCGCCAGTTCCAGGACCTGGGCCACCAGGTGATCTTCCTGATCGGCGACTTCACCGGAATGATCGGCGATCCCAGTGGCAAGAACGTCACCCGCAAGCCGCTGACCCGCGAGGACGTGCTTGCCAATGCCCGCACCTACGAGGAGCAGGTCTTCAAGGTGTTGGACCGCGAACGTACCGAAGTACGCTTCAACTCCGAGTGGTTCGGCCGGATGGGGGCGGCCGACATGATCCGCCTGGCGGGGCAGTACACCGTCGCGCGCATGCTCGAGCGTGACGATTTCGCCAAGCGTTTCGCCGCGCAGCAGTCCATCGCCATCCACGAGTTCCTCTACCCGCTGGTGCAGGGCTACGACTCGGTGGCGCTGAAGGCCGATGTCGAGCTCGGCGGCACCGACCAGAAGTTCAACCTGCTGATGGGGCGTGGACTGCAGGAACATCACGGTCAGCCGGCCCAGGTTGTGCTGACCATGCCGCTGCTGGAAGGCCTGGACGGCGTCAATAAGATGAGCAAGTCGCTGGGCAACTACATCGGCATCAGCGAGCCAGCCATCGACATGGTCACCAAGGCAATGAAAATCGGCGACGAGCTGATGTGGCGCTGGATCGAATTGCTCAGTTTCGATATCTCCGCATCCGAAGCGGCGGGACTGCGCTTGCAGGTAGAGGCCGGCCAGCTGAATCCGCGCGACGTCAAGCTACGTTTGGCGCGTGAGCTGATCACCCGTTTCCATGACGAAGCCGCCGCCGAGCAGGCGATCGCCGGTTGGCATGCGGTGGTAACCGGGCAGGGCGACACCTCGTTGCTGCCGCTGCAACAGGTTACAGTGCCGGCTGAGGGCCTGCGCATCGCTGCGCTGCTGACTGCGGCGGGGCTAGCGTCGAGCAATTCTGAGGCGATGCGCAAGCTCAAGGAGCGTGCGGTCAGGGTCGAAGGCGAAGTGGTCGAGGATCCGCAGTGCCAGTTCGGGCCGGGTTTCGAGGGTGTGCTGCAGATCGGCAAGCGTAATTTCGCGCGGGTCGCGTTGCTGGCCGGATAAGAACAAGCCCTGGCGTGAAAAATTTTTCACGCCAGGGCTTCCCATTTGCCGCGGATACGTCCATAATTCCGCTCCTGCCTTCCACGGGCACCGCCAAGGCGGCAACCGCGGAAGGGCGTCAAAACCTCCGGCTTCATCGAGGTGTTGACAGAAGGAAAAAGTCCGCTAAGATAGGCGGCTCGGTTCGGCAAAGACCTTCGGGTCGCTGGAACGGAAGTTGAAGTCAACGGCTCGAAACGAGGTGTTGACGGAAACGAAAAGCCG
>JASGDF010000085.1:0-11014 GCA_047607345.1 Pseudomonas sp. | reverse complement strand
GCCGGCGCCGCGCGCACCGAAGGCGGCCCCGGCCCCGGCCCCGGCCTCCAGGCCGGCACCGGCGCAGCTGCCGGAACAGATCTTCGCCCCTTTCACCCAGGCCACCGCGCCACGGCAAGACCCACCGCTGCCCGCCGGCCTGCCGGCGACCCTGCCGCAGATCGCCGCGCCCGAACCGCTGCCAGCGACGCTGCCGGTCGCTGTCCCCGCAGCGCCGCCGGCCCGGCAGGACGATGCCGAGCTGCGCCAGCTGCGCGAGGAACTGGGACTGATGCGGCAGATGATCGAGCGCGAGATGAGCCGCCTCACCGACGAGCGCCTGCGCGGCTCGCCGGTACGCGCCCAGGCGCTGGAGCTGCTGGACGACTACGGCTTCGACGCCGGCCTCACCCGCGAAGTGGCGATGCAGATCCCGGCCGATACCGAACTGCACCGCGGCCGCGGCCTGATGCTGGGCCTGCTGTCCAAGCGGCTGCCGATCGCGCCGGTCGACCCGCTGCACGTCGGCGGGGTGATCGCCCTGGTCGGCCCGACCGGCGCCGGCAAGACCACCACCATCGCCAAGCTGGCCGCGCGCTTCGCCGCCCAGCACGCACCGCGCGACGTGGCCCTGGTCACCACCGACACCCTGCGCGTCGGTGGCCGCGAGCAATTGCACAGCTACGGCCGTCAGCTCGGCATCGCCGTGCACGAGGCCGACAGCGACCGGGGCCTGATCGAGCTGCTCGAACGCCTGCGCGACTACAAGCTGGTGCTGGTGGACACCGCCGGCATGGGCCAGCGCGACCGTGCCCTGGCCGCCCAGCTGACCTGGCTGCGCGCCGCGCGCCAGATCACCTCGCTGCTGGTACTGCCGGCCAACGCCCACTTCTCCGATCTGGACGAGGTGGTGCGCCGCTTCGCCAGCGCCAGCCCGCAGGGCGTGGTGCTGACCAAGCTCGACGAGACCGGCCGCCTCGGCAGCGCCCTGTCGGTGGTGGTCGACCACCAGCTGCCGATCACCTGGGTCACCGACGGCCAGTGCGTCCCGGACGACCTGCACCGGGCCAATGCCGCCAGCCTGGTACTTCGCCTTGAAGATTTGCGGCGCGCTGCCGATAAGCCCTGCACTCCGGAGCAAAACCATGCCGTCGCGTGAATACGCCCAGCTGACCAATGCCTATCCGTTGTCCGCCACCCGCAGCGAGCCGCTCGGCCCGGTGCGCAGCATCGCCGTGACCGGCGGCAAGGGCGGTGTCGGCAAGACCAACCTGTCGGCCAACCTGGCCGTGGCGCTGGCCGACATGGGCAAGCGCACCCTGCTGCTGGACGCGGACCTGGGCCTGGCCAACGTCGACGTGATCCTGGGTCTGCAGCCGAGGCAGACCCTGGCCGACCTGATCGCCGGGCGCTGCACGCTGGAGGACGTGATCCTGACCGGTCCCGGCGGCGTGCTGGTGGTGCCGGCCGCCTCCGGGCGCAGGCACATGGCCGAGCTGGCCCCGGCCGAGCACATCGGCCTGGTCAACGTGTTCTCCGAGCTGGAACGCGAGCTGGACATGATGGTGATCGACACCGCCGCCGGCATCACCGATAGCGTGCTGACCTTCTGCCAGGCCGCGCAGGACGCGGTCGTGGTGGTCTGCGACGAACCGGCCTCGATCACCGATGCCTATGCCCTGATCAAGGTGCTCTCGCGCGAGCGCGGCGTGGACCGCCTGCAGATCGTCGCCAACATGGTGCGCGACCCCAACGAGGGCCGGCTGCTGTACGAAAAGCTGGCGCGGGTCTGCGAGAAGTTCCTCGGCGACGTCTCGCTGAACTACCTCGGCCACGTCCCGCAGGACGACTGGCTGCGCCTGGCGGTACAGCGCCAGCAACCGGTGATGAAACTCTACCCGGCCAGTCCGTCGGCCCTGGCGATCGCCGAGATCGCCCGCCGCACCGCGCGCTGGCAGGCCCCGACCGCCGCCCGCGGCAACGTCGAGTTCTTCGTCGAGCGGATCATCCAGCAGCGTGGCGGGGTGATCGCGTGAACGCCGCCGCCCAGTACAAGGCGGTCCAGCGCGCCAGTGCAAACGACTGGGTGCAGCAGCATGCCGATCTGGTGCGCCGCATCGCCCACCACCTGGCCGCGCGGCTGCCGGCCAGTGTGGAGATCGACGACCTGATCCAGGCCGGCATGATCGGCCTGATCGAGGCTTCGCGCAGCTACGATGCCGAACAGGGCGCCTCGTTCGAGACCTACGCCTCGATCCGCATCCGCGGCGCGATGATCGACGAGATCCGCCGTGGCGATTGGGTGCCGCGCTCGGTGCACCGCCGCGCCCGGGATGCCGCCGCCGCGATCCGCAAGATCGAGCAGGCCACCGGCCGCGCCGCTTCCGCCACCGACGTCGCCGCCGCGATGGACATGCCGCTGCCGGACTACCTGCGACTGATGGAGGATGCCGCGCGCGGCCAGGTACTGAGCCTGGAATCGCGGGTGGAGGAACACGGCGAGCTGGATACCACCACCAAGGGCGGACCGACTCCGGAGCAGATGATGGAACGCGGCGAGTTCGGCCGTGAGCTGGGCAAGGCCATCCAGCAGTTGCCCGAACGCGAGCAACTGGTGCTGTCGCTGTACTACGAGCAGGAACTCAACCTCAAGGAGATCGGCGCCGTGCTCGGCGTGAGCGAATCGCGCGTGTGCCAGATCCAGGGTCAGGCGATGGTGCGCCTGCGCGGCCGCCTGAAGGTCTTCGAGCTGGCCGATACCGGTGTGGTGGATGAGGAATGAAGCCGGGACCGGGGACCCGGGACCCCGGTCCCCGGTCCCCGGTCCCGATAAAGATTTACCTAGGAGCCTGAAGTGAACAAAAACATGCGAATCCTGATCGTGGACGATTTCTCGACGATGCGACGCATCGTCAAGAACCTGCTCAGCGATCTGGGTTTCACCAACTCCGCGGAGGCCGAGGACGGCAATGCCGCGCTGGCCGCGTTGCGCTCGGGTCCGTTCGACTTCGTCGTCACCGACTGGAACATGCCCGGCATGACCGGCATCGAGCTGCTCAGAGCGATCCGCGCCGACGCCAAGCTCAAGCACCTGCCGGTACTGATGGTCACCGCCGAAGCCAAGCGCGAACAGATCATCGAGGCCGCCCAGGCCGGCGTGAACGGCTACATCATCAAGCCGTTCACCGCACAGACCCTGGAGGAGAAGCTCAACAAGATCTTCGAACGCCTGGCGGCGACCGCCTGATGACGACCGCGACCGAGACCAGCGCCGAACGCGATGCCCTGATCGAGCGCCTGCAAAGCGCCCTGCACGCACTGGAGAGAGGCGATGAGACCAGCTGGCGCCGGGAAATCGACGCACTGGCCGCCTGGCGTACCCGCCCGATGTTCCAGGGCCTGAGCCGGCTCGCGCGCGAACTGGGCCAGGCCCTCGGCGAGCTTCCCAGCCTGCCGGAACAGGCCGGCGAACTGGATGACGCCTGCGCGCGCCTGGACCATGTCGTGCAGATGACCGAACAGGCCACCCACCGCACCCTGGACCTGGCCGAGGAATGCCGCGGGCTGGCCGACCAGCTGCGCGCCGGCGGCCTGCTCGCCGAGCAGGAGGCGGTCCTGGAGAAGATCCGCCACAACCTCACCGAGATGGCGCTGACCCAGAGCTACCAGGACCTGACCGGACAGATCATCCGCCGCGTGGTGGGCATCGTGCGCCGCGTCCACGAAGGCTTCGGCGCGCTGGGACTGCCGCCGAAGGAAACCAAGCCTGATTCCGGCCTGGCAGGCCCGGCGCTGAAGGGCCTGGACCGCCATGCGGTCTCGCAGGACGACGCCGACGACCTGCTGTCCGGGCTCGGGCTGTAAGGATAAGGAGCGACCGGGCATGAGCGCCGTTCCCGACGACATCGCCGCGGACTTCATCGTGGAGGCCCAGGAGATCCTGGATCGCCTCGGCGAGCAGCTGGTCGCGCTGGAGCAGACACCACAGGACGCCGACCAGCTCAACGCGGTGTTCCGCGGCTTCCACACGCTCAAGGGCGGCGCCGGCTTCCTCGGCGTGCAGCCGATGGTCGAGCTGTGCCACGCCGCCGAGGACACCCTCGGGCGCGCCCGCGCCGGGGAGATCGAGCTGCAGGCGCGCCACTTCGACGCCGCGCAGCAGTCGCTGGACTACCTGCAGGCGATGCTGGACGCGCTGTCCTCCGGCGAGCCGCCGGCGCACGCGCCGCCGGCACTGATCGCCCAGTTCGATGCCACCGGAAAGCCGGGACCGGGGACCGGGGACCGGGGACCCGGGAAAGCGGTGGATGCCAGCATGGCCAAGCCGGTTGCCGACGAGATCAGCGAGGATGAATTCGAGTCGCTGCTGGACCAGTTGCATGGCACGGACGCGCCCAGGGCGGTGCAAGCACCGCCAGCGGCTTCTCCCCGGGTCCCGAGTCCCGGGTCCCCGGTCCCGGCTCCCAAGGCCGCCGAAGCCGAGCACACCGTGCGCGTGGACACCAAGCGCCTGGACGCGATCGTCAACCTGATCGGCGAGCTGGTGCTGGCGCGCAACCGCCTCAAGACGCTGCGCGCGCGCATCCGCGACGAGGAGTTGGACCGCGCGGTCAGCACGCTGGACATCGCCACCGCGCGGCTGCAGTCGGCGGTGATGCGCACCCGCATGCAGCCGGTCGGCAAGGTGTTCTCGCGCTTCCCGAAGGTTGCCCGCGACGTTGCCCGCACCCTGAAGAAGGAAGTCGAGCTGGAACTGATCGGCGCGGAGACCGAGCTGGACCGCAACCTGGTCGAGGCGCTGGCCGACCCGCTGGTGCATCTGGTTCGCAACGCGATCGACCATGGCATCGAGGACCCCGACCTGCGCGCGGCCAGTGGCAAGCCGCGCAGCGGCCATGTACGCCTGTCGGCGCAGCAGGAAGGCGACTACGTCAGCATCGAGATCCAGGACGACGGCGCCGGCATCGACCCGGAGCGGCTGCGCGAGAAGGCCCGCGAGAAGGGCCTGATCGACCCCGAGGCAGCCTCGCGGCTGAGCATCGACGAATGCCTCCACTTGATCTTCCTGCCCGGATTCTCGACCAAGACCGAGATCACCGACATCTCCGGCCGCGGGGTCGGCATGGACGTGGTGCAGTCGCGCATCCGCGAACTGAGCGGCACGATCCAGATCCAGTCCGAGCTGGGCCGCGGCAGCCGGCTGATGATCCGCGTGCCGCTGACCCTGGCGATCCTGCCGACCCTGCTGGTCCAGGCCGGCGAGGACATCTACGCGCTGCCGCTGGCGCGCGTGGTGGAAGTGTTGCACGCCCCGCAGACCTCGCTGGGTTGGTTCGACGGTCGCGCCGTGCTCGACCGCCGCTCGCACACCTTGCCGCTGATCGACCTGCGGCGCTGGCTGGGCGTGGACGCGCACAGCGTGCCGCTGCTGACCGTGGTGCTGCTGCAGGCCGGCGAGGCCCGCTTCGGCCTGGTCGTGGACCAGGTGCGCGGCCGCGAGGAAGTGGTGATCAAGCCGCTGCCGCGCGCCCTGCGCGGGCTGCCCGGCTATGCCGGCGCGACCCTGATCGGCGATGGCCGGATGTCACTGATCCTCGACGTGGACGGGCTGCGCGCCAGCGACGGCTGAGCCCGCTCCCGCACGGCCCGCGCGCCGCGCCGGTCAAGACGCGACGGATTCCCGGCGCCCCGCTATCAAGTCCACGCACCCACTGCCGATATCGCCAGCATGGATAAGCTCAGTCTCACCGGTATCGTACTGGCGCTGGTCTCGCTGGTCGGCGGCAGCATCCTCAAGGGCGCGGGCCTGGCCTCGCTGTGGTCGCCGGCCGCGTTCCTGATCGTCATCGTCGGCACGCTCGCGGCGATCCTGCTGCATACCTCCCCGGCGGTGTTCCGCCACGCCTTCCGGATCGTCGGCTGGATATTCAACCCGCCCGCAAGCCAACGCGAGGAACTGCTCGCGCAGATCCTGGAATGGAGCAACATCGCCCGCCGCCAGGGCCTGCTCGGCCTGGAAGGTCAACTCGACAGCCAGGACGACGGGTTCCTGCGCAAGGGTCTACAGATGCTGGTCGACGGCGTGGAACCGGAGACCATGCGCCACATGCTGGAGCTCGAGGTCGACAACCGGGAGCAGCAAGACCTGGCCGCGGCCAAGGTATTCGAGGGCATGGGCGTGTACGCGCCGACGATGGGCATCATCGGCGCGGTGCTTGGGCTGATCGCGGTGATGAAGAACCTGGCCGATCCCTCCAAGCTCGGCCACGGCATCGCCGCCGCGTTCACCGCCACCATCTACGGCATCGCCTCGGCCAACCTGCTGTTCCTGCCGGTGGCCGCCAAGCTCAAGAGCGTGATCCACCACGCCAGCAACGAGCGCGCGATGATCATCGAGGGCCTGATCGCGATCGCCCACGGCGAGAACCCGCGCAACATCGAGGCCAAACTGGCCGGTTTCCTGCACTGACCCGCACCGATGGCCCGCCGCAAGCGCCGAGAGGAACATAGCAACCACGAGGCATGGGCGATCCCGTATGCCGACCTGTTGACGCTGCTGCTGGCGTTCTTCGTGGTGATGTACGCGATCTCCTCGCTCAACGAAAACAAGTACCGCATCGTGGCCGACGCGCTGACCACCGCCTTCGGCGGCGCGCCACGCACGATCAACCCGGTGCAGCTCGGCAACCAGCAGGTACAAGGTTCGGACTGGGACCGCCCCACGCCGATCAAGTCCGGCGCCAGGCAAGGCTCCAGCGCGCCCTCGCCCGCGCCCGACCCTACCCTGCTGCCGTCGATGGCCTCGCAGATGCGCATGCCGGTCAGCCTGCACGACCAGGAACGGCTTACCCGCGCGCAGCGGCAGATGGACCAGGTCGCTCGCCAGCTCAGCCTGGCGCTGGCTCCGCTGATTGATGCCCGGCTGATCACGGTGCGCCGCAACGACCTGTGGATCGAAGTCGAGATCAACAGCGACATCCTGTTCCCGACCGGCTCGGCCACGCTCGACCATTCCGCCCGCGAAACCCTCTCCCGGCTCGCCGCGGTACTACGCGCCGCCCCCAACGGCATGCGCGTGGAGGGCTACACCGACAACCAGCCGATCGCCACCACGCAGTTCCCCTCCAACTGGGAGCTGTCGGCGGCGCGCGCGGCCAGCGTGGTGCACCTGTTCGCCGACGAGGGCATCGCGCCGCGCCGACTGGCCATGGTCGGCTATGGAGAATTCCGGCCGCGCGCCGATAACGGTACCGAGGCCGGCCGCAACGCGAATCGGCGGGTGGTCCTGATCATCCTCGCCGATTCCGGCGCCAGCCTCGCCCCGGAACCGCCACGGCAGGCGGCGGCACCGGAGCAGGCCAAGACAAACACTCGCGGGGCCATGCCCGGCAACCGCGGGGCCATGCCCGGCAACCTCGGCGCCAAGACCGTCCCGGCGATGATTGAAGGAGAGAACTGATGCGTATCTGGGCGATCGCCAACCAGAAGGGCGGTGTGGGCAAGACCACCACGACGCTGGCCCTGGGGCGCGGGCTGGCCGCACTCGGGCATCGCGTGCTGCTGATCGACCTGGATCCGCATTCCTCGCTGACCCGTGCCTTCGGCGTACCGACCGATCCGCCGCCACAGGGCGTACTCGACCTGTTCGGCACGCCGCCGTCGGAGCTGGCCGCGCTGTCGCGCGAGAGCAGCATCCCGGGCCTGTCCTATGTCTGCGCACAGGCCGCGCTGGCCACGCTGGAACGCCGCAGCGCCAACCAGCCCGGACTCGGCCTGGCCCTGCAAAATGCCTTGGCGCGTCACGGCCACGCACACGACTACATCCTGCTGGACTGCCCGCCGACGCTGGGCCTGCTGATGATCAACGCGCTGGCCGCCGCCGACCACCTGGTGATCCCGACCCAGGCCGAGCCGCTGGCGTTGCACGGGCTGGCCGGCATGGTCCGCACCGCCGACATGGTGCAACGCTCGCGCCGGCGCGAACTGCCGGTGTCGATCCTGCCGACCCTGTTCGACCGCCGCACACGCGCCGGCCATGCATCACTGAAGGACATGCAGACCACCTATGGCGATCGCGTCTGGGAAGACGCGATCCCGGTCGACACCCGGATCAGCAACGTCGACATCCTCACCGTCCCGGCCACCTCCGGCGACTATCCCGGCCGTGGCCTGGCCGCCTATCGCCGCGCCCTGGAATGGCTGATCGCCAACGACGCCGCGCGCGTGGAGCAAGCGGCATGAAAGGCGCCGAGGTACTCGACGAGTACCTGGACGGGCTGTTGCAGGCAGTGGCCGGCACACCTGCCGCCACGCCCGCGCAGGGCCAGCCGAGTGCCGCGCCGGCGTTCGCCACGGATCCGCCGCCAGCCGCCGGCGCCACGGCAGCGGTCGCCGCCGATGTGATCGCCGAGATGCTGGCCGATCCGGCATTCGGCGAAACCACCGCCGTCACGGCCGCCACGACCGACCGCATCGCGGCGGAGCTGATCGCGGAAATGGACGCCGATCCCGCGTTCAGGCGCCCCGATCCGACCGAGCCGGCGCCGGACCCGATGATCGCCGCATTGCTGGCGGAGATGGATGCCGATCCCGCCTTCACCGAGACCCCGGCGCCCGGTACCGACGTGCTCGCGGAGCTGGCAGCGGATCCGGTCTTCGCCGAGACCGCCGGAAAACCGGCGGCCGCCGCCAACGCCCCCGGCAACCGTGAGACTGCGGCCGGAATGCAGATGATCCACCCCGACCGGTCGGCACAACGCTCTGCGCCGGCATCGGCACGGCCGGCGCGCCCGGCCCAGGTGCTGCCCCGCCACATCCAGGCATTGTTCCGGCCGGCCGAGCACGATCATGCGCAGCACCTGCCCGCGGTCGAACGCAGCTCGCGCTGGCTGCGGCTGCGCTGCGGCGAGCAGACCTATGCGCTGGAACTGCTGAAGGTGCGCGAAGTGGTGCTGCCGACTCCGCTACTGCGCCTGCGCGGCGCCGCGCGCTCCATGCTCGGCATCATGAACCTGCGCGGGCTGGTGGTGCCGGTGCTGGACCTCGGCGTGTACATCGGTGCCGAGCCGGTGCGGATCGACCCGAGCACCCGCGTGGTGGTGCTGGAGGAAAACGGCGAGACCATCGGCCTGCGGGTCTCGGCGGTCGAGGACGTAGCCACCCTCACCGACCAACAGATCGAGCCGCCGGACAACACCCGCCTGTGCCGGATATCCAACCAGCTGTTCCGCGGCGTGGCGCGCCTCGGCCAGCGACCGATGATCCTGCTCGATGCCACGCAACTGCTGCACTGAGCCGCCCCAAAGCCGATCCTGCTCACACTTTCCACCACGCCGTTAAAGCTTTGGCGCCACCGGCCGATACCGCCTGGGCAATCATCTTTTCCGGAATACCGATGAGCACAGTGTCACTGGGTGAAGATCTCGGCATCGAGACCAGCGCCGACCTCAAGCAGAAGCTGGCCCCCTACCTCGCCGAGGCCGGGCAGCTGACGCTCGACGCCGGCCAGGTCCGCCGCATCCACACCGCCAGCGTGCAGGTGCTGTGCGCCTTCGTCGACAGCCGCCGCAAGGCCGGGCTGCGCACCGGCTTCGACGGTTGCAACGACACTTTCAAGGACGCGGCACGGCTGCTCGGCGTCACCGAGACGCTCGGCCTGACCGCTTCCAACGACAACCTGAAATCTGTGGAGAACGCCGCATGAGCGCACGTATCCTGGTGGTGGACGATTCGGCGTCGATGCGCCAGATGGTGTCCTTCGCCCTCACCTCGGCCGGTTTTGCCGTCGAAGAAGCCGAGGACGGCGCGGTCGCGCTCGGACGTGCCAAGGGCCAGAAGTTCAACGTCGTGGTCACCGACGTGAACATGCCCAACATGGACGGCATCGCGCTGATCCGCGAGCTGCGCCAGCTGGCCGACTACAAGTTCACCCCGCTGCTGATGCTGACCACCGAGTCGGCCGCCGACAAGAAGGCCGAAGGCAAGGCCGCCGGCGCCACCGGCTGGCTGGTCAAGCCGTTCAATCCCGAGCAGCTCGTCGCCACCGTCCATAAGGTACTGGGCTGATCTTGCCTGTGAGTCCCTCACAAGCATCGCGCGCACTCATCCGCGCGTACTGCCTTGCAAGCCCCCCGCAAGAGGGGTGCACCGCCATATGAGCGGACGGTTTCTTTCGTTGACCCTCCACGATCCGGACTGCACGCCATGAGCATGGACCTGCAACGCTTCCACGCCACCTTCTTCGAGGAAAGCCGCGAAGGGCTGGACGCGATGGAAGAAGGCCTGCTGTCGCTCGAGGGCGGCACCACCGATCCGGAAGTGATCAACTCGGTGTTCCGCGCCGCGCACTCGATCAAGGGCGGCGCGGCGACCTTCGGTTTCGAGTCGATCGCCGGGCTGACCCACGTACTGGAGACGCTGCTCGACGAGTTGCGCGCAGGCAAGCGCGCGCTGGAGGCCGGCGCGATCGACGCCATGCTCGGCTCGGTCGACGTGCTGCGCGCGCTGCTGCGCGAGGTCGAGCACGGCCAGGCTGCCAACCCGGCCGCGACCCAGGCGATCCTCGACCGGCTCAACGCCGTGTTGTCCGGCGGTGCCGCCGCGCCAGCCGCCAAGGCCGTGCCTACCGAGGATGAACCGGAGGCCTGGCACATCGGCTTCAACCCGGCGCCATCGCTGTTCATGAGCGGCAACGACCCGCTGCGCATCATCCGCGAGCTGGAGAACCTGGGTCCGCTGCAGGTCGCCGCGCGGCTGGAACGCATGCCCGGCTTCGAGCAGCTCGATCCACTCGAAGCCTATATCGCCTGGGACCTGGGCCTGATCGGCAAGGTACCGCGCAGCAAGATCGAGGACACCTTCGCCTGGGTCGTTGACGACTGCGAACTGGATATCCGGCCGATGACCGCGCCGCCGAGCCCGGTGGTTGAAGCGCCCGTGGTCGCCGCGCCCGTCCCGGCCCCGGTCGTGGCGGTCGCCCCGGCGCCGGTGGCGCATCCGGCCGCCGCGCCGGCCGCCGCAACCTCCGCGCACGAGG
>JASGDF010000084.1:0-85652 GCA_047607345.1 Pseudomonas sp. | reverse complement strand
GCCTCGAAGCCGTCGCCGTCGCCGGCATCTATCGTAGCGACGCCACCGTGCGCCGCGCCGCCGCGCTGCAGGCGCATCCGCTGAACGTCGGTCCGCGCATCGTGCTGAACCCGGAAGACGCGAAGGGCATCGGCGTCGAGCACGGCAAGGCGGCGAAGGTCGCCGCCGCCGCCGGCACCGCCACCTTGCCGGTGGTCGTGGACAAGTCGGTCGCGCCCGGCGCGGCCTGGATCGAAGCCGGGCACGGCGCGACCGTGCCGCTGGGGGCGGGACGCATCACGGTGGTGGCCGCATGAACGAGTTGTTGATCCATCTGGTCGGCCCGCTGCGCGACTGGTTCCTCGGCCTCGGCGCCGGCGGTCTGGTGCTGTGGACGGTGCTGAAGATCCTGGTGATCGCGATGCCGGTCATCATCGCCGTGGCCTTCTACGTGGTCTGGGAACGCAAGCTGATCGGCTGGATGCACGTCCGCCACGGGCCGATGTACGTCGGCCTGGGCGGCCTGTTCCAGGCCTTCGCCGACGTGTTCAAGCTGCTGTTCAAGGAAGTGATCGCGCCGTCCAGCGCGCAGAAGACGATCTACATCCTCGCGCCGCTGATCACGCTGGCTCCCGCGTTCGCGGCCTGGGCGGTGGTGCCGTTCGACCTCAAGCTGGTGCTGTCGGACGCCAACGCCGGCCTGCTGTACCTGCTGGCGATGACCTCGCTGGGCGTGTACGGCATCATCCTCGCCGGCTGGGCGTCGAACTCCAAGTACGCCTTCCTCGGCGCGATGCGCTCGGCCGCGCAGGTGGTCAGCTACGAGATCGCGATGGGCTTCGCCCTGGTCGGCGTGATGATCGCCGCGCAGAGCGTCAACCTGAGCGAGATCGTGCTGGCGCAGGCCGGCAGCTCGGGCTTCTTTGACTGGTTCCTGGTCCCGCTGTTCCCGCTGTTCATCGTGTACTGGGTGTCCGGCGTGGCCGAGACTAATCGCGCGCCGTTCGACGTGGTCGAGGGCGAGTCGGAGATCGTGGCCGGGCACATGGTCGAGTACTCGGGCGGCGCGTTCGCGCTGTTCTTCCTGGCCGAGTACGCCAACATGATCCTGGTCAGCTTCCTGATCTCGATCTTCTTCCTCGGCGGCTGGCTGAGCCCGATCCAGGGCTGGGTCAGCGCGGACGTCTCGCCGTGGGTGAACTGGATCTGGACCGGCGGCTGGCCGTGGCTGCTGCTGAAGGTGCTGTTCTTCGCCAGCGCCTATATCTGGTTCCGCGCCAGCTTCCCGCGTTATCGCTACGACCAGATCATGCGGCTGGGCTGGAAGGTATTCATCCCGTTGACCATCGTGTGGATCGCGGTCACGGCGCTGATGGTGTTCTACGGCGTGATCCAGAAGGGCGTGTAATCGATGAACAAGATCACCCATTATTTCAAGAGCCTGCTGCTGCTGGAGCTGCTCGGCGGCCTGTGGCTGACGCTGAAGTACACCTTCAAGCCGAAATACACCGTGATTTACCCGATGGAGAAGTTCCCGCAGTCGCCGCGCTTCCGCGGCCTGCACGCGCTGCGTCGCTACCCCAACGGCGAGGAACGCTGCATCGCCTGCAAGCTGTGCGAGGCGGTGTGTCCGGCGCTGGCGATCACCATCGACTCGGCCAAGCGCGAGGATGGCAGCCGCCGCACCACGCGCTACGACATCGACTTGTTCAAGTGCATCTTCTGCGGTTTCTGCGAGGAGAGCTGCCCGGTCGATTCGATCGTGGAGACCCACATTCTCGAGTACCACTTCGAGAACCGCGGCGAGAACATCGTCACCAAGCCGCAGTTGCTGGCGCTCGGAGACCGGCTGGAAGCCGAGATCGCCGATCGCCGCGCCGCCGATGCCGCCTTCCGCTGAGGACATGATGGACTGGGTCAATATCGCTTTCTGGGCCTTCTCGGCCGTCGCTGTCGTCGCCGCGGGCGCGGTGATCAGCGTGCGCAATCCGGTGTACGCCGTGCTGTGCCTGATCCTGACGTTCTTCTCCGTGGCCTGCATCTGGCTGTTGGTCGGCGCCGAGTTCCTTGGCGTGACCCTGGTGCTGGTCTACGTCGGCGCGGTGATGGTGCTATTCCTGTTCGTGGTGATGATGCTCGACATCGACACCAGTCGGTTGCGCGAGGGCTGGGTGAGGTACCTGCCGGTCGGGCTGATCGTGGCGGTGGCGATGCTGGCGCAGATGGTTACGTTGATCGGGGTCAAGGCACGTTCGGTCGCGCCGCTGCCGGCCGACAACGCCGCCGCCCAGGCCGCCGACGTGTCCAACCTGAAGTGGTTGGCGCATGCGCTGTTCACCGAGTTCCTGCTGCCGTTCGAGTTCGCCGCGGTGATCCTGACCGTGGCGGTGATCGCCGCGGTGATGTTGACGCTGCGCAAGCGCGAGGGCATCAAAACCCAGGACGCCGGTGCCCAGACCCGGGTCAAGGCCGGCGACCGCCTGCGCATCGTCAAGATGCCCGCCGAGAAGAAGCTGCCGGCAGCGTCCGGTCCCGATGCCGCCGCACAGGAGGCCAAGCCGTGATTACCCTGGGCCACCTACTCGCGCTGGGCGCGGTGCTGTTCTGCATCAGCCTCGCCGGCATCTTTCTCAACCGCAAGAACGTCATCGTGCTGCTGATGTCGATCGAGCTGCTACTGCTGTCGGTCAACATCAACTTCATCGCCTTCTCGCGCCAGATCGGCGATCCGGCGGGGCAGCTGTTCGTGTTCTTCATCCTGACCGTCGCCGCCGCGGAAGCCGCGATCGGCCTGGCGATCTTGACCACCCTGTTCCGTACCCGCCGCACGATCAATGTGGCCGAAGTCGATTCGCTGAAGGGCTGAGCTGCAGATGGAAATCACTCTCTCCAAGAATCTGCTGATCGCCGTGGTGCTCGCGCCATTGCTGGGCAGCATCATCGCCGGCCTGTTCGGCCGGCAGGTGGGACGCAAGGGCGCGCAGTACGCCACCATCCTCGGCGTGGCGGTCAGCTGCGTGCTGTCGGGCTGGACGTTCTACCAATTGGTCGGGCAGGGCGCCGCGCCGTTCAACCAGAACCTGTATACCTTCTTCGAGGTCGGCAACTACTCCGCGCACGTCGGCTTCATGGTTGACCGACTGACCGCGATGATGATGCTGGTCGTCACCTTCGTGTCGCTGCTGGTGCATGTCTACACCATCGGCTACATGGAGGAGGACCCGGGCTACCAGCGCTTCTTCAGCTACATCTCGCTGTTCACCTTCTCGATGCTCACGCTGGTGATGAGCAACAACTTCCTGCAGCTGTTCTTCGGTTGGGAAGCGGTGGGCCTGGTGTCGTATCTGCTGATCGGTTTCTGGTTCAAACGCCCGACCGCGATCTTCGCCAACATGAAGGCGTTCCTGGTCAACCGCGTCGGTGACTTCGGCTTCATCCTCGGCATCGCCGGGGTCCTGCTGTGGTTCGGCTCGCTGGACTACTCGGTGGTGTTCGCCAATGCGCCGCTGCTGGCCGGTGCCCAGGTGCAGCTGTGGGACGGCACCCTGTTCGGCTACATCTTGTTCGACTCGGCCACGCTCACCTGGTCGGTCGCCACGCTGATCTGCATCTGCCTGTTCATTGGTGCGATGGGCAAGTCGGCGCAGGTGCCGCTGCATGTGTGGCTGCCCGACTCGATGGAAGGCCCGACTCCGATCTCGGCGCTGATCCACGCCGCGACGATGGTGACCGCCGGCATCTTCATGGTCGCGCGCATGTCGCCGCTGTTCGAGCTGACCCAGACCGCGCTGGACTTCGTGCTGTTCGTCGGCGCCACCACCGCGTTCTTCACCGGCCTGATCGGCATCGTGCAGAACGACATCAAGCGCGTGGTCGCCTACTCGACGTTGTCGCAGCTGGGCTACATGACCGTCGCGCTGGGCGTGTCGGCGTACTCGGCGGCGGTGTTCCACCTGATGACCCACGCGTTCTTCAAGGCGCTGCTGTTCCTCGCGGCCGGCTCGGTCATCATCGGCATGCACCACGAGCAGGACATGCGCAAGATGGGCGGCCTGCGCAAGTACATGCCGATCACCTACTGGACCAGCGTGATCGGCACGCTGGCGCTGGTCGGCACCCCGTTCTTCTCGGGCTTCTACTCCAAGGACACCATCATCGAGGCGGCCCAGCACCACATGCACGCCTCGCACAGCTGGGTGGCCAGCTACGGCTACTGGGCGGTGCTCGGCGGCGTGCTGGTGACCAGCTTCTACAGCTTCCGCCTGCTGTTCCTGACCTTCCACGGCAAGGAGCGTTTCCGCGACGCGCACGCCGATCATGGGCACGGCCACGACGCGCACGCCCATGACGACCATGCGCACGACGATCATGGCCATGGCCACCACGGCGCGCACGAGCCGCACGAGTCACCGTGGGTGGTGACGCTGCCGCTGGTGCTGCTGGCGATCCCGTCGGTCGTGGTTGGATTCTTCTCGATCGGGCCGATGCTGTTCGGGACCGATTCGGAAGGGCACCACGCCGCCGAGGCGATCAAGGGACAGGCGGTGTCGTTCTTCACCGGCATCGTCGATTTCCGCGATCCGGCCCGCGACACCGTGCGCGCGCTGGCCGAGGAGTTCCACGGTCCGGTTGCCTTCGCGCTGCACGGCCTGACCGCGTGGCCGTTCTTCCTGACCGTGGCCGGTTTCCTGCTGGCGGCGCTGCTGTACCTGTGGAAGCCGGAGTGGGCCGCCAGGGCGCGCGAGAGCCTCTCGCTGCCGGTGCGCGTCCTCGAGAACAAGTACGGCTTCGACAAGCTCTGGATCGGTGGGTTCGCCGGGGGCGGCGTCAAGTTGGGCAAGGCCTCGCGCGCGATCGACACTCATGTCGTGGACGGCGCCCTGGTGAACGGCTCGGCGCGCCTGGTCGACCTGGCCGCGAATCTGCTGCGTCGCACGCAATCCGGTTTCCTCTACCACTACGCCTTCGCGATGATCATTGGCCTGATCGCCCTGCTGGCGGTCCTGATGCATTTCTGGCGTTGACCTGTACGGAATAAGAAGACGTGTCGAACTGGCCCCTACTGTCTGTCCTGATCTGGCTGCCGATTCTCGGCGGCGCTCTGATCCTCGCCCTGCGTAACGCCCAGGCCTCCCGCTGGGCGGCGCTGCTGGTCGCCGTGATCACGTTCCTGCTCAGCTTGCCGCTGCTGAGTGGGTACGACACCGGCAACGACGCCCTGCAGTTCGTCGAGCAGCACGCCTGGATTCCGGTCTACGACATCGGCTACAACCTCGGTGTTGACGGCATCGCGATCGCGCTGATCGTGCTGACCACGCTGGTGACGGTGCTGGCGCTGGTCGGGGCCTGGACCTCGATCGAGAAGCGGGTCAACCAGTACGTCGCCGCGTTCCTGATCCTGGAAGGCGTGACCGTGGGCATCTTCGCGGCGACAGACGCGATGCTGTTCTACGTGTTCTTCGAGGCGATGCTGATCCCGATGTTCCTGATCATCGGTGTATGGGGCGGCCCGCGCCGCATCTACGCGGCGGTCAAGTTCTTTCTGTATACCTTCCTCGGCTCGGTGCTGATGCTGGTGGCGCTGATCTACCTGTACCTGAAGGGCGGTAGCTTCCAGCTGCACGACCTGTACGCGTTGCAGCTGACCGCGAAGGAACAGACCTGGATCTTCTTCGCGTTCCTGATCGCCTTCGCGGTCAAGGTGCCGATGTTCCCGGTCCACACCTGGCTGCCGGACGCACACGTCGAGGCGCCGACCGCCGGTTCGGTGATCCTGGCCGCGATCGCGCTGAAGATCGGCGGCTACGGCTTCCTGCGCTTCAACCTGCCGATCGTGCCGGACGCCAGCCACGAGTGGGCCTGGCTGGTGATCGCGCTGTCGCTGATCGCGGTGATCTACGTCGGCCTGGTCGCGCTGGTGCAGGACGACATGAAGAAACTGGTCGCGTATTCATCGATCGCGCACATGGGCTTCGTCACCCTTGGCACCTTCATCGCCTTCACCCTGGTGCGTGACTACGGCAGCGTCGACGCCGCGCGCCTGGGCCTGCAGGGCGCGATGGTGCAGATGATCTCGCACGGCTTCGTGTCCGGCGCGATGTTCTCCTGCATCGGCGTGCTGTACGACCGCATGCACACCCGCCGTATCGCCGACTACGGCGGCGTGGTCAACGTGATGCCGTGGTTCGCGACCTTCGCGATGCTGTTCTACATGGCCAACGCGGGTCTGCCGGGCACCAGCGGCTTCGTTGGCGAGTTCATGATCATCCTGGCCAGCTTCCAGAAGCATCCGTTGCTCGCGTTCGGCGCGGCCACCACGCTGGTGATCACCGCGGCCTACACGCTGTGGCTGTACAAGCGGGTGTTCTTCGGCGAGGTGGCCAACGCCCACGTCGCCGAGCTCAAGGACATCAATGGCCGCGAGAAATTCGTGCTGGGCGTGTTCGCCGCCGGTGTGCTGGCGCTGGGCATCTATCCGAAGCCGCTGACCGATCTGATGGAGCCGTCGATCGCCAAGCTCGCCACGCAGATCGCCGCGAGCAAGCTCTGAACGGCCGTTGCAAGACTTGATTCCAGGATTTAATGATGACCACGCCAACGCCCTTGTCGTTGACCACCGCTGATCTGGCACCGCTGGCCCCCGAACTGGCGCTCGTTGCCGGTGCTTTCGCGCTGTTGATGATCGACCTTTTCGTGAGCCAGCGGCACAAGGTCGTCACGCATGTGATCTCGGTGGCCATCCTGGCCCTGGTGTTCGCGATGCTGGCCACCGGTACGGGCGGGCAGGGAGAAGTCTTCCACGGCATGTTCGTGCGCGATGCCGCCGCAGACGTGATGAAGACCGTGATCGTGTTGGTCAGCGGCCTGTCGCTGGTCTACGGCTGGAGCTACCTGCGCGAGCGCAACCTGTACCAGGGCGAGATCCCGGTGCTGGTGCTGTTCGCCACCGCCGGCATGATGATCCTGGTCTCGGCCGGCAGCCTGCTGATGGTCTACCTCGGCCTGGAGCTGCTGGCGTTGTGCTCGTATGCGCTGGTCGCAGCCAACCGCGACAATGCGCTGGCCACTGAGGCGGCGATGAAGTACATCGTGCTCGGCTCGCTGGCCTCGGGCCTGCTGTTGTACGGCATGTCGTTGGTCTACGGCGCCACCGGCACGCTGAGTCTGCAGGGTATCCACGAGGCCATCGAGGGATCTGCCGAGAAGACGCTGTTGCTGACCGGCACGATCTTCATGATTGCCGGCGTGGCCTTCAAGCTGGGCGCCGCGCCGTTCCACATGTGGTTGCCCGACGTCTACCAGGGCGCGCCCGCGCCGGTCGCGCTGTTCATCAGCTCGGCGCCGAAGCTGGCCGCATTCGGCATGGCCTACCGCCTGCTGGAAGTGGGCGCGGGTCCGCTGTCGCCGCAGTGGCACCTGCTGATCGGCGGCCTGTCGGCGCTGTCGCTGGTGGTCGGCAACCTGATGGCGATCGCGCAGAGCAACCTCAAGCGCATGCTCGCCTACTCGACCGTCTCGCACATCGGCTTCCTGCTGATGGGCGTGGCCGGTGGCGGCGAGGGCGGCTATAGCGCAGCGATGTTCTACGCGGTCAGCTACGCGGTGATGTCCACCGCCGCGTTCGGCGCGATCATCGCGTTGTCGCGCAGCGGCTTCGAGGCCGAGAACATCGACGACTTCAAGGGGCTTAACGCGCGCAACCCATGGATGGCCGGCCTGGTCCTGTGCATCATGGCCTCGCTGGCCGGCATCCCGCCGTTCCTCGGTTTCTGGAGCAAGCTGCTGGTGCTGGGCGCGGCGGTGCACGGCGACATGTTGTGGCTGGCGATCCTCGGCGTGATCTGCGCGGTGATCGGCGCCTACTACTACTTGCGCGTCATCAAGGTCATGTACTTCGACGAGCCGGTCGGCGAGCCGCTACCGACCAACAATGACCGAGTCCTGGGGATCGTGCTGGGGGTCAATTCGCTAGCCTTGTTGGCCCTGGGCCTGGCCTGGAATCCGATCGCGGCGTGGTGCAAGGCCGCGTTCGCCTACCTCGCCTGACGCGCTGCTCGTCGCATCGGAGAACGCCCGCCACGCTGCGGGCGTTCTTGTTTCAGTGCTTGTCTTGGGGGAAGGGTTGTAGTGTGCTGCCGCTCTGCGTCGAAAGATTGTTCGCGGGTCTGCCGCAGGTCGATGAAGGAGTTTTTTGCGTCTGCGTGCGATATCGCTATTCCGATTTCCAGGCGCATCGCGTATGATGTTCGTCTTGGTCGAGCGCTTCGGCGTTCGACGGATGAAAAATCCGGGGCTTGCAATTTTCTTCCGGGTTCTTCATAATTCCGCTTCTGCTGCGGGGTGGAGCAGTCTGGCAGCTCGTCGGGCTCATAACCCGAAGGTCGCAGGTTCAAATCCTGCCCCCGCTACCAAGTTTGGATTCGTTGCCTTTGTGGCGAATTTTCTTGGAACTGCAAAGACGCTTGTTCCCGTCTTTGCGCCAACCCTCCGAGGTTGGATTTTTTCGCGCAAGGGGCCCATTGGGCCCCTTGTTGTTTCCGGGGTCCGGTATTTCGGGTTCCGGCTAGTCAGATTGGATCAGGTGGCTGTGAGCGACAAGGCAACCGAAATCGCGAATATGCTGGCGCCCACGGTGCAGGCCCTGGGGCTCGAGCTGTTGGGCGCGGAATACCTGCCTGCGCCCGGCAGCGCGACCTTGCGCCTGTACATCGATGTGCCGCTGGCCGAACAGCCCGCGCGCGTGGTGAACATCGACGACTGCGAGCGGGTGAGTCGCGAGGTCTCGGCGCAGTTGGACGTGGAAGACCCGATCAGCGGCAATTACACGCTGGAAGTGTCTTCGCCCGGCGTGGATCGTCCGCTGTTCACGCTCGATCAGTTCGCTCGCCACGTCGGCGAGTCCGCGAAGATCGGACTGAGGCTGCCGCAGGATAATCGCCGGCGCCTGCAGGGCGCGATCGTGCGCGTCGACGCGGCTGCCGGTCAGGTCGTTTTCGACGTCGACGGCAATGAGCTGGTGGTCGCATTCGACAATATCGACAAGGCGCGGATCCTCCCCGATTGGGTTGCCCTGGGGTTGGCTCCGCAGAAACCGAACAAGCCGGGTCCGAAGAAGCCCGGCCTGGCCAAGAAGAAACCATCCAACCAGTCGGCGGCCGGCAAGCCGCGCGCGGAGTGATCAGATGAGCAAGGAACTTTTGCTGGTAGTGGACGCGGTCGCCAATGAGAAGGGCGTGCCGCGCGAGGTGATCTTCGAGGCGATCGAGGCCGCGCTGGCCTCGGCGGCGAAGAAGCGCTATCACGACCAGGACGTGCTGGCCCGTGTTTCCATCGACCAGAAGGACGGCAGCTACGAGACCTTCCGCCGCTGGGAGGTGGTCGCCGACGATGTGGTGATGGAGTCGCCCGACCGCCAGATCCGCCTGATGGACGCGGTCGACGAGGCCGAGGGCGTCGATGTCGGCGACTACATCGAGGAGCAGATCGAGAATCCGGATTTCGGCCGCATCGCCGCGCAGGCCGCCAAGCAGGTGATCGTGCAGCGCGTGCGCGAGGCCGAGCGCCAGCAGGTCGTCGATGCCTGGAAGGACCGCGTCGGCGAGCTGGTGACCGGCGTGGTCAAGCGCGTGGAGCGCGGCAACATCTACGTCGACCTGGGCGGAAATGCGGAAGCCTTCATCCCGAAGGACAAGGGCATCCCGCGCGATGTGTTGCGCGCCGGCGACCGCGTGCGCGGCTACCTGGCCGAGGTGCGCTCCGAGCCGCGCGGCCCGCAGCTGTTCATCAGCCGCGCCGCGCCGGAGTTCATGATCGAGCTGTTCAAGCTCGAGGTGCCGGAAGTCGGCCAGGGGCTGGTCGAGATCAAGGCCTGCGCGCGTGATCCGGGCGACCGCGCCAAGATCGCGGTGATCGCGCACGACACCCGCACCGATCCGATCGGTGCCTGCATCGGCATGCGCGGCTCGCGCGTGCAGGCGGTGTCCAACGAGCTCAACGGCGAGCGCGTGGACATCGTGCTGTGGAACGACAACCCGGCCAATTTCGTCATCAACGCGATGGCGCCGGCCGAGGTGCAGTCGATCATCGTCGACGAGGAAAAACACTCGATGGACCTGGCGGTCGCCGAGGATCGCCTGGCCCAGGCGATCGGCAAGGGTGGCCAGAACGTGCGCCTGGCCAGCCGCCTGACCGGCTGGCAGCTCAACGTGATGACCGCCGACCAGGTCGCGGCCAAGTCCGAGGCCGAGCAGGCCGCCGCGCGCCAGCTGTTCATGGACAAGCTGGAAGTGGACGAGGAAATTGCCGGGATCCTGGTCACCGAAGGATTCAACACGGTCGAGGAAATCGCCTACGTGCCGGTCGGCGAATTGCTAGCGGTGGAGGGCTTCGACGAGGACATCGTCGAGGAGCTGCGTGCCCGCGCCCGTGACGCGCTGCTCAACGAGGCGCTGGCCGAGGAAGAGGGGCTGGACGAGCAGCAGCCGGCCGAGGACCTGCTGGCGCTGGAGGGCATGGACGAGGCGACCGGCTTCGCCCTGGCCGCCCACGGCGTGCGTACCAGCGAGGACCTGTCCGACCTGGCCGCCGACGAGGTCGCCGAGTTCGGCATCGAGGGGCTGGATACCGAACGTGCCGCCGCGCTGATCCTGGCTGCCCGCGCCGAGGAGATCGCCCGCCTGGAGCGTGGCGAATGAGCCGGCGATGAACCGCGCCCTGACCCCCTCAGGGCTTAGAATCTGCGTTTCCCTTGCGCTGGGCGAGGGGGCGCCCACCAGAGCATAGGATTCGAATGTCGCAGCAAACCACCATCCGCAAGCTTGCCGCACTGGTCAACACGCCGGTCGAGAAGCTGCTGGAGCAGCTGGCCGAGGCCGGCATGAAGTTCAGCGGCCCCGATCAGGTCGTGACAAGTACCGAGAAGATGAAGCTGCTGGGCTTCCTGCGGCGCACGCACGGCAAGTCCGAGGCGCCGGCCGAGGCTGCCGGCGAGGCGGCCAAGAAGATCACGCTGAACCGGCGCAAGTTGCAGGAAGTGACCGTCAGCGCCGGTCGCAGCAAGACCACGGTGAACGTGGAGGTGCGCCAGAAGCGTACCTATGTCAAGGCAGCCGAGGGTGGCCCGGTCGACGACGAGCGGGCGGAGATCCTGCGCAAGCTCGAAGAATCGCGCCAGCGCAATCTGGCCGAGCAGCAGCGCTTGGCCGAGGCCGACCGCCAGCGTGCCGAGGACATCGAGCGCAAGCACAGGGAAGAGGTCGCCGAGCGTGAGCGCCTGGAGGCCGAGCGCCAAGCGGCCCAGGCTGCCGCCGCGGCGCCTGTGCAGGCCGCGGAAGCTGCGGCGGTTGCAGAGCCTGCCGCCGAGCCTGCCGCTGCGCCCGCAGCAGCGCCAGTGTCGGCGGCACGGCCTGCGCGAGTGCCGATCAACGAGGATATCTCGCCGCCGCGCCTGGTGCGCACGGTGCCGGCGCGTCCTGCGCCGCCCAAGCCGGCCGCTCCTCCCAAGCCGGCCGCGCCGCGCAGCGACGATCGCAACGCGCCCAAGCACAAGACCCGTGGCTCGCACGCGATGGTGGCCGGCGTCGAGGATGACGACAGCACCAAGCGCTTCGCCGGGCAGTTGCACCTGTCGGCCGCCGATCGTGCCCGTCGTTCCAATTCCAATACCCGTGGCCGTCCGGGCGGCAAGCCCTCGCACGGTTCGCGCCGTGGCAACGAGCCGTCGCGTAGCGGTGGCGGCAGTCACGGTTTCGAGCGTCCGACCGCCCCGGTGGTGCGCGAGATCGCCATCGGCGACAGCATCACCGTCGCCGACCTGGCGCAGAAGCTGGCGCTGAAGGGCGGCGACGTGGTGAAAACGCTGTTCAAGATGGGCGTGATGGCGACCATCACCCAGAGCATCGACCACGACACCGCGGTGCTGGTCACCGAGGAGCTGGGCCACAAGGCCACGCGCGCCGACAGCGCCGACTTCGAGGACGCGCTGCTGGCGCACGCCGAGGAAGCCCAGGGCGACGTCGCCTCGCGGCCTCCGGTGGTCACCATCATGGGCCACGTCGACCACGGCAAGACCTCGCTGTTGGACTACATCCGCCGCACCAAGATCGCCTCGGGCGAGGCTGGCGGCATCACCCAGCACATCGGCGCCTACCACGTCGAGACCGGCAAGGGCGTGATCAGCTTCCTGGATACCCCGGGCCATGCCGCGTTCACCTCGATGCGCGCGCGCGGCGCCAAGATCACCGACATCGTGGTGCTGGTGGTCGCGGCTGACGACGGCGTGATGCCGCAGACCAAGGAAGCGGTGCAGCATGCCAAGGCGGCCGGCGTGCCGCTGATCGTGGCGGTCAACAAGATCGACAAGTCCGATGCCGATCCGCTGCGGGTGAAGAACGAATTGCTGGCCGAGAACGTGGTGGCCGAGGAGTTCGGCGGCGACACCCAGTTCCTCGAGGTCTCGGCCAAGACCGGCCAGGGCATCGACGACCTGCTCGACGCGATCTCGATCCAGGCCGAGGTGTTGGAACTGAAGGCGGTGGCCGAAGGCCGCGCCAGCGGCACGGTGATCGAGTCCTCGCTCGACAAGGGCCGCGGCCCGGTCGCCACGGTGCTGGTGCAGCAGGGCAGCCTGAAGAAGGGCGACTACCTGGTGTGCGGCATCCAGTACGGCCGCGTGCGCGCCCTGTTCGACGAGACCGGCAAGCAGCCGGACTTCGCCGGGCCGTCGATCCCGGTGCAGGTGCTCGGCCTGTCCGGCGTGCCGGATGCCGGCGACGACTTCGTGGTCGTCGACGACGAGCGCCTGGCCAAGGACGTCGCCCAGCAGCGCGAGGCCAAGCGCCGCGAGTCGCGCCTGGTGGCTTCGGCGGGCAACCGCATGGAGGACATCCTGGCGCAGATGGGCAAGGGCGAGGGCCAGCAGGTCCTCAACCTGGTCATCAAGGCCGACGTGCAAGGTTCGGTGGAGGCGCTCAAGCAGGCGCTGGTGGCGCTGTCCAATGAGGACATCCGGATCAACGTGATTCACGCCGGCGTCGGCGGTATCACCGAGTCGGACGCGAACTCGGCGGTCGCGGCCAAGGCCACGGTGATCGGCTTCAACGTGCGCGCCGACGCCTCGGCGCGCAAGATCATCGAGTCCAACGGCGTGGACCTGCGCTATTTCTCGATCATCTACGATGTGATCGACCAGGTGAAGCAGGTTGCCTCTGGCCTGTTGGGCGTGGAGATCCGCGAGGAGATCATCGGCATCGCCGAGGTCCGCGACGTGTTCCGCAGCTCCAAGTTCGGCGCGGTTGCCGGCTGCATGGTGGTCGAGGGCGTGGTCAAGCGGAACAAGCCGATCCGCGTGCTGCGCGACAGCGTGGTGGTGTTCGAGGGCGAGCTGGAATCGTTGCGCCGCTTCAAGGAGAACGTCGAGGAGGTCCGCAACGGTACCGAGTGCGGTATCGGCGTGAAGGCCTATAACGATGTCAAGGCCGGCGACCAGATCGAGTGCTTCGAGCGCATCGAAGTGGCTAGGACGCTGTAAGGAAGCCGGGACCGGGGACCCGGGACCGAACAAAAAAGGTTCCGGACCATGCCCACCAAATCCTTTTACCGTACCGACCGGATCTCGGCGCAGATGCGCCGCGACCTGGGCACGATCGTGCATGCCGCGGTGCGCGAGCACGGGCTGCCTTCGGTTAGCGTCTCCGACGTCGAGGTCAGCCGCGACCTGGCGCATGCCAAGGTGTTCGTCACCGCGCTGCAACCGGAGCGCTCGGCCGAGGCGGTCAAGGGCTTGAAGGCGCTGGCGCGCGAGCTGCGTACCCAGCTGGCGCGCGCGATGAAGCTGCGGCATGTGCCCGAGTTGCATTTCCAGTACGACGACTCGGTCGATCGCGGCGAACGCATCGACAACCTGTTGCGCGACCTGTCGCCTTCCGCGGACGAATGATCTCCGTGTAGGAGCGACTTCAGTCGCGATGGCTTTCCCGGGAAGGCTTCTCGCGACTGAAGTCGCTCCTACGGGAGTTTCCAGCCCATGAAGCCCCGCATCGCCTACCGCCGCCTGGACGGCATCCTGCTGCTCGACAAGTCTGGTGGGATGAGCTCCAACGCAGCCTTGCAGGCCGCGCGCCGCGTGCTGCGTGCAGAGAAAGGCGGCCATACCGGCAGCCTGGACCCGCTCGCGACCGGTCTGCTGCCGCTGTGCTTCGGCGAGGCGACCAAGATCGCCGGGCTGCTGCTCGGCTCGGCCAAGGCCTACGAGGCCGAAGTGGTGCTCGGCGTCACCACCGACACCGACGACGCCGATGGCGCGGTGCTGCGCGAGCGGCCACTGCCGGCGCTGGATGTGGCGACGATCGGCTTGGCGCTTCAGCCATTGACCGGGCGGATCCGCCAGCGCGCGCCGATCTACTCGGCGCTCAAGCAGGGTGGCGAGCCGCTGTATGCGCGGGCGCGGCGCGGTGAGGCGATCGAGGCGCCGGTGCGCGAGGTCGAGGTGCAGGCGATCGAGATCCTGGAACTGGCCGGCGCGCGGCTGCGCCTGCGGGTGAGCTGTGGCTCGGGGACCTATATCCGCAGTCTGGCCCGCGACCTGGGCGAGGCACTGGGCTGCGGCGCGCACATCGCCGCGCTGAGGCGGCTGTGGGTCGAGCCGTTCCGGGAGCCACGCATGGTCACGCTGGAGGCCTTGCAGGCGGCGGGCGAGGGCGCTGCCGAGGCCTGGCTGCTGCCGCTGGCGGATGGGCTGGCCGGCTTTCCGCGACTTGAACTGGAGGCCGGACAGCTGAGCCGCTTCCGCATGGGGCAGCGCCTGCGCGAGCCGTATTTTCCGGGCGGGCAGGTTGCGGTGTTCGGCCCGGATGGCGTACCGAGCGGACTGGGGACGGTGGACGATTCAGGTTTGTTGTCGCCGCAGCGGCTGTTCAACCTCTGACCTGGTTCCGTCCCGGGAGCCGGGTTCGGCCTTTCGTCTTGTTCCCGGAGGGCTCCAACGTTACAATTCCGCGCGCCTTTGCGGCGCCCTCCGGCGCCCACGGCGCATTCCAACAGCAAACGGCGAGTCAGGCGGTGCGCAGCGTGCGTTTCTGCCGGCCACGCATCTATCGAGAAAATATCATGTCGATCGACACCCAGAAGGTTATTGAAAACAACAAGCGCAGCGCCCAGGACACCGGTTCGCCGGAAGTGCAGGTCGCGCTGCTGACGGCCCGCATCGAACTGCTGACCGAGCATTTCAAGACCCACAAGAAGGATCACCACAGCCGTCGTGGCCTGCTGCAGATGGTCAACCGCCGCCGCAGCCTGCTCGACTACCTGAAGAAAAAGGATGGCGAGCGCTACAAGGCCCTGATCGAGAAGCTCGGCCTGCGCCGCTAATCGCTCGAATCCGCCGCGGCGCAGTGATGCGCCGCGGTTTCGTTTTGGCTGTCCCCCGAATTCCCTGGCCGGAAGCTTCCGGCGCCCGTCCCCGGCAAGGGCCGCGGACGTTCCATCCGCAGACAAGTATTTATTCCCAAGGAAACCCCCGTGGCAAAAATCACCAAAACCTTCCAGTACGGTAAGCACACCGTCACCCTGGAAACGGGCGAGATCGCCCGCCAGGCCAGTGGTGCCGTCATCGTCAACGTCGACGAGACCGTATTGTTGGTCTCGGCCGTCGCCGCCAAGAGCGCGCGCGAAGGCCAGGACTTCTTCCCGTTGACGGTCGACTACGTGGAGAAGTTCTATGCGGGTGGCCGCATCCCCGGTGGTTTCTTCAAGCGCGAGGGGCGTCCGACCGAGAAGGAGACGCTGATCTCCCGGTTGATCGACCGTCCGATCCGCCCGCTGTTCCCGGAGGACTACAAGAACGAAGTGCAGATCATCGCCCAGGTGATCTCGCTGAACCCGGAAGTGGACGGCGACATCCCGGCGATGATCGGCGCCTCGGCGGCGCTGGCGCTGGCCAGCACTCCGTTCAAGGGCCCGATCGGCGCCGCCAAGGTCGGCTACAAGAACGGCGAGTACATCCTCAACCCGACCGTCACCGAGCTGAAGGACTCGCAGCTGGAGCTGGTCGTGGCCGGTACCGCCAATGCGGTGCTGATGGTGGAATCCGAAGCGGCGCTGCTGTCCGAGGAAGTGATGCTGGGCGCGGTCACCTTCGGCCACCGCGAGCTGCAGAAGGTCATCAACGCGATCAACGAGCTGACCGTCGAGGCCGGCACCAAGCCGAGCGACTGGGTCGCCCCGGCCAAGAACGAGGCGCTGATCGCCGCGCTGAAGGAAGCCGTCGGCACCCGTCTGGCCGAGGCCTTCCAGGTGCGCGACAAGCTGCAGCGCCGTGACGCGATCTCTGCGATCAAGAAGGACGTGACCGAGCAGCTGGCCGGCCGCGTCGCCGCCGAGGGCTGGGCCCCGGCCGAGCTGTCGAAGGAATTCGGCGAGCTGGAATACCGCACCCTGCGCGACTCGGTGCTGGACACCAAGATCCGCATCGACGGCCGCGCGCTGGACACGGTGCGCCCGATCTCCGTGAAGGCCGGCGTGCTGCCGCGCACCCACGGCTCGGCGCTGTTCACCCGCGGCGAGACCCAGGCGATCGTGGTCACCACGCTGGGCACCGCCCGCGACGGCCAGATCATCGACGCGATCGCCGGCGAGTACAAAGAGAACTTCCTGTTCCACTACAACTTCCCCCCGTTCTCGGTGGGCGAGACCGGCCGCTTCGGCGCGCCCAAGCGCCGCGAGATCGGCCACGGCCGCCTGGCCAAGCGTGGCGTGCTGGCGGTGATGCCGTCGCAGGAGGAATTCCCGTACACGGTCCGCGTGGTCTCGGAAATCACCGAATCCAACGGTTCCTCGTCGATGGCCTCGGTGTGCGGCTCCTCGCTGGCGCTGATGGACGCAGGCGTGCCGGTCAAGGCGCCGGTCGCGGGCATCGCGATGGGCCTGGTGAAGGAAGACGACCGCTTCGTGGTGCTGTCGGACATCCTCGGTGACGAGGATCACCTCGGCGACATGGATTTCAAGGTCGCCGGCACCGCCGAGGGCGTGTCCGCGCTGCAGATGGACATCAAGATCGAGGGCATCACCGAGGAGATCATGAAGCAGGCGCTGGAGCAGGCCAAGGCCGGCCGTCTGCACATCCTGGGCGAGATGTCCAAGGCGCTGACCACGCCGCGCGCCGAGCTGAGCGACTACGCGCCGCGCCTGCTGACGATCAAGATCCACCCGGACAAGATCCGTGAAGTGATCGGCAAGGGCGGCTCGACCATCCAGGCGATCACCAAGGAAACCGGCACCCAGATCGACATCCAGGACGACGGTACCATCGTCATCGCCTCGGTCAACGCGATCGCCGCGCAGGCCGCCAAGTCGCGCATCGAGCAGATCACCTCGGACGTCGAGCCGGGCCGGATCTACGAGGGCAAGGTCGCCAAGATCATGGACTTCGGCGCGTTCGTCACCATCCTGCCGGGCAAGGACGGCCTGGTGCACGTCTCGCAGATCTCCAGCGAGCGCGTGGAGAAGGTCGGCGACAAGCTGAAGGAAGGCGACGTGGTCAAGGTCAAGGTGCTGGAAGTGGACAAGCAGGGCCGCATCCGCCTGTCGATCAAGGCCGTGGAGGAGGAAGGCGCCAGCGAGTAATCGCGGCGGCTTTCGTCCCAAAGAAAAAGCGGGCTTCGGCCCGCTTTTTCTTTGGGGGAGGGACTTCAGTCCCGATGGGCTTCACTGGTCATTCGTCGGGACTGAAGTTCCTCCCGCAGAAGGTTGGTTCTGTGGGGTGGCCGGTCGCGGCGGCACCACGCGCGGGAAGCCCGGCGGCATCGGCTTGGTGGAGGGCGGGGTGGTGGCCGGTTCCGGCGCCACGACCGGCAGGCTGGCCGGCGCGACCAGCGCTGCGTCGTCGCGCAGCTTCAACAGCGCCACCCAGTCGTGGCGATTGAAGTCGCACAGATCCTCGTGAGCCGGCGTGCATTCCAGTCCGGCGCTCACGGCATCCTCGCCTTCGCCATTGGGGTCCTGTTGAGAGGGCAGCACCAGACGCCCGGCGCGATCCAGTTCCAGCTTGCGCATCATCACCGTGTTGAGGACGTTGCCGCCGATCAGGTAGAGCGTGCGGTCGCCGCCGACGTTGGCGGCCACGACGATGTCGCAGTGTGATTGCCAGTGCTTGGTGCCGCCGCTCGCCAGCTCCGCGCTGAGGCCGGCGAAACCCAGCGCGCGGTCGCGGCCGCGCAGCATGCACAGCATGTCGCCGGGGGCGGGCTTCTCGACGGCCGGATCGGTGAAGCGGTACGGGCCGCCGTCGTTGCCGCGGTAGGCGGCGCGGATGTAGTCCATATGGCGCGGCGAGCGCAGGAACCCGGCCACGCCGGCCTGGGTCATCACCCAGGATATGAAGGCTGCCGACCATGCGTTGTCGCTGATGAAGGCACGGCAGTCGCTGGCGGTATAGCGCGAGCCATCCAGGGCCGCGCAACTGGCGGCGCCGTCGAAGCTGCTGATCGTGGCCAGGGTACCGCTGTCGCGCCAGTAGCTGGCCACGCGCTGCCAGGCGACCAGGCCCTGGTCGGCGAGCTGGTCACTTTCGGCCTCGGTGACCGACAGGCTCGCTACTCGTCCGTGCACGTCGATGAACGGGCGCTTCCAGAGCCGGTGCTCGTTGCAGGCGGTGTGGACGATCGCGATCGCGGCCTGGCCGAGGCCGTAGCGCGGGGGCAGGTCGCAGACTTCGGCGGCGGCGGCCGGGGCGGTCAGCCCGGCCAGCGACAGGTACAGCCAGGGCAGGCGCATGCGGGCCATCGGGGTCCTTCGAGTGGGGTGGGGAGTCTGGAGGCTGCCAAAGTTCGTTGCGAACGAATCGTGAAAGTGATGTCGCGGCATCTTGTAGGAGCGACTTCAGTCGCGATGGGCTTTCCCGGCAAAGCTGGGCTGCTCCCGCGGATCTATCGGGGAAGCCCCATCGCGACTGAAGTCGCTCCTACAAGAAGGGCGCGCGGCGCCGGCATGATCAGTCCGGCGGCGGGCCGAGCTTGAGCGAGAGATCGATCGCCTGCACATGCTTGGTCAGGCCACCGATCGAGATGAAGTCCACGCCGTCCTCGGCGATCGCGCGCACGCCGGCCAGGTCGACGCCACCGGAGACTTCCAGCGGGATGCGGCGCTCGAACGGCGCGGAGGCGGCGATGCGCACGGCCTCGCGCCGTGTCGCCGCGTCGAAGTCGTCGATCAGGATGCGCTCGCAGCCGGCCTGCAGCGCCTGGCGCAGCTCGTCCAGGGTCTCGACCTCGACGATCAGCGGCAGCGCCGGCTGCCGCGCGCGCGCGGCCTGGATCGCGGCGCTGATCGAGCCGGCGGCGCGGATGTGGTTTTCCTTCAGCATCACTGCGTCGAACAGGCCGATGCGATGGTTGTGGCCGCCGCCGCAGCGCACCGCGTATTTCTGCGCCAGGCGCAGGCCGGGCAGGGTCTTGCGGGTGTCGAGGATGCGCGTGCCGGTGCCGGCCACCGCGGCGACGTGGCGCGCGGTGGCGGTGGCGGTCGCCGAGAGCGTCTGCAGGAAGTTCAGCGAGGCGCGCTCGGCGCTGACCAGGCTGCGGCTGCGGCCCTGCAACGTCGCCAGCACGGTGCCTGCGGACGCCGCCTGGCCCTCGGCGATGCGCCAGGCGATCCGCACCTGCGGGTCGAGCGCCCGGTGGCAGGCGTCGAACCAGGGGCGCCCGGCGATCACCGCGTCCTGCTTGCACAGCAGGTAGGCGCGGTCTGTCAGATCCGGCAGCAACGTGGCGGTGACGTCGCCATCGCCGATGTCCTCGGCGAGCGCACGCGCGACATCGGACTGCACGACCAGCGGATCGGGCGCAGTCACGGCCTGGATCGGCACCGTGCGCTACCTGTCCGGGAAGTCGGCGACCTGGGCGGTGGCGATGGCTTCCTCGGCCAGCAGCACCGGGATGCCGTCGTCGACCCGGAACACCTGCTTGCGATCGCGGGTGACCAGGGCCTCGCGCAGCGGCTGCTCCTGGGTGCCGCCGTCGGCGCGTTGCACGCTGCCGGCGGCGATGGCGCGATTGAGTGCTTCCAGCCCCTTCGCGTCCAGCAGCGAAAGCGGCTGGCGGGTGTCGGGCGAGCACAGCAGGTCGAGCAGTTTGCGATCCATGGGCCTCGGTCGGGTCTTGGTCTTGCGTGGAAGGCGGCTAGAATACGTCTTTAAGGCAGGGCAGGGCCATGACCTCCAACCAATCCGCGCCGCTGGTCGGCATCGTGATGGGCTCCCGTTCCGACTGGGAAACCATGCAACACGCGGCACACAAGCTCGACGCGCTCGGCGTGCCCTACGAAGTGAAGGTGGTCTCGGCGCACCGCACGCCGGACGTGCTGTTCGCCTACGCCGAACAGGCGGCCGGGCGCGGTCTGCGCGCGATCGTCGCCGGTGCCGGCGGCGCGGCGCACCTGCCGGGCATGCTGGCTGCGAAGACCGCGGTGCCGGTGCTGGGCGTGCCGGTGCAGTCCAAGGCGCTGAACGGGATGGATTCGCTGCTGTCGATCGTGCAGATGCCGGCGGGGATCCCGGTGGCGACGTTTGCGATCGGCAATGCCGGCGCGGCCAACGCGGCGTTGTTCGCCGCGGCGTTGCTGGCGCCGGAGCAGCCGGCGATCGCTGCGGCGCTGGCGCAGTTCCGCCAGCGCCAGACCGACGAGGTGGTGGCCGCGGACGACCCGCGCCAATGACCACGCTCGGCATCCTGGGGGGCGGGCAGCTGGCCCGCATGATGGTGCTGGCCGGCGCGCCGCTGGGGCTGCGCTTCGTGGTGTACGACCCAGCCACCGACGCCTGCGCTGGACAGGTCGCGCCGCTGTTGGCGGGCGGCTTCGAGGACGAGGCGGCACTGGCCGAATTCGCCGCGCAGGTCGACGTGGCGACGTTCGATTTCGAGAACGTGCCGGCGCGCAGCGCGCAGTGGCTGGCCGGGCGCGTACCGGTGTTCCCGAATCCGGGCGCGCTGGCGGTGGCGCAGGACCGGCTCAGCGAGAAGACGCTGTTCCGCGAGCTGGGCATCCCGGTGCCGGATTTCGCCGCGGTGGACGACCGCGACGGACTCGACGCGGCGCTGGCGCGCATCGGCACGCCGTGCATCCTCAAGACCCGCCGGCTCGGCTACGACGGCAAGGGCCAGTTCCGGATCAAGTCGCCGGCCGACGCCGACCCGGCCTGGGCCGCGCTCGGTGCGCAGGCGGACAAGGTCGGGCTGATCGTCGAGGCGTTCGTGCCATTCCAGCGCGAGCTGAGCGTGGTCGCGGTGCGCGGGCGCGATGGCGGATTCCGCGCCTGGCCGTTGACTGAGAACTGGCATGTCGACGGCGTGCTCTCGGCCAGCCTGGCGCCGGCGGCGGTCGACGCCGGCACGCAGCAGCGCGCCGAGGCACATGCGCGCGCGCTGGCCGAGAAGCTGGACTACGTCGGCGTGTTCGCGCTGGAGCTGTTCGTGCGCGATGGCGAACTGCTGGCCAACGAGATGGCGCCGCGCGTGCACAACTCCGGCCACTGGAGCTTCGAGGGCGCGGAGACCTCGCAGTTCGAGAACCACCTGCGCGCCGTGCTCGGGCTGCCGCTGGGCAGCACCGCGGTGCGTGGCCACGCCTGCATGCTCAACTGGCTGGGCGAGATGCCGCCGGCCGCGCCGTTCCTGGAAATCGCCGGCGGGCATTGGCACGATTACGGCAAGTCGCCGCGGGCCGGTCGCAAGGTCGGGCATGCCACGCTGCGGGCCGACAGTGCGGTGGCGCTGGGCGCGGCACTGGCACAGGCCGGCGCTGCGCTGGGCCGCCAGGCGCAAGTGGCGCCGGTGCTGGCGCGGCTGGATGGCGGGATCTGATTCGTAGGAGCGACTTCAGTCGCGATGGGGCTTTGCCGGGAAAGCCCATCGCGACTGAAGTCGCTCCTATGCCGTGTGCGGGGTCATTGCAGGCGGCTGGCGACGAAATCCCAGTTGACCACCTTCCAGAATGCCTCCAGATAGGCCGCGCGCGCGTTCTGGTGGTCGAGGTAGTAGGCGTGTTCCCAGACGTCGCAGGCCAGCAGCGGCGTGTCGCCGCCGGTCAGCGGCGTGCCGCTGTGCGGGGTGCTCACCAGCGCCAGCGTGCCGTCCGGGCGCTGTACCAGCCATACCCAGCCCGAGCCGAACAGCGCCAGCGCGACGCGGTTGAATTCCTGGCGCAGGTGCGCGGCATCGCCGAAGGCCTGGGCGATCTTCCCGGCGAGCGCGCCGGCCGGATCGCCGCCGCCGCGCGCGCGCAGGCACTGCCAGTAGAAGTCGTGGTTCCAGACCTGCGCGGCGGCGTCGAACAGGCTGCCCTGGGCGCGCCGGACGATGTCCTCCAGCGGGAGCTCGGCGAACTCGCTGCCTTCGATCCGCGCATTGAGTTCTTCGACGCATTGGCGGTGGTATTGGCCATGGTGGCTGTCCAGCGTCGCCGCCGACAGGTGCGGCTCCAGGGCGCTGAGGGCATAGGGCAGGGCAGGCAGTTCGATCGGCATGGGGGCAGTTTATCGGCTCGGTATCGGCGGTCGGGCGCGGCGAGGGCTTACAATGCGCCTCTTGTGCGGGAGTCTATCCGACCGGGACGGTCGGGCTCCGCGCTCTGTCAGGAGAATCCCATGGCGGTGATCGAGCGGATCCAGGCTGAAGTCGAGCGGTATCCCATCGTGTTGTTCATGAAAGGCACGCCGCAGTACCCGATGTGCGGGTTCTCCAGTCGCGCCGTGCAGGCGTTGCTGGCCGCCGGCGCCGAACAGCTGCGCACCGTCAACGTGCTGGAGGAGCCGGAGATTCGCGCCAACCTGCCGCGCTTCTCGAACTGGCCGACCTTTCCGCAGCTTTTCATCCATGGCGAGCTGATCGGCGGTTGCGACATCACCCTGGAACTGTTCGAGTCCGGCGAGCTCAAGCGCATTGTCAGCGAGGCCTACCAGCCGTGACCTTGACGCAGGGCCACGCCCCGCCAACATCGTTGGCGGGGCGCGTGGTGCTGGTTACGGGAGCGTCGGGCGGCCTGGGAGCGGCCTCCGCGCGCGCCTGTGCCGCGGCCGGGGCGACCGTGGTGCTGCTCGGTCGGCAGGTCCGCAAGCTCGAACGCGTTTACGACGTGGTGGCCGCGGCCGGGCCCGAGCCCTTGCTGTATCCGCTGGACCTGGCTGGCGCCACGCCGGATGACCACGCAGAACTGGCCGGGCGCCTGCGCTCGCAGTTGGGGCGTCTGGACGGGGTGCTGCATTGCGCGGCGGACTTTCCCGGCCTGACCCCGCTGGAGAACGCCGACCCGGCGGTGCTGGCGCGCTCGCTGCATGTCGATCTCACCGCGCGCCTGTGGCTGTCGCAGGCTTGCCTGCCGCTGCTGCGCGACCGCGACGATGCGGCGCTGGTGTTCGTGGTGGATGATCCGGCACGGGTCGGGCAGGCTTACTGGAGCGGCTACGGCATCGCGCAACATGCGCAGCGCGGCCTGGTGGCGAGCCTGCACCAGGAGACCGCCGCCGGGCCGGTGCGCGTGTGCGGCCTGCAGCCGGGGCCGATGCGCACGCCGCTGCGGGCACGCGCCTTCCAGCATCAGGACGACCGCGAGGCGGCCGATCCTGGCCGCTACGCGAACGCCTGCGTCACCCTGCTTTCCGCGTCGGGCGCCGTGCATCGCGGCGCCATCTGGAGTCCTTGCACATGACCATCCTGTCCGCGGCGCTGCTGCTGTTCCTGATCCTCGACCCGCTGGGCAACATCCCGGTGTTCCTCAGTGTGCTCAGGCCGTTGCCGCCGCGACGCCAGCGCATCGTGCTGGCGCGCGAGCTGCTGATCGCGCTGGTGGTGCTGATGGGCTTCCTGTGGGGCGGCAAGTACGCGCTGGAGCTGATGCACCTGCGCCAGGAGTCGGTGGCGATCGCCGGCGGCATCGTGCTGTTTCTGATCGGTATCCGGATGATCTTCCCGCGCCCGGAGGGGCTGCTGGGCGAAATCCCCGATGGCGAGCCTTTCATCGTGCCGCTGGCGATCCCGCTGGTGGCAGGGCCGTCGGGTATGGCGGCGGTGATGCTGATGGGCAGCAACGAGCCTGCGCGCCTGCCCGAGTTCAGCCTGTCGCTGCTGGCGGCATGGGGGGCGACCGCGGCGATCCTTTTCTGCTCGCCGTTGCTCTACAAGTTGCTGGGTCATCGCGCCCTGACCGCGCTGGAGCGGTTGATGGGCATGCTGCTGGTGGCGATCTCGGTGCAGATGTTCCTGGATGGCATCGGCACTTACCTCCAGCTGCCGGTGAACGTCTGAGTATCCGTTCGCTGGCTTGGCACGGGCTTGCGAGGGACCGGGCAGGCTCGGGCGGACTGGAAGGATGTGACAGATTGATGGCGTTCGCGGACATTTTTATTGTGCTTATGTGTCGTCACGTGCCGAATTTGAAAAATTCGGCGGCATATGGCGGTGACATGCGCTGCTTAACGTGATCATCACGTTCCAGTCAGCCCTTCTGTCCGCGTGACCCGAAGACCAGCCCGTTCAAGCGGCGTGCCGGGCGGGTGGGCTGTCTGTGTCTACAGTCCCGCCAGCCTCAGAGGTCATCCATGAAATCCCGCCAGCAGCTCCCGTGGTCGGTACTCGCCCTCGCCCTCGCGAGCGTGCTCTCCAGTCAGGTCCATGCCCAGAGCACCGATGCCGACGAACAGAGCAGTCGCGTCACCGCGTCGAGCACCTCCAACACCACGGCCGCCTACGACACCAAACGCGTGCAGCAGCTGGACAAGGTCAGCGTCACCGCCAACAAGGATGCCTACATCCTCGGTGGCGGCAACATGACCGTGCAGACCGCGCCCAAGGCAATCTCGACGATGACCCGCGAGGCGATCCAGAAGGCGTCCGGTGGCAGCAACTTCACCCAGCTGATCTCCTCGATCCCCGGCATCGACGCGGCCAGCGACGACGTCACCGGCCTGGCCAACGGCAACTACAGCCTGCGCGGCTTCGACTCCTCGGCGATCGGCATCACCGTCAACGGCGCGCCGGTCACCGACAGCGGCAGCTACTCGGTCTACGCCACCGAGTACGGCGACGCCGAGAACTACAACGACATCACCGTGCTGCAGGGCACCCCGAACGTCGATGCGCCGGAAATGGGCGCCACCGGCGGCCAGATCGCCTGGTCGACGATCGACCCGAGCCACGAGTTCGGCGTGGATTTCAACCAGGGCTTCGGCAGCAACAACTACCGCCGTACCTTCCTGCGCGTGAACACCGGTGACACCGGTCCGGTGCGCTCGTGGATCTCGATTTCCAAGAACACCGCCGACAAGTGGAAGGGCCGGGGCGATTTCGACGTGGTGAAGATCGACGGCAAGTCGATCTGGCAGATCAACGACACGAACTCGATCAGTGCCTCGTTCCAGTACAACCGCCAGAGCAACTACGCCTACTACACCCAGAGCAAGTCGACCATCGCGCAGGATTACGACGCCGACTACGCCACCGAGTGGGGCAGCGGCAGCACCTCCTACTACAACCTGCGGCGCAATCCGTACAAGAGTGTGCTGGCCAGCCTCGACGGCGAGTTCACGCTGAGTGACAGCCTGCGCCTGTCGGTGGTCCCGTATGTATGGTGGGGCGATGGCGGCGGCAACAGCACGCCCTCCAAGATCACCAGCAGCTACGGCTACTACACCGCCAGCGGCGAGCTGTACACGGGCATCGCGGCCAAGTACTCCGCTTCGAAGACCGTGCGCCCGGGCGTGATCGCCAAGTTCTTCCAGGACATCGGCGAGAACAACAGCCTGGTCTATGGCGTGTGGTATGACCGTTCGCGCAAGAGCCAGCACCAGAACTTCGTCACCGTCGACCAGAGCAACGGCGATCTTTGCGATACCTGGGGTGACTCCTCGGCCTGCCAGCTGTACTACAGCGATGGCAGCGGCCCGATTCAGGTCTACCGCGCCTACACGGTGACCACGGTGCAGAAGTACTTCGTCCAGGACAACTGGACCCCGACCGACCAGTTGACCGTCAACCTGGGCATCTCGCTGCTGCATGCCACCCGCACGGGTTGGGACCTGGCCTATCCGGGCGGCACCAGCAGCTCGACCAAGTCGGCCTATTTCGACAACACCTATACCAAGACGCTGCCGGCGTTCGGCCTCAAGTACCAGCTCGACGAGCAGAACCAGCTGTTCCTGGGGGTGGCCGAGAGCTTCCGGGTGCCGGCGACCAGCTCGATCTATACCAATCAGTTCGCCGGCACCGAGCAGTCCACGCCGGAACAGGCCTGGACCTACGACCTGGGCTGGCGCTTCTATGGCGATCGCGTCGGCGCCTCGCTGATGGTTTATCAGAGCGACTACAGGAACAAGTCGATCTCCAGCTATGACGAGAACGACAATTCGGTCTACATCACGATTCCGAAGGTGCAGATGCGCGGCTTCAATGGCGAGGCCAGCTACAGGCTGGGTGACAGCTTCAAGCTGTACGCCTCCTACACCCGCACGCAGGCCGAGATGAAGAGTGCGTACAGCTACAGCGGCCTGGACTATCCGACCGATGGCAAGCAGCTGCCCAACACGCCGAAGGATCTGTTCACGGCTTCGCTGAACTACGATCAGGGCGGGTTCTGGGCCGCACTGAAGGCACGCTATTCCGGTTCGCGCTACGGTGACTACATGAACACCGAGCAGGTTGGCGGCTACACCACGTTAGGTTTCGACGCCGGCTACAACTTCCAGGACTGGAGCTGGTTGAAGAAGCCCTACGTCAAGCTCAACGTCAGCAACCTGACCGACAAGAAGGCGATCACCTGGGTGAGCAGCACGGCGTTGATGGCAGTGTCCGACGGCGACTACACCAAGACCGGCACTCCGTACTACAACGTGCTGCAGCCGCGCGCGGCGATCGTCACCGTCGGCGCATCGTTCTGACCTGATCCGAGATCCACCGCTTCGATCGCCCGCTAGGGCGGCCAGGCCGGCGCATTGCGCCGGCCTTTTTTTCGCCTGCACTTTGGTGGTGGGTAATCCGCCGGGTGGAGGGCTGGCGGGCGTCCCCTTCGTTTTTTTGGGGGCAGCCACACGGGACCTGTGCCGCCGGACCTCGCCCAGGTGCCCACCGCCATTTCATGGTGCGAATGTCGTCATAAATGTCTAGATGCGCTAAAAATGTCTCGTTTCCGTCACAATTCGCGTATACCGTGTTAATCTGCTGTTAACCGTTGCGGCTGCAACCGGCCGCCGGTCGGGGGACCCCAAGGCACAACATCAGAAATCCAGCCCAAAACTGGGATGGATGGCACGTTTTTTTCGTATCCGTCAAATTCGCATCGAGGCTACCGAAATGACTGACCTCCGCTGTCTCCGCATGTCAAAGCTGACACTTGGCCTCGTGGCCGCGTTCGCCGCCGCGCCCGTGTTCGCGCAGAGCACCTCCGCCGGTGTCGGCGGCCTGGTCACGACCACCGGCGGTCAGCCGGTCACAGGTGCTGAAGTGACCATCACCCATGCCGAGTCGGGCACCGTCAGCCGGGCGACGACGGATGCAGCCGGTCGCTACAACGCGCGTGGCCTGCGCGTCGGCGGTCCGTACACGATCACCATCACCAAGCCGGGCGAGGGCACCAAGACCGAGGATGGCGTGTACCTCGGCGTCAATCAGGTTGCCAGTGTCAACGCGACCCTGGCCGGTGATCTGACCACGCTCGAAACCGTCACGGCCACGGCGATAGCCGGTGGGTCCGAGGTGTTCAGCGCGAACAAGATGGGCGCCGGCACCAGCATCGGTCGGCAGACCATCGAGTCGCAGGCCTCCATCGGCGGCAACATTCAGGACTACATGCGTCTTGATCCGCGCGTGGCGTTCATCGACCGCGCGTCCGGCAGCATCAGCGCCGGCGGCCAGAATCCGCGCTACAACGCGATCCGCATCGATGGCGTCTCCGCCAGCGACTCGTTCGGCCTGGAGGGCAACAACATGCCGACCCGCCGCCAGCCGGTATCGATGGAGGCGATCGAGGCGATCAACGTCGACCTGTCCAGCTACGACATCACCATCACCGGCGCCACCGGCGCGGTGGTGGATGCGGTCACCAAGTCCGGCACCAACGAGTTCCATGGCTCGGTATACGGCTACATGCGCGACGGTGACTGGTTCGGCGACAACCCGGAGGATGGCACGCCATTCAACGGCTTCACCAAGGAACAGACCTACGGCGCGACCTTTGGCGGGCCGATCGTCAAGGACAAGCTGTTCTTCTTCGCAAACTACGAGAAGTTCAAGCAGGTCGCGCCCGGCGCGGACATCGAAGGCAGTGCGATCGGCAGCGGCGCGATCACCCAGGAGCAGATCTCGGCGGCGCAATCGATCTTCGAGGATCGTTATGGCGTAAGCGCCGGCGACACCAGCAGCAGCGGCGACACCGACCTGGAAGAGTACGCGCTGAAGCTGGACTGGAACATCAGCGACAACCACCGCGCCAGCCTGCGCTACAGCAAGCTCGAGCAGAGCAAGCTGCGCATCAACGGCTATGGCGATACCGACACCGCTTCGCTCAGCTCGTACTGGTACCAGCACGAAAAGACCGTGGAGAGCTACGTCGGCCAGTTGTTCAGCGACTGGAGCGATGTGTTCTCCACCGAATTCAAGGCCTCCTACCGCGACTACTCGGCGGTGCGCCTGCCACCGGCCAAGGGCACGCCGGCGATCACCCTGGCGTTCGGCGATCCGAGCAGTTCCACTGGCGTGGGTACCGACCCCAGCCTGTTCCTGGGCACCGAGGTCAACAGCCAGTACAACGAGCTTTACACCAAGACCTGGAACTACTTCGGCGCCGGCACGTTGACCCTGGGCGACCACGAACTGAAGTTCGGCGCCGAATACGGTACCAACGAGGTCTACAACGTCTACGCGCCCTATGTCGACGGCGCCTACACCTACAACAGCATCGAGGACTTCGCCAACGACGCGCCCAGCTACTCGCAGGTGCGCTATCCGCTGGATGGCAACGTCGACAACATGGCGGCCGACTTCACCTACAAGACCCTCGGTGTGTTCGTGCAGGACCAGTGGTACGTCAACAACAACCTGACCCTGACCTTCGGCCTGCGCGGCGATCGCTACTCGGTGAACCGCAAGCCGCTTTACAACGCGACCGCCTCGGCCTACTACGGTTACGACAACAGCAGCATCGGCAACGACAGCGTCCTGTGGCAGCCGCGCTTCGGCTTCAACTACACCTTCGATGCCGAGCGCCCGACCCAGTTGCGTGGTGGCCTGGGCCTGTTCCAGGGCGCATCGCCGATGGTCTGGCTGAGCAACGCCTATGCCGCCACCGGCCTGAACTACACCCAGGTCGAGCAGTACGCACAGGAGGGCGTCAGCGCGTCCGCGCCGCGGCAGAACGTCAATTTCATCGCCAGCGACTTCGAGCAGCCGTCGGTATGGAAGGCCAACATCGCCTTCGATCATGAGCTGCCGTGGTACGGCATCGTCGGTTCGGCCGAGTTGCTGTTGACCAAGGTCAAGACCGCGCTTTACTACCAGCGCCTGGACATCGAGGATCCGACCTTCGTCGGTCCGGATGGCCGCAACCTGTACTGGGGCAGCGTGTACGGGACCACGCGGACCCCGCGCGCCAACCGCAACAGCGCCTACGGCGACGTGCTGTTGCTGGACACCACCGACAAGGGCCGCTCCAGCCAATTCACGGTGAGTCTGTCCAAGCCGTTCTCGGAGACCAGCGACTGGTCGTGGAGCCTGGGCTACACCTATACCGACGCCAAGGAAGTCAGTGCGCTGACGAGCTCGACCGCCACCTCCGGCTGGAACAACAACTACGTGTTCCAGGCCAACGACGACGCGCTGTCGACTTCGCGCTACGAGATCAAGGACCGCGTCTCGGCGGCGTTGAACTGGAAGCACAAGTTCTTCGGCGACTACCAGACCAGCATCGGCCTGTTCTACGAGGGCCGCAGCGGACGCCCGTACAGCTGGGTCTACAGCAACGACATGAACGGTGACAGCCGCTCCTACAACGACCTGTTCTACGTGCCTTCGGGGCCGGGCGACGTGATCTTCAGCGGCGGCGCGGAGATGGAGCAGGCGTTCTTCGAGTGGCTCGGCAAGAACCCGCAGCTGCAGCGCTATGCCGGCGGCGTGGCGCCGCAGAATGCCGGCCGCGCCAGCTTCGTGAACACCTTCGACGTACGCATCAGCCAGGAGCTTCCGGGTTTCTTCAAGGGCCACAAGTCCGAGATCTGGCTGGACATCGTCAACGTAGGCAACCTGCTCAACAAGAAGTGGGGGCGCATCTACGACTACGGTTTCTACGCCGACCAGGGCGTCGCCCGCTTCGTCGGCATCGACCAGGCCAGCGGCAAGTACATCTACAACTTCACCACGCCCACCAGCGCCAGCTACGCCAATGCCGATGCCGACGGCTTCAATACCGGTGTCTCGCAATGGTCGCTGCAACTGGGCTTCCGCTACAAGTTCTGACCCGCCGCGGAGCGGCGCAGTCCATGTAAACGGCCGGGGCAACCCGGCCGTTTCCTTTTGGGGGGGGGAGTGCGCTACATTCCCGCGGTTGCATATCGGGAGTACGTGATGGAAGCAGGCGATACGGTGGCCGGTGCGTTGCCGGTGGTGGATGCGCGGATCTACCCGCGCGGCGGGCTGGACGTGCTCTCGCGGGCCGAGGTCGCCCGCTTGCGCGACGCGTCCAGTGGTGGCATGCATGAACTGCTGCGCCGCTGCGCGCTGGCGGTGCTGACCAGCGGCAGCGCGTCGGACGACCCGCGCGCAGCGCGCGACCTCTATCCCGATTTCGACATCCAGGTCGCGCAGCGCGACCGCGGCATCCGCCTGGAGCTGACCAGCGCGCCGGCTATGGCCTTCGTCGATGGCGAGCTGATCAACGGCGTGGCCGAGTTGCTGTTCGCGGTGGTGCGCGACCTGGCCTACATGGCGATCGAGCTCGGTCCGGAGTGCGTGGTCGATCTCGAGTCCAGCGAAGGCATCACCAACGCGGTGTTCGGGCTGCTGCGCAACGCGCGCCTGCTGCAGCCGTCCGATCCCAACCTGGTGGTCTGCTGGGGCGGGCACTCGATCTCGCGCGACGAATACCTCTATACCAAGCAGGTCGGCTACGAGCTGGGCCTGCGCGGGCTGGACATCTGCACCGGCTGCGGGCCGGGGGCGATGAAGGGACCGATGAAGGGCGCGACCATCGCCCATGCCAAGCAGCGCCGCAACAGCACGCGCTACATCGGCATCACCGAGCCGGGCATCATCGCGGCCGAGTCGCCGAACCCGATCGTCAACCACCTGGTGATCATGCCGGACATCGAGAAACGCCTGGAGGCGTTCGTGCGGCTGGGGCACGGCATCATCGTGTTCCCGGGCGGCGTGGGTACCGCCGAGGAGATCCTCTACCTGCTGGGTATCCTGCTGCGCGAGGAGAACCGTGGGCTGCCTTTCCCGCTGGTGTTGAGCGGGCCGGCCATCGCTGCGCCGTATTTCGAACAGATCGATCGCTTCATCCGTCTGACCTTGGGCGATGAGGCGGCCTCGCGCTACGAGATCGTTGTCGGTGATCCGGTGGCGGTGGCGCGCAAGATGGCCGAGGGTATCCAGCGCGTGCGCGAGTACCGCAAGGACCAGAAGGACTCCTACTACTTCAACTGGTCGATCGGCATTCCGCTGGAGTACCAGCGTCCGTTCGTGCCGAGCCATGAGGCGATGGCTTCCCTGGACTTGCACCATGGCCGGCCGGCCCATGCGCTGGCCGCGGACCTGCGCCGGGCCTTCTCCGGCATCGTCGCCGGCAACGTCAAGGAGGACGGCATGCGCCGGATCGAGCAGTTCGGCCCGTTCGAGATCAACGGCGATGCGGACATCATGCAGGCGCTGGATGGCCTGCTGCGTGCCTTCGTCGAGCAGCGCCGGATGAAGATATCGGGGGAATACCGGCCTTGTTACCGGGTGGTGACCTGATCCGGATTGGCGCCGGCGCCTGCGGGCGCGCATCGGGTTGTTGATGTTCGCCTTTGCGGTTATTGTCAAATCGACGGCATATTTGTCAGACTCTGTCCACTGCGCTGGGGAGCGTCCACATGCCATGCCGTCCGACAAGGGGCTTCACCCTGGTGGAGCTGATGATCACCGTTGCCGTCATGGCGATTCTGGTGGCCATCGGGTTCCCGGGTTTCCAGTCCGTCCTGGCCTCCAATCGCGTGGCCACGGGAACCAACGAGCTGATTGCCTCGCTGGCGCTGGCGCGCGGCGAGGCCGTCAGAAACACGGTGTCCAGTGGCGTATGTCCCAGCGCCACCGGCACCGATTGCGGCAACGATTGGAGTGAGGGCTGGCTGGTCTGGCAGGACGTCGACGGCAATGGCAACCTCGACGATGCCGAGCCGGTGCTGCGCTATTCGCAGGGCAGGCTGGGACTGGAGCTCTCCTCGCGCGGCGTCACAAAGTTCATATTCGACAGCCGTGGGCGCGCTACTGGGCGTGATGTCAGCGATACCGTGGCCGCGGGTGCGCAGGTCATCGCAGTGCGTGCTACCGGGTGCAGTGCGGAGCAATCGCTGGCGCGCGCGTTGACGGTCATGCCGACCGGCCAGGTCCGTGTCGTCAGGCAAACATGCTCATGAATATCCCGCGCGCATCGCATGCGGGGGGCGCAGGGCGGCGTCGTGCCGTCGGTTTCACGCTGGTCGAGGTCCTGGTGGCCATCCTGGTGCTGGCTTTCGGTCTGCTGGGGTTCGCCTTGCTGCAGACGATGAGCGTGCGGATGTCGCAGAGTTCGAATTATCGGACTCAGGCCACCAATCTGGCCACCGAGCTGCTCGATCAGATGCGCAGCAACAGACTGACTGCGGCCGGTTTCCCCGCGGCGGCGAGTTTCGATGCGGGCGATATCACCGGTGCGGCCTGCGAGCCGGCCACCGGCACGCAGGATGTCGCCGCGATGGCCGCATTGTGGAAGTGTCAGGTCGTGCGTGCGCTGGGCGAAGGGGCCAGCGCCACGGTTACCTATGATGGCGGGATCGCGACGGCGACGCTGCGCTGGCCCGAGCGCATTGGCGCGGATACCGAATTCAGCGTGAGTGCCGCCCTGTGAAGCGCCGTCGCCCTGCTAGGCAGACGGGTCTTTCGCTGATCGAGCTGATGATCGCGATGTTGATTGGTCTGGTGCTGATGGCGGGGGTCATTCAGGTGTTTGCGGCCTCGCGCATGGCGTACCAGCTGTCGGAAGGACTGGCGCGTAACCAGGAGAACTCGCGCTTCGCCATCGACTATTTGCAGCGTGACCTGCGCATGGCCGGGCATTTTGGTTGCGTCAACGACCAGTCGCACCTGCAGACCAATGGGGCTCTGCAGGTGCACTTCGGTGCCTCCACCGAGCCGGCACTGGACTTCGCGGTCTCCATCCAGGCGTATGAGGCGAACGGCACTGAGCCGGGCGATTCCATGACGATCGGCGCGCCGGCGAGTGGTTGGTCGCCGGCGCTCCCGACGGCGATCTCGGCGCTCGAGCCGCTCGCCGGCAGCGACGTGCTCGTGCTGAGGTTCCTGTCCAGCCTGGGGGCGCCGGTCGATGCCATCGCCACCGGCTCGGGTACTACCATCACCGTGCCGACGGCCCGTTGGGAAGCTTTGACGCAGGACGGCGTGGCCAGCCCCAGGCTCTTCGGGATCGCCGATTGCAGCTATGCGGATGTGTTCGAGGCTTCCGTGGTGGCCCCGGCCAGTGGGACGGTGCAGACGACAGCCGTGTTGGACCGCTATACCGCCCAGCCGACGGGACAGACCGTGCTTTATCGCGCCGACTCCTTGGTCTATTACGTTGCCGCCGGTGCCAGTGGGGAGCCGGCGCTCTATCGCGCCCGCTACGACGGTGCGAGGTATCAGGCCGAGGAGCTGGTGGAGGGCGTGGAGAGCATGCAGCTGATCTTCGGCCAGGATCGTGTCGCCGACCTGGCGACGGCGGCGCCCAGCGGTTATATCGACGTCTACAACACGGCGGACACGATCGGAACTGCCGCGGACGACTGGCGCAGGGTCGGCAGCGTTCAGGTCGGGCTGTTGCTGCGGAGCCCGGACCAGGCGACCGCGCAGGTTCCCAATGCCGCCAGCCGCCTGCACGTGCTTGGCGTGGAGATCGTGCCGCCTGCCACCCACGATGGCCGCTACCGCGGTGCCTATGAAACGACGGTGGCGCTGCGCAACCGCCTGTACGGCAATTGAGGGAGAGCGTTCCCATGACCAGGGCAACTTCCGCGAACAGGCAGTCCGGCGCGGTACTGTACGTGGCGTTGATCATGCTGATCCTGCTGGCGTTGCTGGGCATCGTCGGCATGCAGGTGACCGGTTTGCAGGAGCGCATGTCGTCCAACTACCGTGCCTCCAACATGGCGTTCCAGAGTGCGGAGACGCTGGCGCGCAACACCGAGTGCGGCGTCGAGGACATCGTCAATCGCACGACGACGGCCGGCTGCGCGGCGGTATCCGAGGTGGCTATGTGTGACGTGCCATTCGACGCCGCCGACTGGGTGGCTGGCTTGCAGTCCAGCGGTGACGCGCAGGCCAATGTCCGGCTCATCGGCCCGTGCATCTCCGGGAATTCCGGCCTGGGCATGGGGGGAGCGGTGAATGAAGACGCCAATCCGGTCTACCAGATAACGGCCTACAGCACCGACGGTGCTGGCGACAACGCCGCCGAGGCCGCCGTCGATACCATCTTCAGACCTTGAGACGCCTCATGCTTTCCCGGCGAGCGAAAATGAGTGCACTGGCGGCGCTGGCAGCCATCGGGGCCAGCAGTTATTTCCTGTACTCGGCGTATTCGACCCAAGGTGCCGGGGAGCTTGCGCAGGCGCCGATGAATATCGAGACGCCAGTGACACCGGCATTCGTGATGGCGGTGGATGATTCGAATTCGATGGTGTTCGAGCGGATATTCCCGGGCGGAGACATGCGATTCTCGTGGAACTCATCCACCAGGACATTCTTCTACGATGGCTCGCTGGATGCGGGGGAGAGTCGTTGCAGCCAGAATGGCAGCGGATGTGGGACATATCACTTCTTGTTTCCGCACGATGGCTACAACGAGGCATATGGGTCCTACGCCATTCCGCCTTTGGATGGGTTTGGCTTCGCGCGTTCGCCGGTCTACAACAAGGGCTATTTCAATCCGGCCACGACCTATCTTCCCTGGCTCAGGCCTAACGGCAAGGACCGCTGGCCGAATGCCTCGATTGCAGCTACCCGTGCCGATCCGCGTGACCCTCAGGAATATGGAAGCAGATTCTCTGCGGGATACAACGTCACCTATGACATGACGGCCAATCGCACTCGAACCGACGAGACATTCAGGATGCTCGCAGGTATGAACATTCCTGACCTCAGCGATCGGGGCATGCGCTATCGTTCCGGAAGGAGTTGGGCGACGGCGGCCCGCAGCGTCAACAGCGCCGCCAACATGGCGTTCGATTATTTTCCCGCGACATTCTACCTTCCTGTCGATGACCCGGCGCCTGAGGGTTTCAAGGTGGGGGACCAGTATCGGCCAGTCGTCGAGAATGCCTGTGGTCCGGGCTGCAGTCTGCGCCGCTACGAGATCAAGCCGGAGAATTACCTCAGCGGATACGACGACGCGATACAGAACTTTGCCAACTGGTTCCAGTATCACCGCAATCGCTTGCTGGCGATGGTGGGCTCAATGACCGAGTCCATGGCCTCGGTAAACACGATGAGGGTGGGCTATTTCACCATCAATGATCGTGTCGACGTCACCATGTACGACATGGGAGTCGAAGCCGATAAGGAGGCGTTGTATGCGCAGATTCTGAAGCTGCAGGCCAATGGCCTGCTGGTGGACCGAGGTGGCGCCACTCCCAATCGCAGTGCCGTGGCATGGCTGGGGCAGCAATTCAAGCGCACGGACGATGAAGCGCCGGTGCAGCTTGCCTGTCAGAAGAACGCGGGCATGCTTTTCACCGATGGGTATACCAATTCGTCTGATAAGCCAGAAGCTTATGGCAATGCCGATGGCGCGATGGGGGCACCATTCGCCGACAGTTACAGCAATACCATCGCCGACATAGCAGCCAGCTATTACAGCGGGGCGAACGTGCCGTTGCGTAGCGGTAACGGTTTTGTTGGCGGGGTGGTGAAAGTTCCGGAGCAGTGCGCGTCGCTGGGCAAGGATTCTGCGGACTGGAAGCGCCTGGATTGCCAGGTGAACCTGCACATGAACTTCTACGGGATCGTATTGGGAGCGCAGGGACGTATCTATGGCAATGACGTGGCGGCGACGGCGGACCCATACGCGTCAGCGCCGGTTTGGTCGCCGGATCCGACCAGTGTCGACGATGGCGCCGCGGTGGATGAAATCTGGCATGGCGTCATCAATGCTCGTGGTGAGTTCGTCAATGCACAGACGCCGGCCGAGGTCACCGCCGCCATGCGGCGCATCCTTTCGCTGAGTGGCGATGGAAATTCGCCCTCCGGAAGTATCTCGCTCACGGGCTCGCGCATCGGATCCGGGTCTTTCTCGGTTACCCCGGTCTACAGGGCGGGCAACAATGGTACCGATTGGTACAGCGAGCTGAAGGCGCAATTCATCTCTACCCATGCCGTGACCAGGGAGGTCCAGTACGAGACCCTGTGGGAGGCCAGTGCCAGACTGCCGGCGGCCACGGATCGGAACATCTATTTTGGAGCCTCGGGCGGGGCATCGCCGTTCAACTCGAGCAACCTGGCCCTGGCGGATCTGTGCAGCGACAATCTGTCGCGTTGCAGTGCATCCACGATCCGCTCCGAACTCAATGTCAGCCTGGACCAGGCGATCGCCTACCTGCGTGGCGACCAGACGCTGGAAGCCTCCAGGGACACGCCATTGCGCACGCGGACCACGCGGCTCGGCGACATCGTGAACTCGACGCCGGTCATTTCCGCGCCGAGTGACGACTACGGCTATACGTCGATCTACGACCACACCACGGGCAAGTACGATCCATATGGGTATGCGGCCTTCCTGAAGACCAAGGCCAGGAATCGCGCCAACATGGTGTACGTCGGCGCCAACGACGGCATGCTGCACGCGTTCGACGGCGGCACGGGCGTGGAGAAGTTCGCCTACGTCCCTCAGTCCGTCCTGGGGCACATGGGCAACCTGCTGTTCCCGTACAGGGCCGAGGACAAGGATGACCAGGTCTTCCAGCACCGCTACTACGTCGATGGCCCCATCACGGTCGCCGATATCGCCAACGGTAACGACGATTGGATGTCGGTCCTGGTTGGTACGTCCGGGGCGGGAGGGAAGGGGGTGTTTGCGCTGGATGTCAGTGATCCGGACAGCTTCGTTGGCTCCAGTCGGTTGTGGGAACTCAACGACAGCAGCGACGATGCCGACATCGCCAACAACATTGGTAATGTCCTCGGCAAGCCGGTGATCGTCCCGGTGCGCAGCACCGCGGGTTCGGTCAGCTGGAAGGCGATCTTCGGCAACGGCTACGGCAGCATCAATGGCAAGGCCATGCTGTTCGTCGTCGACATCATGAGCGGGAGGGTCACGTTGATCCCGGCACAGGAGTCGGGGGTTGCCGGCAGCAACGGATTGGGCAACATCGTCGTGCTGGATCGCTGGAGTGGCAGCGATCTGAGCGTGGCCGCCAGGGACGGCTACGCAGATACCGTTTACGCCGCGGACCAGAAGGGGGCGGTATGGAAGTTCGACCTGCGCTCGGTCACTGCCGATCCGGCCGCGACGAGGCTGCTCGACGCGGTTACGACGCCGTTGTTCGTGGCGGCGGACGATGAGGGTAATCGGCAACCGATCCTGGGCGGGTTGCAGGCGGCGGCGGGGCCGGGCGGCGGTGTCATGCTTTATTTTGGCACTGGCGCGTTCTCGTTCAAGAGTGATGCGATCGATAACAGTCAGCAGACCCTGTATGGAGTGCTGGATCGCGGCGTGTCCATGACGCTGGGGCGTGCGAACCTGCTGGAGCAGAAGATCATCACCACGGCTTCCGGTGTGCGGACCACGACCCGTTACTCGATGCCGGTGGGCAAGCTGGGCTGGTACATCGATCTCGCATCCACGGGTGAACGCTTCGTCGGTAATCCCGAGATCGAGAGCGGCATCGTGTTCTTCCCGACCTTCGATCCCAGTTCGACCGATGCTTGCAGCACCGTGGGCGCCAACTGGCTGTACGGCTTGAACGCACTGAACGGCGCGGCGGCGCTGTCGGGCGTGAGAATCGGCTCACTGACCGGTGATTCCCATGCAGTGGGTACCGGCGCAATTGCGCTTTCCAGCACCGGCTCGGCTCCGGTGAAGGATGTGGCGGTGATGACGATGGCGAGGGGCGCGCTCCTTGCCCCGGAGGCGACGAAGGCGGATCTCGAAAACGCCTTGTTGAGCCAATGCTCAATGGTGATTCAGGTCTCCGGCGCCTCGCCGCTCTACATGCCGCGCGCTTGCGGCAGGCAGTCCTGGCGACAGATCAAATGAGGAGGTTCGGAGCATGAGGAGGCGGGCATATCGCCGCAGGCTGACGAGTGGATTCACCTTGCTGGAGTTGATGATCGTGGTGGCGATCGTGGCGATTCTCGCCGCGATTGCCTATCCGGCCTACCAGGACCAGGTACGCAAGTCGCGCAGGGCGCAGGCGAAGGCGGACCTGGTCGAGCTCGCGCAGTTGGCCGAGCGCGAGCACACGGTGAACAACAGCTATGCCGGCTATGTGCTGGCGTTCGAACAGTCTCCCCGCGAGGCGGGGGCGAGGATGATGTATCGGATCGAACTGGAGCCGGCGCCCACCCAGTCCACCTTCACCCTCGTGGCGACGCCCCAGGGCGCCCAGGCCGCGGATACCTGCGGCACGCTGTCGATCAACCAGGCGGGCGCGAAAACGAGCAGCGGCGCGGCGTTGTCGGAATGCTGGTGAGTCGCCTGGAAAAATTTTCGCGCGGGGCTTGAACTACCCGTCGAAGCCTCGTTACAATGCGCGCCCCGCCCGAATAGCTCAGCCGGTTAGAGCACTTGACTGTTAATCAGGGGGTCGTTGGTTCGAGTCCAACTTCGGGCGCCATATCCTGCAAGGGCTGCGAGAAATCGCGGCCCTTTGCTTTTTTCTGCTTGCCGGGTCCTGTCTATTGTCCGACGGGAGGAGGCGTGGCTCGCATGTCTAGCCGGAACAAGGCAGTTCGCGCGGCGGTCTGGACGATCGCGTGCGGCCGAGGTTGTTCACCACGATCTCGGCCATCAGGCGCTCGTCCGAGCAGATGCGTACGCGCAGGTTCGTACCGGCGCTGCGGCCATCTGGGAGGAAGCGGACGAGGCGTCGGCCGGGCGAGGAGAGCAGGCGGTTGGCTCCAGCGGGCGGGCGGTTCTCCCACCTGAGAATCGCCGCCGCACCGGCGGGTTGCGCAGCCCTGCCAGGATCGCGGTACATGATCCAGCCGTTGGTCCAGTCGCTGTCGTTGCCGCAGCGTATTCCATCGGTGGAGGGGCAGACCGTTACGGGCATCTGCCGGCTGATCGCCGTGCTGCGCGCGACGGCGAACTGGCTGCTCAGCAGGTGTGCAGCGGCTCTGGCCTGCTGCCGTTCAAGCGTACCCTTGAATGAGGGCAGGCCGGCCGCGACCAGGATGCCGAGCACTGCCATCGCGATCATGGATTCGAGCAATGTGAAGCCGGTGGATGCCTTCCCTGGCATAAGGCTGTTTCCTTGCTGTTTCGTAGCAGTCTCGCGGCTCGGGTGTGGGGACTGAATCGGTCATTGGTCCCTCCTTGTGTAGGGTTTTTGCTTGCCGGGGCGTCGGCGAACGATGGCTATACTGGTCAATCGTCCAGAGCAGCCATCGTCATGAGCGACCGCTTCCAGTTGGTCTCCCCCTATTCGCCGTCCGGCGACCAGCCGGCCGCCATCGAGAAGCTGTCGGCGAACTTCGAGGCCGGGGTGGCCAAGCAGGTGTTGCTGGGCGTGACCGGCTCCGGCAAGACCTACACCGTGGCCAACGTCGTTCAGCAGATCCAGAAGCCGACGCTGGTGATGGCGCCGAACAAGACCCTGGCCGCGCAGCTCTATGGCGAGTTCAAGGCGTTCTTCCCGCACAACGCGGTCGAGTACTTCGTCAGTTACTACGACTACTACCAGCCGGAGGCCTACGTGCCTTCGTCGGATACCTTCATCGAGAAGGACAGCTCGATCAACGAGCACATCGAGCAGATGCGGCTGGCGGCGACCAAGACGCTGTTGTCGCGCCGGGATGCGGTGGTGGTGGCCACGGTGTCGGCGATCTACGGCCTCGGTGCGCCGGAGGACTATCTCTCGCTGCGCCTGATCCTGTCGATCGGCGAGCACATCGACCAGCGCCAGCTGATCAGGCAGCTGACCGACCTGCAGTACACGCGCAACGAGTTCGAACTGACCCGCGGCGCGTTCCGCGTGCGTGGCGAGGTGGTGGACGTGTTTCCGGCCGAGTCCGATGCCGAGGCGCTGCGCATCGAGCTGTTCGACGGCGACATCGAGAACCTGGCCCTGTTCGATCCGCTGACCGGCGAAACGCTGCGCAAGCTGCAGCGCTACACGATCTATCCGAAGACTCATTACGCGACCACCCGCGAGCGCGTCCTCAGCGCGATCGATACCATCAAGGACGAACTCAGGCAGCGGCTGGAGCAGCTGTACGCGCAGAACAAGTTGGTCGAGGCCCAGCGGCTGGCGCAGCGTACCCAGTTCGACCTGGAGATGATGGCCGAGGTCGGCTACTGCAACGGCATCGAGAACTATTCCCGGCATCTCACCGGCAAGGCCGCCGGCGAGCCGCCGCCGACCTTGTTCGACTACCTGCCGCCGGACGCGCTGCTGGTGGTCGACGAGTCGCATGTGACCATCCCGCAGATCGGTGCGATGTACAAGGGTGATCGCTCGCGTAAGGAGACACTGGTTGAGTTCGGATTCCGGCTGCCCTCTGCACTGGACAACCGGCCGTTGCGCTTCGAGGAATGGGAGGCGCGCTCACCACGCAGCATCTACGTCTCGGCGACGCCGGGGCCATACGAGCTGCGCGAGGCGAGCGAGGAGATCACCGAGCTGGTGGTGCGCCCGACGGGGCTGGTGGATCCGGAGGTGGAGATCCGGCCGGTCGGCACCCAGGTGGACGACCTGATGTCCGAGTGCAATGCGCGGATCAAGCTGGGTGACCGTGTGCTGGTCACCACGCTGACCAAGCGCATGGCGGAGAACCTGACCGAGTACCTCGGCGAACACGGCATTCGCGTGCGCTACCTGCACTCGGACATCGACACGGTCGAGCGCGTGGAGATCATCCGCGATCTGCGCCTGGGCAAGTTCGACGTGCTGGTGGGCATCAACCTGCTGCGCGAAGGCCTGGACATGCCGGAGGTGTCGCTGGTTGCGATCCTGGACGCGGACAAGGAGGGCTTCCTGCGCTCGACCGGCTCGCTGATCCAGACCATCGGCCGCGCCGCGCGCAACCTGCGCGGCAAGGCGATCCTGTATGCCGATGTGGTGACCCGCTCGATGCGTGCGGCGATCGACGAGACCGATCGCCGTCGGCAGAAGCAGGTCGAATACAACCAGGAGCACGGCATCGTGCCCAAGTCGGTCGCGCGGCCGATCGCCGACATCCTGGAAGGGGCCAGGGACGAGGGCGCTTCCGGCGGAGGCAAGGGCAAGTCCAAGGCACGCCGCGTCGCCGAGGAGCCGGCGGACTATCGGGCGCTGGGGCCGGCTGAGGCCGCTGCCAGGATCAAGGCGCTGGAGCAGGAGATGTACCAGCATGCGCGCGACCTGGAGTTCGAGGAGGCGGCGCGGATCCGCGACCAGATCCATCGATTGAAGGAGGCCAGCCTGGGATGAAGTCGGTCGTGTAGCGAGTCTGGCCGATGTCCGAGGTGATTTTTGTTGGCGGACTATTGTGAAACTCCCCGGAGCTGGGCTAGAATGCGCGCCCCTGCACTGAGCAATTCACTGTAGGGTCACCGGGCGGTTAGCTCAGCGGTAGAGCACTACCTTGACATGGTAGGGGTCACAGGTTCGAACCCTGTACCGCCCACCACTTAAGCCCCTGAAACTAAGGGGTTTCGTGGAAAAAGAACAAAGCCAGCCATCGAGCCGGCTTTTTCGTAACTGCACAGTAACTGCAGTCTCACTCGTCCCTGTCCTTCTGCGGCCCGTTGACGTACTCCCACGGGCTGACCGGCTCGCCATCCTGGGCCTGATCGATCGCATCGATCGTCGTGTTGATCTGGCTGGCCGGCACGCCGGTGGCGAAGCTGGCGACGTTGATTGCCGACTTGACCGCGGCCTTGTCCAGCTCGCCCTGCTTGGCCTGGGTGATCGCCCGCCCCGCCGATTCCCAGGCATCGGCCACCACGCCCTTGGCGTCGTAGCCGCGCAACTCCGAGGCGGCTGCCGACAGGCCGGGGATGCCGCCGACCAGCGTCGCCAGGCCGTCCTCGCCGGACTTCAGGATCCAGTCGTCCAGGGTGCTGCCGTCGTCGTCCTCGTCCTTGGGCCACTGGCCGCGGATGATCGCTGTCACGATCCCCGGCAGGATCAGCATCTGCACCAAGTCGACCATCCAATTCACGGTCTGCAGGGGGTTCCTGAAGTTGGTTCGACGGGTCCGCTCGTAGGCGGCGTTCTGGACCGCGATCAGATAGCCTTGTAGCGTGGTCGTGGCGCGCACCCATTCGGACTGGCGCATGTTCTCGCTGAGCGTGCCGCGCTGGATCGCGTTCTTGTCGATGAACTCGCCCGAACCCTGGGTCCGGGCGACGACGTCGTCGGCGTACTGCCGAGCCTTGCCCAGGTCCTTGAATCTCTCCAGGCCGACCCGCTCGGCGGCGACCCAACTGGCCACGTCGACCACCGACTGCACGCCCTGCATCATCGCGTAACCGTGACGGATCATCTGTGCCTTGTACTGGCTGAAGCGTCCTGCATCGGCGTCCAGGACCGCCTGGACGGCCTCGACGTGAGTCTGCAGGCGCTGGCGCATGAAGTCCGACTGCATCGCCCGACGGTAGCTGCTGACGGGGTGGTTGGCCAGCTCCATCACGCCACGGACCGTGGCGACCTTGCCCAGGGTGGCGCTGGTGTTGAACACGCCGGTCAATTGGGCCAGGGCGCTGGTGACCTTGTAGGTCAGTACCGAAGCAGTGAAGTTGGAACGCAGCGAGCGCACCACCTGCTCGCCTTTGGTGCGCAGGCCCATCTCGCCGGAGGCGGCATCCTTCAGCCACAGGTCCATGGCGCGCAGCAGCTCGAGCTTGCCGGTGTCGCGGATCGCCTCGGCGAATTGGTCACCCTTCAGTGCCCGGTAGACGTAGTTGACCGCGTCGCCCAGGTGCAGGTCGCGGATCACATCGCGCTGGTGCTGATCGATCACGCCTAGGTCCAGGCGCACCGTGCGGCCGCCCGAGCCGACGCGCTCGATGGTGTGGCCGTTCTTGGTGGCTGCCTTGGCGAAGCGCCCGAGCTGGATCGCCTTGAACAGGTCTGACTGTTCCTCGCGCAGCGCCTTGACGCTGTCGGCCTCGAACTTCAGCGGGTAGTAGCCGCCGGTCACGGTGAGGGTCTGGCCGTCACGGGTGGTCACTGCGAACGGCGAGCGCTCGATCTTCTCCGGTGCCAGGCCGGTGCGCCGGCGCTGGGCCTCGGCGATCTGCGGCCAGTAGCTGTCCAGGTGGTCCCACACGTCCTGCACGAAGGCCCAGTCCCGGGCGTCCAAAGTCCGTAGCAGGGTGCCGACATGCTCGGGGCTCAGTCGTGCCTTGTTCTGGGTCAGGATCGCCTCGCGGTTGCCGGCATTGCCCCAGTTCAATGCCAGGGCCAGGATGCGGCCCTTGCTCCAGCGGTCCTCCAGTTCGGGGAAGTAGCGGGCCTTGTTGAAGTCGCGCAGCTCGGCTTTGCTGTAGTGCTTGAGCTTGATGCTCGCGGTGGCCTCCATCGCCTTGCGCAACTCGACGTTGACCCGGTCGTTGGCCTTGCGGATCACGCCGACGGTGTTGGACCACACCGCGCCGAGGTCCTTGAAGCCATCCAGCTCGCGGGCGATGTCGGTGGCGGCGCCGAGCAGGCCGCGGGCGTGGCCGGCCTCCTTGCGGATCGCTTCGCTCCAGGTCGGATCGCCGGCATGGTGGCGGATCTGCTTGTTGCCCTCGCGCACGGCTTGGGCCATGGCAGTGTCGGTGTCCTGCAGGTCGCGGGTTTCGCCCTCGATGCGGATCAGATTCGATTCGTTGGCGGCGTGGGCGAGGGTACGCACTGCGTCGTGCAAGTCGCGCAGCTCGCCCATCCGCAGCTGCTTGAACGGCACCCGGAACGCTTCGTCGGCGATGCTGGGCGGCACGTCCACGATGATGCCTTGCTCGGCCTTGCCCTGGATCCAGGCGGCCAGGCCCTCGCGCTCGGCCATCTGCGGGCGGGTGAGGTGGGCGAAGTTGAAGCGGTCCAGTAGCGCGTCGATCTGCGCGAGGTAACCGCCGCCGGCCTTGCCGATTGTCTGGCGGGTCTTCTTCTTGGCGAACTGCGCCAGGTAGCGACCGATGCGGGTGGCGTCTTCGCGGGCGTTGCGGGCTTCCCGGTACAGGTACAGGGCCTGCAGCTGGCGCCGGCGCGCGGAGGCCGCATCCGACCAGCGGCCCTTGCTGGCGGCGTTGTAGGCGTCCCGCGCGGCCTGGGCTTCGGCCAGGCGATATTTCGCCGGCGCGATGTAGGTGACCTGCTTCTCGGTGATCAGCCGGCGCGCGGTCTCGCGCAGCACGCTGTCGTGGGTGCGGATGCCGCCGGCGCGGCGCTCGATCGTCTGGACCTCGTGCAGCAGCACCTTGGCCTGCGGGTCCAGGCCGTCATCGGGGCGATAGCCGTCCTCGATCTCGGGCATGCGGGCGTCGGTCTCGGCGCGCACCACCTCCTCGAGCTTCGGTGCCGTGGTCAACGCATGGAGCATCTGGCCGCCGTTGCGGTAGCCCAGCAGCGGGGCGACGTCATCGGGGTGCGGGCCGCCTTTTTTGCGGGTCATGCCGGGCAGCGCGTCCAGTACCTTCTGGCCGTAACTGGCGAGTACGTCGTCGGCGTTGAGCTTGATCTCGGTGCCGTCGGACAGCTTGCCGGCCTTCAGCAGCCGGACTGCCTTGTACACCGGCTGCTTGGCGATCTCGGCCTGGACCTCGGCCTGGATCTGCTTGCGGATGCCCTGCTGCAGCCGCGCCTGCTCGCGCGCCCGGAACCGCTCGCGTTCGGCGGCGCGGGCTTGCTCGGTGGCCTCGAATGCCGACTGGCGCATGGCCTGGTATTCGCCCCAGGTCTGGGCGTCCATCAGGTCCTCGGACAGCAGGGCGCGGCCGGGGTCGATGATGGGGGCGTCGGGGTTGGCCGGCGCAGCCTCCTGCTCGCGCAGCTCCTGCAGTGTGGACTCGACCTCCTGTTCGATGTTCGGCTCGGCGCTGCCGGGCTTCACTTCCTCGCTCGGCTGCAAGCGCAGGTGATCGGCCAGCTGCGCATGCGCGGCCGGGTCGATGATCGACACGTAGCGGGATAGCGGGATCTGCACCTCGGCGCCGCTGCTGGTGGCCTCGGCGAAGGCGTTGGGGTCGCCGGTGAGGGTGGTGACCGCCTGCTCGGCGCGCGTGCCGTAGTGGGCCTGCAGAGTTTCCAGGGGCACGTAGACCGATTGGCCAGGCTGGGCGGTTTCCACCAGCTCCTGCAGGGCCTCAGGGCTGCGGGACTTCAGTTTGGACTCGGCGGTCTGGTCGACCAGCGTGTCGATCACCTGACGCTCCTGATGCGCCTGTGCGCGGGCCTGGCGATGAGCAATGCCGTTGATCACCGCGCGGGCGATCACGCCGGCGCTGCCGGCCACGGTGGCCTGTTGGGCCAAGTCTTGGCCGATCTGGGCATTCGGATCCAGCAGGCGCTGGGTCAATACGTCCTGGGCGATGCCTTCGGTTACCTCCTGGGTGGCCTCGATGCCGCCACCGATGGCCAGATCGGCTACGCGCTTCAGCAGTGGCTGGCGGATCCCCATCGGCAGCCCATGCAGCAGCTTGTCCAGGCCGTAACGCTCCAGTGCGCCGGTAACCACTGCGCCACCAAGGATGGCGGTATCGCCTTCGGCCGTGCCCGCCTTGCCGGTTTGCTCGACCCGCTCGGCCATCTGGTCGGCGCCCTGGGCCAGCAGCGAGGGGAACAGGGTCTCCGGGGCGAGGACCGCTTGCGCCAGCTGGCCACCAAGCTGCCCCACGGCGCTGGCGGTGTCGGTCACGATGTTGCGCCGCTCCTGCGGTACATCGATCTTGCTGCCGACCCGTTTCCACTCCTGCCCGGACCTGGCCAGCGCATCACCCGGCCGCAGCAGCAGCGGCACGTCCTCGCGGCCGAAGGCGAAATGATAATTCAGGCCTACCGCGTCCAGCCCGCGACCCAGCGTGCGCTCGGTGGTGTTGTACAGGTCGCCGACACCGCCAACGGTCTGGCCGAACAGGTTCGGCAACGCGGCTCCGACTGCGCGCGGCAGGTCGGCCAGGGTCTGCCCGATTGTGCCGAGCGTACTCATGTCGTCCTGCGCGAGCGAATAGTTCTCCGGCTTGGTCGTTGCCCACTGCGCCACGGCTGGCGCGGTTCGGCTGACCTGATCCAGCTCCTGGCGCTGCAGGTCGGCCTGCACCTGATGGGTGTTGCCGGCGACGGTGCCGGTGGGAAGGCCCGAGCGCCGGGCCAGGTCGATCACCTGGGCGGTCTGCTCCGGTGTGGTGTCCTGGGCCTGGAGGGCGGCACTGGCACGCTGCTGGGTCTGCTCGTCCAGTACCTGGGCGATTGCGGCATCGTATTTGCTCATAAGTCACTCCCTGCGCCGTTGATGTAGGCGGCGGTGATCTGCTGCTCGGTGGGGTTGTTGATGCCGCGCTTGCCGAAGGACTTCAGGATCTCGGCGCGGTCGTCATCGGGCACGTGGAAGCCGGCGACGGGATCCTGGAACCCGTAACGCTTGCCGGTGCCGAAGAAGTCGGACTTCACGAACGGCAGCTTCAGCGGATTGACGATGCCCTGCATCTCGTCAGCGGTTGGCTCGCGGTTGCCGTTCTTCTGCATCCACGCCTTCTTGGCCTGGTAGTACCGAGTCAGGAACAGTCCTCGCTTCTTGGCGTTGTCCTCGCCGTCCAGACCCATGTCGGTAGTCGCCAGCGACAGCAGCTGGCCCTCGGTCGCCCACTGCGCTTGCTTCTGCGGCTTGCTGGCCTCCTTTTGAGCATTGCGCAGGCTCAGGTAGGTATCGCCACTGAGCTTGTCGGCGTACTCGGCCAGGTTCTGCTTCGCGAAGGCGCTGGGATCGTCGGCGCGCAGGCGCTGCAGCTTGTCCATCAGCACCGGGTCGTCCTCCGGTACCAGGCCCTTGGCCGCGTTGCTGCGGTAGCGGCTGATTGCGCCGTTGAGCTTCTCGTTCTGCGCGAGCGTGACCATTTGCTGGGAGTTCAACAGTTTGGTCAGCGAAGTGGTGATCGGCGCCTGGATCACGGTTTGGAAGATGCTGTCGGCCGCATCGGCGTCGGCCTGCTGTTGCTGGAGCTTCTGGGCCTCGAGCTGGTCCTTGTACTTGCGTTCGGCCGCGGCACGGCGATTCACCGGGAGCTGCTGCAAGCGCCCTTGCAGGTCGGTCGGCGAGCTGGCTGTCCCAGATGCCTGCCAACGTTGCGCGCGGGCCTGGACTTGACGCACATACAGGGCTGTCTTCGGGTTCTGGGCCGTCTTGCCGCGATTGACCACCGCGTCGGCGCCGTCGTCACCAGCGAAGTGGCCGGCGATGGCGTATTCGATCCCGCCCTTGTCCAGGCGTTGGCGCAATTGCTTGGCCGCGGCGTCGGCACTGGCCACCGGGTCGGTGCGATCGAAGTTGCCCAGGCCCTTCGCGGTGCTGGCTCGGTACTGGAACAGGCCGGTTGCATGGTCGCCATCGTCCAGGGCTTCCGGGTTGACCGCCTTGGGGTCGAAGCCGCTCTCCTGCTCGGCCAGGGCGTACAGCGCCGAGGCGGGCACGCCGTACTTCTTGGCGGCCGTGTCGATCGCGTTCCTGACCGCCGCGGAAGGCTCGCCATGGGGCTGCACAATCGCACCGGGCATCGGGCCGCCGTGCTGCAGCCAATCGGCGTCCGCGTCACTTTGCTGGTCATCCAGGTACGGCACTAGGGCCTTCTCGATCTGGACCCGAGCCGCTGGCGTCAGCGTGCCGGCGATCTGATGGTAGCGGGCTTCGGCTTGGACCGGGTCTTCTTGTGCCTGGCGGATCACCGCGGCGGCCTGCACTGCCGAGGCCGCTTCCTGCTGCGCTTCATCGCGGGGCATGCCCGTGCGGTCGGCTTCCAGCCCCGCAGCGTAGCTGGCCGAGCCGGCCGACTGCAGCACGCGGTTCCAGTCGTTGAAGTTCAGCGTCGCCTCGTTGATCGAGGTCTCCTGCAGCTTTTGGGCGGTCTGCTTGCGGAAGACGTTGTCCTGGGCAGCGACATGCCGGTCGATGTCAGACATAAAGTCGTTATCGTACTGCGCCACGATCGGCGCCACGCGCTGCTGCAGGTGCTTGGGCAGCTCCGCGATGGCCTGCTGCTTGGCCTGCTGCCAGCGCTTGATTGCCTGCTGCTGGCCGGCCGCGGCGTTGGCGCCCTGGGTGGTCAGGAATCCGGAATCCGGATCGCTCAGCAGTGCTTGTTTCTGCTCCAGTAGCCCGGCGCCGAACGACGCCAGGTTGACCTTGTCGCGTTCATCAATCGCCTGCTGCACCTGCCCGCCGATCTTGGTCAGGTCCTGCACCATCTCCTGCCCGGAGGTGTTGCGGCGCAGGGCCAGGGCGTTCGGCGCCGGTGCGGCTTGGAACGTTTCGCCAGTTCGGAATTTCGGGACCGTGACCATGTCAGAACCCCGCCCGGCGCTCGACCTGGACAAGCTCAGCCCATACCTGGCCATCGAACTCAGGCTTTGGTTTCAGCGCGTCCTCAAGGCGCTGTCTGACCACCTCGACAAGCCGCCGCTCCACGCTCCGGATCCTCGTGACCGTCTTGTCGCGGGCTAGCGCTACATCTTCGTCCCGTGCCTGCAGTCCAATGCGCCACCTTGAGGCGGCCTGCTGGACTAGAAGGTCAAGTGTCTCGCGGGCATTCGTGGCCAGGTGGATTAGATCCTCGCTGCGTCCGGTACGGGCGGCACCCAAGCAGGCAGTGAATGCTTCCTGGTCGACGCCTTTCAACTCCAGGCGCAGAGCCTCCAACTGAACAACCGCATCGACGGCCTTGGTGAATAATGGTTCCACTTTCGCCAGGGCGGCCAAGGCTTCGATCTTCGCCTGCTTGAGCGCCTCAGCATTGGCATCAATCTGTTCGCTGGTGACACGTCGGGCAGATTCCGCCATGGCGCTATCGATCAGTTCGACCTCACGCCGCGCAGCGGCCAGGGCATCCTCGGCTTCGGCGAGCTGTTTGACGGCCATCGAGTCGCCGATAGCTGCCGCATAAGCGATTGAATCAAGCTTGGCTTTCAGTTCTACCTGCATCGTCAGCAACTCAGCACGGCGGGCAATCAGCTTCTGGTGGGCTTCGTTGGCGCTGGGCTTCTTGGTCATCTTGGTTCCTCAGTGCTTGGTCTTGGTCGGTGGTTCGTGGTTCATCTCGGGGTGGCCGTAAATTTCCATCAGGATGCGTAGGACGCTGCTGATGGGCCTGGGCTGCTCAGGCGTAGGCTCGGTCTTGTCTGGCTGCCAGTCGTCTTCCAGCACGGCGCGCAGGGCGCTCTTGGCGGGCTTCTCCATCACAGGTCCTCCAAATCCACGTCGCTGACCCGGCGGACACGGCTCGGGAACAGCGGCTCGGTCGGCTTCGACCAGCGGACTGGCGATTCATCGTCCCTTTTTAGGGACTGACAAAACTCAGGATCGGCCTCGCGCGCGTGCGCGTACTGCGCAGAAAACTCGGGTTCATGGTCTTCGGCGTGCGAACCGTCCAGGTCGAATTCCGACTGCGGCACGCCGGTTTCCACCACGATGAACTTGGTGCCGCCGCCCTCAATGTCTACGGCCGTGCGCGATAGCTTCGGCACCGCGTACTCGGCCGCCTTCAGCGCCAGGTCCAGGGCCTTGGCCGGGTCTTCGGTGGCAACCCGTTCCAGCCAGCCCACCATCTTCGGTGCAGCCTGCTCCAGCAGCTGCCTGAGCGCCTCGCGGATGTCGGCCGTCACCTTGTTTGGAGTGCCAGGCTGACGGCCGCCACGGCGCTCTCCGGGCTTGGAGCCGCGGTTCGGGTTGGACGCCCGCTTACGGCTGTTGGGCACCACTTCAGCCATTACACGGCCTCCAAGTGGGTGCACGATGCGTGCGAAATCGATTCCTCGACGGCCTTCGGATTCCTATTTCCCTCTACAGTAGAAATATGGAACGCCATCAGCTCCCCCTCCGTGCAGCACGCAGGCCGATTGCTGCGAAGTGGCGCAGAACGGTCGGGCTGTCGCCGGCACCGGCGTTCATCAGGTCCTTGAGCCAGGGGGCCTTCACGACGGCGCGCTGGTAGACCTGCCGGGCCAACTGCATGCGGGCGGTGTACTCGCGGCCCCATTCGGCCTTCAGCTCGGCCTCCGTCCGGTGGCGTACCTCCAGGCGGTCGGCGGCGCTGAGCGTGTCGCCGGCGCGCAGGCGCAGGCTCCAATCGGCCAGTTCGCGGTTGACCTCCCGCAGCTCGCTGACCGGCACCCGGAGTTCATGGGCCAGCTCGGCGGCGACCTGCCGGCCCTCAGCGATCGAGGCAATGTCCTCGGGCGTCCCATCCTCGCGGGCAACGCGATCCAGGCTGTCGAAGGTCTCGCCCAGCTTGCCGTGGTACTGGCCCACGTCGCCCAGCACGTGGCCGCCATCGGCGTACATCACCTGGGCCATGCTCTGGGGCTCGTTTACCAACTGGTCGAGCGTGACCTGCGGGTCGGCGCCGGCCTCCCCGGGCGGCTGGAGAGGATCGCCCGGAGAGGTGGCCGCCGTTACAGATGCCAGCACCCCGTCACGGGTGGCCGTGAGTGAGGGGCCATCGGTCGGGGATGCTGGCGTTGCACTGGCCGCACTCTCGGCGGCGGCGTAGACGTTGGTGGAGTCGATCTCGTTCATGGCCCCACGCTACAGAGCCGTAAGCCTCAATCCGTCGGTTTGAGGTCAGGATCAACCTCATTGAGGTTCGGGGCGGGTCAGTAGCGTGTCTTGCTGGATTTGCTTGGCCGCAGCTTTGATCCGCTTTGACAGGGTTCCAGGTGAGAACGACACGCCGACACCATCCAGCGCAACTTTTAGTGCTTCCGCCGATGCCCAGGATTTGTTTAGGTCGTACCCGCCCAGGAGAAGAAGGCCGCCAATCAGTCGTAGATCGTTCTCTGTGCGTTGCGTTGACTCGGCGGGTAGGGTGGTGGCGCCCAGTTCCTCGGGCAGTGCCTGGAAGCGCTCACGGGCCCAGGCGATGGCTTCCGCAGGGCGGACGTGCCGATCCTGGTCGTACATCCGGTCTGCGGTGGTGGCGTCACTGTGGCTGACGAACTTCAGCGTGCCGGCCAGCATCCCGCGGCGGATCGCCTCGGTCGCCCGGTTGATCGCGATCACCTGTTCATCGGTCAGGTTCGACTTCGCAGACAGCCCGGTGCACAGCATGGCGAACTCGCCCACGGTCCACAGGTCCTGCGTCACCCAGTGCTTCCACGGGTCGGTCGGTTTCGTTTCTTCGGTCATGGCGTTCCTCGGGTGCTCGTGCGCGTCTTCTTGGCATGCTTCGCGAAATCGAACAGCAGGCAGCCCCCTTCCAATCGCTGCGGCTTTGTCGGTTCGGTCTGCTTCCAGTCGTTGACCATCACGGGGAGGCCGAACGATTCCCGGAGTACGGCAAGGTAGGCGTCTGCGGCGGTCATGGCTTTTTTGCTCTCGCGCTTCTCGAAGGCCGGAGGGTCGCATGCGCGCGAAGCGTGCATGCGCATGTGTGCTCTTACGCTCTTTGATGACACCTTGATAAAGCCCTTGATGTCTTCCCGGCCTTCACACGGCTATCCGCAATGAGCCTGCCGACTCGCGATAAGCAGCGGTGAACTGCTCGCATCGGGTCTGGTAGTCCGCCCACCAGGCAGCCGTCAGCCGGGTATGCGGTCGGTACTTCAGGCGAGCGACTCCTATCATGGCCACCTCGCCAATATGGGCCGGCGCCGGGACGAGCCAACCACCGCTACGGTTCGCGTCCAGCCAATCGCGCTGGTTGGCGGTCAGCAACGCGCGACCAGCAGCGACGCATGCGTGATATAGATCCTTCTCTATATCCATCCCATTCCACGCCAAGGGGTGAATTGGTTCGCCCTTCGGCCCTTCGTACAAGTAGGGCACCCACTCAATCAGACCAGCCGATTCAAGCATGGCGAACCTGCGAAAGAAGTCTTTTCCCTGCTTCCCCTTATTGGCATCCTTGATGAAATGCGGATCAGTTGCTGGATTGCCCCACGCCACCCAGGCGTTTTCATATGTGAAATACCAAACTACGCTGGCACCGAACTGGCCGATCTTTTCTCGTGTGTATGACCTGTAGGTCACCGCTTGAGTAATCCCGCCGTCCTCGCGCAGATTCTGCTCCGCGTACAGCTCACCGAATAGCCGCAGGGCCATTGGATCCTGCATCTGGCGTAGCTTATGGACAGGTGGTATTTCCTGGCCCACTCCATCGACGATGGTGTTTGGTAGCCAGATGGCATCGCCCTGTTGGGCTAACTTGTAGCGCGGCCTGCGGCCTTCCAGCTGGATGACGATGCCGGCCTTGATCAACGCGGCTATAGCTTCCTTTGCCGCGGTCCAGCGAAGGCCCAGCCGTTTGGATGCCGCCTCAGCGCTCCATGCCGTGGTGATGTTGTCGCCGCCCGTACCGCGGGCCAAGACTAATAGCGCCGTTCCCGGGTTAACGCCAAGCTCGCAAGCCTGGATAAAAGTATCGCGCCGGATGGCAAAGAAACCATTATGTTTTTCGCTCATTGATTTCCCCTTGCAGCCACTATACTTCCTATTCCTCTTGATGTCCCCGGCCCGACTGGTTCGCTCCCAGCCGGGCTTTTGCTTAGATGCGCTGGGCGTAGTCGGTGATCGCCTGCTTGGCCACGATATGGATAGCCTCGATCCCGGATTGAATGGATGATGGAAACCCATCTCGTCCTATCAGATCTGCCTCCTCAATCAGGTCGGCCAGTCCCTTGATCCTGTACATGGCCAAGCTCAGACCGTTGGCGATGTCGAACATCTTCTGATCGTCGCTCATGCGGCTTTCTCCTGGCTGATGGCGCGCGTTGCGCGGGGCAGGGATTGCTTGGCGGTCCACGCCTTCGCGTGCGCCTCCAGCAGCGGTTTGCGGTGGTGGTAGGACTTGCCCTGGCCGATCCAGACCAGGTTCTGCATCCGCAGTTCGTGCTGCAGCTTCAATTGCTCGGTGGTCAGCGCGTCCTCGTCGACGGCGCCATACACGCCGGTGATGCACTGGTTCACCAGCCGGTGTTCGTTGGCGAAGTCGTAGCCGTGCGGCACCTTGCCTTCGGCGATCATGGTCTCCTGAAGTACCCGGCACATGATCGTGCCGGCGATCCGCTTGTCCTTGACCACCTCCTGGCGCTTGCCGTTCTGGAGGAATGCCTCGGCCAGCACGTCGGCCGCCTGCTCCTGGAACAGGATCACTTTCTCGCGGATGTCCGCCCTGACCTTGGATGGGTTGACCGTGGCCAGCCAGAAGGGGAGGCGGGAGTGCGGCAGGCACAGCATCTGCCGGTTCTTGCCGTCCCCGGCAACTACCCCCCTTATGGGGGTCAGTTGCTTGGCGAGAACCGGATGGTTTCTGAGCTTGACCATTTGGCGATCCCAGTCCAAACCCATCCCTTCCACGATGGGTTTCATGGCCACGTAGGCCTGATCCTTGTAGATCCGGCCCAGCAAGGTGGCACCGGCGAACTCGACCTTGACGATGTTCATGCGGCCTCCCGGAGGTGGTGGTCGATGTTGGTGATCAGCTCCTCCAGCTGCCTGAGCCGCGTGGCCTGGGCTTCCAGCTCGGCGCGCATCTGGCGTTGCTGGTGGCGCGCGCGGGCACGCTGGCGCTGTAGCTCGACGCGGCCGTCGGGCAGGCCGGCCAGGATGCGGATGGCGTGTTGGGTCATCAGGGGAGCCTTCATCACTCGATCTCCTTGGCGCAGTCGAGCCAGATGAAGGCCTTGGCGATCTGGATCAGCGTGTCGGCATCGGCATGGCAGTGGAGCGGCGTGATGCGCTCGGGCAGCTCCCTGCCGAGCGCTTGGTGAACTTCGATCTCCTGCTGCACGCGCTCGATTTCCCCGTAGCAGTGAAGTCCCCAGGCCAGTACTTTGCGCAGGTCGGGAATGGCTTCCGCAGGTAGGCGGACGTGGTCAGCGGCCATGGGGCACCTCCTTGATCGGATTGCCGCCGTTGTCGTAGCCGAGACGGTTGAGGCGGTTGTTCACCCTGCGTTTCCGCCAGGTGCTTGATCATCCAGCCCACGCCGTTGTGGTCGAACTCACCTGTCTTCTCGTCGTAGCTGGAGATGAGATCGCCGGCGGTACGAAGGGCGCTGATGTTGGCCGACAACGTGTTGCTCAGGTCATTGCGCAGCTTGATCAGCTTTTTCGCAGCAAGCTTGCCTACCACGTCGTAGTCCTGGGCACTGCCGCTCGCTGTGTGGTCGGTGAGCGCGTCGATAATCGTGGTCATATTCATGTCAGCGCTTCCCCTCGAGGAAAGCCATGTGGGTCAACGCGGCTGCGAGCTGCTGGGCCTCTCTAGCGGTCAAGAAAACACAACTAGTTCGGTCACGGCTGAGCCGCAGCTCAACCTTCAGCTCTCTGTTGGGGAAGTTGGCAGGAAGAATCCTGACCGTGCTCGGGTTGTGGGACAGCGGAATTGCCAGGACGGGGGATGGCTTCTCTGCTACAGTGTTCATGGTCATCTCGTTTCCTTGGTCGGTTTCGGGATTGCTCTCACGGCTCGGGCGTTGGCGCGCTCGGGCCGTTTTCGTCTTCGGGGTCAGCGGCGCCATGGCGACACCAGCCTTTCCAGGCGAGCGCGGGCATAGCCCAGCTCGGTGTTGATCGACGCCAGCGTGTCCGGCTCGTCGGCGTACTCGGCGGCCCGCTCCTCCAGGTCCAGCACGCGTCGTTCGGCGGCCATGATCTCCTTCACCTCCTGGCTGGCCTCCAGCAGCTCGACCTTGCGTTCGGCGCGCGGGGGATTGGCGATGGTGTTCATCACGCAGCCCTCCTGATTGCTGATGCCAGCCGGGCCTTGGCATTCTTTTCGTTGCGCTGGGCTTCCACGTAGGCGCGACCTGCCTTCGTGTTGGCGACATGGGCACAGAGGGCGGGCCAGCGCGAATCGTCAGCGGTGATGCGCTCGGTAATGCCACGCTGGTATTTCCATTCCTCGAACTCTCGCAAGTAGTCCTGACGGGCGGCCTTGCGCATGAGAGTGGCTCGGTCTGCTTCGATGGCTTTCAGGCCGATGGCAGCCAGCTTGTTGGTCAGAGCGTTCATGCAGCCCTCCCAGCGTTGGAGGCCTTCTCCATCGCCTTCTGGCACTCGACCAGGGCGGCGTGGCTGGCGAAGCGGCGTTTTCCGGTTTTGTAGGTCTTGAGCAGACCGGTGTTGATGAGCTTGAACAGATGGGATCGGGTGACGCTGAGCTGGTCAGCGGCCTCCTCGAGGGTGTAGGCGAGCTTGGTGGTCATGGGATTCTCGTGTGTGGGTGAATGCTATTGACACCATTTCAGTGTCGTTCGAATTAGCGCATGACACCGAAATGGTGTCAAGACTTTTCGACACGAAAATGGTGGAATTCCCCGCATGAGCGAAGACGGCTACACACGGATCACCCTGCGCATTCCCAACGGGCTGCACGCCAAGCTGACGGGGGAGGCGGCACGCACCTCCAAATCCATGAACGCCGAGATCGTGGCCAGGCTGGAGAGGAGCTTTGAAGCCACGCGAATGAACGATGACCCAGAGTTCGAGCCGCTCATGCGCGGCCTTGTCCGTTTGCTGGATGTGATGAGGCAGACAGGTAATTTCGAGCACCTGAAGTTGCCGGAGGGAGAAAAGTCCCTCCTAGGCCAGCCAGGCGGAAAGGTCGACGAGCCCCCCACCCCCAAGCCTCCCAAGCCCCCCAAAGGGTGAGGGTGGCCTAGCTATGAAACCTCTGCATGCTTGAGGGGCGGGGCATGCTGGATGGCTATGGGCCACAAAGACCAGCCTGAACAGTGAGTGCGACGCGGCTGAATCGCGCTAACATCAAGGCTCGAACTGGCCGCCATGAAAGGTAATGGAATGAATAAGTTAGGAGGAAAGACCGGCTCGCAACTGGCCACCCCCAAACAGGGCGTTCTGGACCTGGGCGTTGAGGTTCAGCGGGATGTCAATGGCATTGAAATGGGGGTACTGGAAAACGGCGTCCCCTATCTCACGCAGAGAGGCCTTGCGGGGGTGCTTGGGATCAACAGAAGCGTGATCCAGACGATCACCAATGAGTGGGAGGAGCACTTCGATGATGTGGTATTTGGTAAAGATCGGATCTCCTACTTCAGGAAGTATCTATTTGACAAGGGCTACAACGAGAAGAAGCTTTATATCGAGACAATCCAAAATGGAAGCCCCCACTTCGCCTATCCGGATGTCGTCTGTATGGCATTCTTGGAATATTACGCGTTTGAATCGAAAGCAGATAGCACGGATGCATTGATTAATTACAGGAAATTCGCTGCGTACGGCCTGCGAAAATTCATCTATGATGCACTCGAATATCTACCTTCCGACAAGTGGAAATATCATCACGACCGGGTATCTCTGCTAAAAAATTCCGCACCAAATGGTTATTTCACTGTTTTCAATGAAATTACCGGCCTCATTGTGGACCTCATTACGGCTGATTTGACGGTAAACCATAAAACCATCCCTGATATTAGCGTTGGGCAGCACTGGGGAAAGTATTGGATTGATAACCATCTCGAAGATAAATTCGGTGCTCGCATTCCCTACGAGCACAACTATCCGGCTTATTATCCACAGTCACTAAGCAACCCTCAGAAGCCGAATGCCTACCCCGATACCGCCCTTGCACAGTTCCGCACTTGGTTTAGGAATGAGTACCTTCCAACAAAATTTCCAAAGTACATCCTGACAAAGGCCAATCTTCTGCCTGGCGGGAAATCGGAAGCAATAAAGATTGGTGGAATATACCAATCTTTGCCGGCGCCACGAGACGAATAATGCTTGACCGTATAAAGCTAAGCCCCGCTCCGGCTGGGCTTCTGCTTTGGGGAGGCCACAAAAACCCCGCCGGAGCGGGGTTGGTCGTCTGCTGGGGAGGTGAGGGCGACTAGAGCCAGTGGAAGCCCTTCGCCATGAGTCCGGCTAAGCCGAGGGCCACAGCAATGATGGCGCCGAACAGCAGCCGGAAATCCGTCTTGGCATCGCGGCGCAATTCGCGGACATCAGCCTTCATCTCGACCAGCTCCCGGAGGATATGGTCTGACGTGCTTTCGAGCTTAGCGACACGGGCTTCCATGTCCCCATCATCAGGCGGTCCGCCGCCATTTTCAAGGTCTCGTGGCGATCAGCCAAACCATTCTGACCTGCAAGCTCAGGCGTGCGCGCACCTGATCTTGCCCCTGTTCGGTGGACACTTGTTCAGCACTTGGCGGGGTTTGTACTGTCAGTAGTGGTATCGAGCCTGCGCGATCATCAACACGTCACCCTCGACCTTGTAGACGATCCGGTGCTCGTCGTTGATGCGTCTTGACCAGTAGCCTGCAAGCGCATGTCGGAGCGGCTCGGGTTTTCCGATTCCCTGGAATGGGTCGCGCTGGATCGCCTTGATCAGCTCGTTGACGCGCTTCAACAGCTTGCGGTCGGCCTGCTGCCAGTAGAGGTAATCCTCCCAGGCATCATCCGAGAACTGCAGGATCACTCGGCCAGTTCCCGCACCAGGCCGGCGCCGGCCTCAAGTTGCGCAATCGACCGTAGCAGGCGCTGAGCGTTCTTCGGGCTACGCAGCAGGTAGGCGGTTTCCTCCATGGCCTTGTAGTCGTCCAGCGACACCATGACCACGGACTGCTCCCGGCTGCGGGTGATGATGACCGGCTCGTGGTCATTGACCACCCGGTCCATCGTGTCAGCCAGTGAGGCGCGGGCAGTAGTGTAGGTGATGGTATTCATGACAGGCATCCAGATATGTACAGAATAATGTACATGTAAGTTGGTGAACGCTCAACTAACCCAGCTTGGCGACGGCCTCGGCCAGCTTGTCCGGAGCCAAGTGGGCGTAGCGCAGGGTCATGCGGATGTCGGAATGGCCCAGCAGCTCGCGCACGGTGTTGAGGTCGACGCCGGCCATGACCAGCTTGCTGGCGAAGGAGTGGCGCAGGTCGTGGAAGTGGAAGTCGGCCAGGTGGGCGGTGCTGCAGGCTTCCTCCCAACTGCTGTTGATGTTGTCCATGCGGCCGCCGGTCTTGGGGGAGGGGAAGACCAGCCCGGCGCCTGGGCTCTGCTCCTTCCAGCGCGTGAGCACGTCCAGGGCCTCGGCGTTGAGAGGCAGGTGCCGCGCCTTGCGGCTCTTGGCGTTGCCCGCGGTCACGGTGACCAGCTTGCCGGGCAGGTTCACGTTCTTCCAGTCCAGGCCCAGCAGTTCGCCGCGGCGCATGCCGGTATTCAGGGCCAGCAGCACTATGGGCAGCAGGTGATCGGTGAACCCGTCGTCAGGCCACTGCGGATGCCCGTCGCTGCCGCGGGCGGTGTGCCAGGCGTTGTGGCGTTCCCGGCTCGCCCGGCGATCACGTTCACGGGCCACCAGGGCCTTCCTGAGCGCGGTTTCTTCCTCGGTGGACAGGTACCGTACGCGGCTGTCGTCGGCGCCCTTGGCCTGCTTCACGGTCTTCATCGGGTGGTCGGCCAGCATTCCCCAGTCCACGGCACGAGACAGCGCGCCGCGGATCCGTGCCAGGTCGCGGTTGACGGTAGCGGGCTTGCGTCCGGCTTTCAGGCGCTTGGACTTGAAGCGTTCCAGGTCGAAGGCGGAGAGCTGGTTCAGCGGCGTGTCGAACAGCTCCGAGAAGCAAGCCTCGATCGCGTCGATCGTCGCCTGGCCGGCCTTCTGGTTCGCCTTCGCCCAGGGCGCGTAGTGCTCGCGGATGAAGCTGCCCAGCGTCAGCGGCTTGGGCTTGGCGGCTTCGATGACGGCCAGTGGGGCGCCGTGCTGGTCGGCTTCGGCCAGGATGGTGCGGGCCTTCGTACGGGCCGACTCGACCGTGACCCCCGGCCACTTCCCGAGCGCGCGGCTGCTGGTGCGGCTCCACTGGACGTTCCAGCTCTTGATGCCCGTCGGCTGGATGCGCAGGTGCAACTGCGGCACCACGGTGTCCCAGATACGATACGGGGCGGCCTCGGGCTTGGCCGACTCGACCACGGGCGGGGATAGGCGCTTGGAAAGCTTCATGGCTCCGTAACTGCTTGGTAACTGCAAAACGGAGTGTGCGCCTAAACTCAATGGGATACAATGACACCTTAAATCAATGGCTTGGGTTGGATGTGCGTGATTCCAAAGGAGTCATTTTTTCGTTAACATGGTAGGGGTCACATGTTCGAACCCTGTACCGCCCACCACCTCTTAAGAGGTGGAAATCCTTGGGATACAAGGGTTTTTCGAAAAATCCCCACGAATGCTCTGAATCGTTACGAGTAACGATATCGAGCAGTTTTGGGCCATCAATGGCCCAAGAATGGCCCAAGGATTTTTGGCTGAAATGTTCTTGTTGCGCACCAGCGTCCTACCCTGGTGTTCGTGGCGACATGCAGTTGAAGCTTGCCGACAAGTCAGTCACCGATCGGGCCTCAGGGCTCTGAAGCAGAGGCCAGTTGGCCCCGATAGAGACGGTGTTGCTCTGCATCTCGCGGACTGAGTGGCTGTACACCTGCTTCGTCAGGTTGGTCAGCCCGTCTCTGGGCATCCATCGTCGGCCAACGCGTACCCGACGCTAGCTATCCGCATCCTGGGCAGCGAACAGCTCTGCCACATGGTTGATGAACGCCCGTGCCTTAGGCAGCCGCTGGCGGCCTGGAGGCCATAGCAGCCAGCGTTCGGCACCGCGCAGCCCGGTGCATGCATCGGCCAGCACCGGCAACAGCCGGCCCTCGGCGAAAGCCGGCGCGGTGACGTAGCCGGGCATCAGCGCGATGCCCAAGCCAGCCAGGACTGCCACTCGCAGCGCATCTGGATCGCTGAACACCAACGTTTCCGGAAGCGTCTGGGCATGCTCCAGCGGCCATGCGCGTACGCGGCCGTCGCTGGGATTCCGGTAGCGCAGCAGGTCGTGGCTGGCGAGCGCCTCCAAGGTTTCCGGCTCCCCTCGCCGGCGCACGTAGGCCGGAGCGGCGCACAGCGCCAGGCGTTCGCGCCCGAGCGCACGCGCCTGTAGGCGAGAATCGGGGAGCGGGCCAGTGCGCAGGGCCACATCGACGCCGGCCGCGGCCAGGTCGATGCTGCGTCCCTCGAAGTCGATCTCCAGGTCCAGCAATGGATAGCGCTCACGGAAACTCGTGAGCGTCGGCAACACCAGTGCCTTGCCGATGGCCGGGGCCAAGCTCAGGCGCAGCCGCCCGCGCGGCACGCCATCGTGCTGAGCCAATGCATCGGCAGCGTCTCCGGCGGCGGCAAGGATGCGCTCGGCCGGCGGCAGCAGTAGTCGCCCGGCTTCGGTCAGGCCCAGACTGCGGGTGGTGCGTGCGAACAGGCGCACGCCGACCCTGGCTTCCAGCCGCTGTACCGCCTTGGCCACGCCCGACGGGGTCATGCCCAACACGACGGCGGCGCGTGCGAAGCCGCCCAGGCGGGCGCTGTGGACGAAGGCCGCCAGCGCTGAACCCGCCTGGTCGAGCAGCGTATTGACGACATCCAGTCGTTGGAATTCGGACATGAAGTGGATTTTTCCTGGCGTAGCTATCCGCAAATACTACTTCCCCCGCCCATCTTTCCAGTGAGACCGCCGATGTCTTCAAAACCGTCTTCTGTCCACCAACTGCGCCTGGTCGTCGAGAGCGATGACTACGATGCCGCGCTGCACTTCTACCGCGACGTGCTCGGCATGGCCGAACAGGCCGCCTTCCAAGGCGAAGGCAATGCCCGGGTCGCAATCCTCGACGCCGGTCGCGCCACGTTGGAAATCGCCAACAGCGCGCAAAAGCGCATGATCGACCGGGTGGAGGCCGACGGTGCGGAGAGCCCGCGACTGCGCGTGGCCCTGCAGGTGAATGACGCGGCCCTGATTACCGAAGCGGCCCGCAAGGCTGGCGCGCGGGTGATCGCCACGCCGCGGCTGACGCCGTGGGGTTCGCTGAACGCTCGCCTGGATGCTCCGGCCACCCTGCAAATCACCTTGTTCCAGGAAGCTTGAAGCGGCGGCTTGCATAGCCGACACGCGCGCCGCGAGGCGAGTGTCCCTTAAGTCACTCGTCGGTGACCCGGCCTGATCAAGCCGGCGGCCATCGAAGCGTCGATCCGGCAGGTTCGGCGCCATCGCTAGGCGGTGCGTCCAGTCCGAACGCTAGACACAAAGCGTCAAGTCTGCGCCTGTCGCAGCCGCGATCGCTTCCGACTGCAACAGACGCTGGCAGGCGCAGGTCGACAGCGCCTTCAGAGAACCGCTTCGATCCCCTTGCGATCGATCAGGTGCAACAGCTTCAGTGACGGGCCGCTGGGCTTCTTCTCGCCCTGTTCCCATTTGCGAACCGTCGAGACACTGGTGTTCAGCACCCCGGCCAGCACGGGTTGGCTAATCTTCAGGCTGGTGCGCAGCTTGCGGATCTGGGCACTGCTGTAGTCCGGCACGGGTTCCAGGCACAGGGCCTCGAATTCGTTCATCCGGCGCTTGGTGATGAAGCCGTGGTCGTGCAGTCCCTTGGCCGTGTCGTGCACAGCTTCCAATAGTGGGCTTTTGGCGCGGGTCTTAGCAGTCATGGCCTATCTCCAGTAGCTCGCCGACTTCTACGGCGTTGTTCAACTCGGCAACGGTCAGCTTCAGTAGGTCGGACGCCAACTTTCGCAGGGCTTCCAGTTCGGCGTCGGTGATATTGGCGCGTTCATTCTTCTCATAGCCATACACGAAGAACCAGCGATTGCCTTTGTTGGTCGCCACGATGGTTCGCGTGCTTCCACGCTTGCCACGCCCAGGCAGGCCAACCCGCTTCTTCACCACGCCACCGCCCAGGTCGGCGTCGATCAAGCCCTGGGCCATCTCGGCGACTGCGGCACAAAGTGCGGCATCGGTGAGGCCGGTCTTGCGCATGCCTCGGGTGAAATGGCGCGTCTTGAAGACTCGTTGCATACCCATAGTGTGACACTCAGTGGTACTTAAGTCAACCCGGGATGGCAACGGCGTCGAGGCCGGTCTGCATGAACGATCAGGGTGTGATTGCTACGCCTCACAGCCCCCCTGAGGCTTGGTGCTCTCGATCCGACCGACGGCACCTGCCCGTACCTCAACGTCCCGATGCTCCCACCGACGCCGAGCGAACTTGGGCCATCAATGGTCCAAGAATTCAAAGCGAATTATTGTTGTTGCGCTGAGCTTTCTACGCTGTTATTCGTAATGACATGCAGCTGGAACCGATCAACGAATCTGTCACCCGGCGCCTCAGGCTATTGATGCAGAGGCGCATCGGGTGGTATCTGCTCGCATGCCGGGGTTGACCGGGAACGCCAGGATTCTTGCAGCCAGCGAAGGCTGTCCCCGCCAGATCGTCGAATACGGCTCGCTCGTGTACGGTGGAATTCACCCCCGGCGTGATCGAGCTGTTGATCGAGGTATCCGAACACGACTGGCAGCGCTTGCCGGACACCGATTCGTGCAGCAGCCCGAGGCCCTGCGTGGCAACGACTATGCCGACATGAATCAGAAGCTGTCTGGTTTCTTGGATCGGCTCATGCAGGCTTATGCAGGTGGGGTTTGAATCCTTCGAGCGCGATCACGGCATGCCGTCTCGGAAAAGCAATCATGCGGATGGGCGTACTTCACCGCGATAAAGACGTCCGGCCCAATGACATTGCACCGCGAGGTCCGGTGAGGTGGCCTTGCCCTTGATGCCGATGCGCTTCCCGTGCGAAGACTGGCCGCATCATGCCACGGTGGCTGGATCGCGGTGTCGCGCCCGCGCCCGGGTTGGTTTACCATTCCACCGTTATCCCTCCTGCATCCAGGCATAGGTGGCCCGCGGTCAACGCCGGCCCAGCGTGCGACATGAGCACTACCACCGCCCATTGTTGATCCTTGCCGCGGCTCCGCAAAGGCGCCGGACGGCGCCTTTTGATTTTTTGCATGTGGGAGCGGCTTCAGCCGCGATGAGGCTTCACCGGCAACGCCCGGTTGCGGCTGAGGTCGCTCCCACGAAAAACATCCGACACCCCATGATCGCCATCACGCTCCCCGACGGCAGCCGCCGTGAATTCGAAGCCCCCGTCTCCGTCATGCAGGTCGCCCAGTCGATCGGCGCCGGTCTGGCCAAGGCCACCATCGCCGGTTCGGTCGACGGCGTGCTGGTGGACGCCAGCGACGTCATCGACCACGACGTCAGCCTGCGCATCATCACCGCCAAGGACGAGGAGGGCGTGGAGATCATCCGCCACTCCTGCGCGCACCTGGTCGGCCACGCGGTCAAGCAGCTGTACCCGGACGCGAAGATGGTGATCGGCCCGGTCATCGCCGAGGGCTTCTACTACGACATCCACTCCGAGCGCCCGTTCACGCCGGAGGACCTGGCCGCGATCGAAAAGCGCATGGGCGAGCTGATCGCCCAGGACTACGACGTGGTCAAGAAGATGACCCCGCGCGCCGAGGTGGTCGAGATCTTCAGCTCGCGCGGCGAGGACTACAAGCTGCGCCTGATCGAGGACATGCCGGAGGATGTCGTCGCGATGGGCATGTATCACCACCAGGAGTATGTGGACATGTGCCGTGGTCCGCACGTGCCCAATACGCGCTTCCTGAAGGCGTTCAAGCTGACCCGGATCTCCGGCGCCTACTGGCGCGGCGACGCTCAGAACGAGCAGCTGCAGCGCATCTACGGCACTGCCTGGGCCGACAAGAAGCAGCTCGAGGCCTACATCCAGCGTATCGAGGAGGCCGAGAAGCGCGACCACCGCCGCATCGGCAAGGCCCAGGACCTGTTCCACCTGCAGGAGGAGGGGCCTGGCCTGGTGTTCTGGCATCCCAAGGGCTGGTCGATCTGGCAGGTGGTCGAGCAGTACATGCGCCGGGTCTACCGCGAGAGCGGCTACGGCGAGGTGCGCTGCCCGCAGATCCTGGACGTGTCGCTGTGGCAGAAGTCCGGCCACTGGGACAACTACCAGGAGAACATGTTCTTCACCGAGTCGGAGAAGCGCACCTACGCGGTCAAGCCGATGAACTGCCCGGGCCACGTCCAGGTGTTCAACCAGGGCCTGCACAGCTACCGCGACCTGCCGATCCGCTACGGCGAGTTCGGCGCCTGCCACCGCAACGAGCCGTCCGGCGCGCTGCACGGCATCCTGCGCGTGCGTGGCTTCACGCAGGACGACGGCCACATCTTCTGCACCGAGGCGCAGATCGAGGCCGAGGTGACCGCGTTCCACCAGCAGGCGCTGAAGGTCTATTCGGACTTCGGCTTCGAGGACATCCAGATCAAGATCGCGCTGCGCCCGGAAAAGCGCCTGGGCGACGACGCCATCTGGGACCGGGCCGAGGACGCGCTGCGTTCGGCGCTGAGCCGCAACGGCGTGAGCTGGCAGGAACTGCCGGGCGAGGGCGCCTTCTACGGCCCGAAGATCGAGTACCACCTGAAGGACGCGATCGGCCGTACCTGGCAGCTGGGCACGATACAGGTCGATTTCATGATGCCGCAGCGCCTGGGCGCTGAATACGTCGACGAGAACAGCCAGAAGCAGCACCCGGTGATGCTGCACCGGGCGATCGTCGGATCGATGGAGCGTTTCATCGGCATCCTGATCGAGCACCATGCCGGTTCCTTCCCGGCCTGGCTGGCGCCGGTGCAGGTGGTGGTGGCCAATATCACAGACGCCCAGGCCGAATATGTCGATTCGGTAAGGAAAACCCTTGCAAATCAAGGCTTCCGGGTCGAGGCCGATTTGCGGAACGAGAAGATCGGCTATAAGATTCGCGAGCATACGCTGCAGCGCGTGCCATACCTGCTGGTGGTCGGCGACCGCGAGAAGGAAAATGGCGCGGTCGCCGTGCGGACGCGCTCGGGCGAGGACCTGGGGACGATGTCGGTCTCCGCCTTCATCGAGCGCCTGCGCGCGGAGCAGGCAGCCTAAGCCAACCCCGGCCGGTCTGGATGATCCGGAAGTGCCGGTTCGATTCCACTGGGAGATTGCAACAATCAGTACCCCTGACAACAAACAAAACCGCAGGAACCAGGAAATCCGGGTTCCGCGCGTCCGCGTGATCGGTAGCGACGGTGAGATGATCGGCGTGCTGTCGCGCGACGAGGCGCTTTCGATGGCTGAGGGCGAGGGCCTGGATCTGGTCGAGATCCAGCCGCAGGCCGATCCGCCGGTCTGCAAGATCATGGACTTCGGCAAGTTCAAGTTCGAGCAGCAGAAGAAGGCCAACGAGGCCAAGAAGAAGACCAAGCAGGTCGAGATCAAGGAGCTCAAGTTCCGTCCGGTCACCGACGAGGGCGACTACCAGATCAAGCTGCGCAACATGCGCCGCTTCCTGGAGGAGGGCGACAAGGTCAAGGTCAACATCCGCTTCCGTGGCCGCGAGATGAGCCACCAGGAGCTGGGCCGCGAGATGGCGGCCCGCATCGAGGCCGACCTGGGCGACGAGATCGTGATCGAGTCGCGCCCGCGCCTGGAAGGGCGGCAGATGGTCATGATGATCGCGCCGAAGAAGAAGTCGTAAGGACCGCTGCTCTCCGTCGTCCCCGCGAAGGCGGGGACCCGGCGCCTTCCGTGATTGTCACGGAAGTCCCCTGGATCTTCGATCCCCGGCCCTCGCGCACAGCGCGAGGATGTTCGGCCGGGTGCGAGCCGGTGGCCTGCAAGTCATTTGCCCGAAGCGCGGCGCCAATCCGCTGATTTGCAAGGCATTCCGCGATCTGGCATGATAGGCGGCTCCGATTCGTCGGGGGCCGCGCGAGCGGTACAGGACCAGTCCCGGTTTCCTTGGGAATCAGGGGCTTACAAGCAGGCAGGGCAAGGATGGAAAGCGTGGCCAAGGCCGCCGCCCTCGTCAGTGACATAACACCATCAAGGACATAGCAATGCCCAAGATCAAGACCAACCGGGCGGCGGCCAAGCGTTTCCGCAAGACCGCCTCCGGCAAGTACAAGGCAGGCCACGCCAACCGTAGCCACATCCTCACCAAGAAGGCGACCAAGCGGAAGCGCAACCTGCGGCAGACGAACCACGTCCGCGCAGAAGACGCAGGCCGTCTGGACCGCATGCTTCCCTACCTCTGAGGACTGAACAATGGCACGAGTCAAGCGTGGCGTGCAGGCGCGCCGCCGTCACAAGAAAATCCTGACCCTGGCGAAGGGCTACTACAATGCCCGCCGCAAGGTCTTCCGCGTCGCCAAGCAGGCGGTCATTAAGGCACAGCAGTACGCCTACATCGGCCGCAAGCAGAAGAAGCGCAATTTCCGCTCGCTGTGGATCACCCGCATCAACGCGGCGGCCCGCATCAACGGCCTGAGCTACAGCCGCTTCATGAACGGCCTGCTGAAGGCTGGCATCACCCTGGATCGCAAGGTGCTGGCGGACATCGCCGTGCACGACGCGGCCGGTTTTGCCGCGCTGGCAGAGAAGGCGAAGGGCGCGCTCGCGGCATAGTTGCGAGTCCCTGGCAAGAGCCCGCACATCCGTGTGCGGACTTTCGCAGGGGTGCATCGCCGATATGCAGGGGAAGGGCGCGAGCCCTTCCCCTTTTGCTTTTGGCGAGTCCCTCGCAAGAGCGCCGCGCATCAGTTGTGCGGGGATCTTTTTCAGCAAGGCAGAACGGGTGCCGGAATCCATGAGCGACATCGAGACCCTGGGCAAACAGGCGCTGGCGGACATCGCCGCCGCGCAGAACCCCGAGCAGTTGGAGGCGTTGCGCGTCGCCCTGCTGGGCAAGAGTGGTAGCGTCACCGCCCAGCTCAAGCAACTCGGCGGGTTGCCGCCCGAGCAACGCAAGGCGGCCGGCGAGGCGATCAACGTGGTCCGCGACGCGGTTTCCGGCGCGCTCGGCGAGCGCCGCGCGGTGCTGGAGAACGCGGCGCTGGACGCCCGTCTGGCTGGCGAACAGATCGACGTGACCCTGCCGGGCCGGCGCGGCGAGCGTGGCGGCCTGCATCCGGTCACTCGCGCGCTGGAGCGCATTACCGAGATCTTCGCGCGGCTGGGCTACGAGCTGGCCGATGGTCCGGAGATCGAGGACGACTGGCACAACTTCGAGGCGCTGAACTTCCCGCCACACCACCCGGCGCGGGCGATGCACGACACCTTCTATTTCGGCGATGGGCGCCTGCTGCGCACCCATACCTCCGGCGTACAGGTGCGCTACATGGACGCACATCGCCCGCCGCTGCGGATGATCGCCGCCGGCAAGGTCTACCGCAGCGACAGCGACCAGACCCACTCGCCGATGTTCCACCAGGTCGAGGGGTTGCTGGTCGACGAGCATTCGACCTTCGCCGACCTGAAGGGCACGCTGGCCGAGTTCGTGCGCGCGTTCTTCGAGCGCGATTTCGAGATGCGCTTCCGTCCCAGCTACTTCCCGTTCGTCGAGCCCGGCGCGGAGGTGGACATCGCCTGGCAGCAGCCCGACGGCAGCACGCGCTGGCTGGAGGTCCTCGGCTGCGGCATGGTCCATCCGAACGTGCTGCGCAACTGCGGCATCGACCCGGAGCGCTACACCGGCTTCGCCTTCGGCCTGGGCGTGGAGCGCTTCGCGATGCTGCGCTACGGCGTCAACGACCTGCGCGCGTTCTTCGAGAACGACGTGCGGTTCCTCAGGCAGTTTGCTTGAGCGGCGGGATATGGGATTGGGGATTGGGAATTCGCAAAGGCGGATTCCGGCCCCGGCCTGAATCCGCGCACGAATCCGCTTTTACGAATCCCCAATCCCCAATCCCATATCCCGGAATTTCAGAATGAAATTCAGCGAAAACTGGTTGCGCAGCCACGTCCCCACTCAGGCCTCCCGCGACGAACTGGCGGCCACCCTGACCGCGATCGGCCTGGAGGTCGAGGAGGTCGCGGCGCTGGGCGATTCGCTGCGGCACGTGGTGGTCGCGCGTATCGTCGAGGCGGTGCGCCATCCGGAGGCGGACCGGCTGCAGGTCTGCAAGGTCGATGCCGGGCAGGGCGAACTGCTGCAGATCGTCTGCGGTGCGCCGAATGCGCGTGCCGGCCTGGTCGCGCCGCTGGCGCTGGTCGGCGCGCGGATCGGCGAGCTGACGATTGCGGCCGCCAAGCTGCGCGGGGTCGAGTCCAACGGCATGCTGTGCTCGGCCAAGGAACTGGGCCTGGACAGCGATGCCTCGGGCCTGTTCGAGCTGCCCGACGACGCGCCGGTCGGCCAGGCGCTGGCCGAATACCTGGGGCTGCCCGACGCCAGCATCGAGATCAAGCTGACTCCGAACCGCGCCGACTGCTTCAGCGTGCGCGGCATCGCCTTCGACGTGGCCGCTGCCTGCGCCAGCGAAGTGGTGCCGTTCGTGGCCGCGCCGGTGCCGGCCGTGGGCTCGCACGAGCTGGCGGTGTCGCTGGAGGCGGGCGCCGCTGCGCCGCGCTACCTGGGGCGCGTGATCGAGGGCATCGATCCGGCCGCGAAGACCCCGCTGTGGATCGCCGAGAGACTGCGCCGCAGCGGAGTGCGCCCGGTGTCGCTGCTAGTCGACATCACCCAGTACGTGATGCTGGAGCTGGGCCAGCCGATGCACGCCTTCGACCTGGATACCCTGTCCGGGCCGATCGGCGTGCGCCTGTCGCGCGCCGGCGAATCGCTCAAGCTGCTCGACGGCCGCGAGGTCGAGCTCGACGACAGCTTCCTGGCCATCACCGACGGCGATCGCGCGATCGCCCTGGCCGGCCTGATGGGCGGCTGGGACACCCGCGTCACCGAGGCCACCCGCAACGTGTTCCTGGAGGCGGCACACTTCGCCCCGGCGGCGATCATGGGCCGTGGCCGCAAGCTCGGCCTGCATACCGATGCCAGCCACCGCTTCGAGCGCGGGGTGGATCCCGAACTGCCGCGCGTAGCGATCGAGTACGCCACCCGGTTGGTGCTCGACCTGGCCGGAGGCACGCCATCGCCGGTGGTCGAAGCGGTCCGCGCCGCGGACCTGCCGAGGCCGGCGACGATCACGCTGCGGCGCGCGCGCGTGCAGCGCGTGCTCGGCATCGCGATCGAGGATGCCGAGGTCGAGCGCATCCTGCGCGCGCTGGGCATGGACGTGGCCGCAGCCGGCGAGGGCTGGAAGGTTGTCGCGCCGAGCCGCCGCTTCGACGTCGCGATCGAGGAAGACCTGATCGAGGAGCTGGCGCGCATCCACGGCTATGCGCGCATCCCGACCACGCTGCCGGGCGGCGCGGCGCGTATCGCGATGCCGAGCGAGACCCGGTTGGACGAGCCGAGCGTGCGTCGCCAGCTGGTCGCGCGCGAGATGCAGGAGACCATCAATTACGCTTTCGTCGATGCCAGCCTGCTCGGACAGTGGCGGCTCGACGTGGATACCGTCTCGCTCGCCAACCCGTTGTCGGCCGAGCTGGCGGTGATGCGTCCGCAGCTGTTGCCGGGGCTGGTGGCGGCGCTGGGCCGCAATGCCGCGCGCCAGGTCGGCCGGGTACGCCTGTTCGAGCTGGGCAAGGTGTTTGGGCGCGCGGTACAGGCCGGCGCGGCCCCGGTGGAGCGCTTGCGCGTGGCGGCGGCGGTCTGCGGCGACGCCTTGGCTCTGCAGTGGGGTGAGCCAGTACGCAAGGTCGACTTCCACGACTTGAAGGGCGACCTGGAATCGCTGGCCGCCGTGTCCGGTGCGGTTCTCGAGTACCGCCGCTCGACGCAGCCGTTCGCGCACCCGGGCCGCTCGGCCGAGGTGTACCGCGACGGCGAGCGTATCGGCTGGCTTGGCCAGCTGCATCCGCGCCTGGCGCGGGCGCTGGGCATCGATGTGGACGTGTTCGGCTTCGAACTGGAGTACGAGGCGCTGGCGCGGCGCGCGCTGCCGCGGGCCGCCGAGCTGTCGCGCTACCCCTCGGTGCGCCGCGACCTGGCCTTCCTGGTCCCGGAGGGCGTGGAGTGGGCGGCGCTGGCCGCCTCGGTGCGCGGCGCGGTCGGGTCGTTGCTGCGGGAGATCCAGCTATTCGACCGCTACGTCGGCACGGGCGTCGAGCCGGGCTTCAAGAGCCTCGCTATGGGCTTGATTTTGCAGGATAACTCACGCACCCTGACTGACCGAGACGTGGATGCCGTCGTGACCGAGGTGGTGACCGTCGCCGAGCGCGAGTACCGCGCCCGGATTCGCAGTTGAGGCGGTTGGCCTGGGGAGTGTGATGGCATTGACGAAAGCGGAAATGGCCGAGCGATTGTTCGACGAGGTCGGTCTGAACAAGCGCGAAGCCAAGGAGTTCGTGGACGCGTTCTTCGACGTGCTGCGCGATGCGCTGGAGCAGGGTCGGCAGGTCAAGCTGTCCGGCTTTGGCAACTTCGACCTGCGCCGCAAGAACCAGAGGCCCGGTCGCAATCCGAAGACCGGCGAGGAAATTCCGATTTCCGCCCGGACGGTGGTCACCTTCCGTCCAGGCCAGAAACTGAAGGAGCGGGTGGAGGCATATGCTGGATCCGGGCAGTAACCGCGAACTTCCGCCGATTCCGGCCAAACGCTACTTCACCATTGGTGAGGTCAGCGAACTGTGCGACGTCAAGCCGCACGTGCTGCGCTACTGGGAGACCGAGTTCCCCAGCCTGGAGCCGGTCAAGCGCCGTGGCAACCGCCGCTACTACCAGCGTCACGACGTGTTGATGGTCCGCCAGATCCGTGGCCTGCTGTACGAGCAGGGCTATACCATCGGCGGTGCGCGCCTGCGGCTGGAGGGCGAGGGCGCGCGCCAGGAATCGGCGCTGAGCAACCAGATCATCCGTCAGGTCCGGATGGAGCTGGAAGAAGTGCTGCAGCTGTTGCGCCGCTGAAGCCGTTCCTTGGACTAGGAAAATTCTTCACAAAACCGCTATAATCGCCAACCCGCTGCAAGGCGGGGAACCTCTCGGGGTATAGCGCAGCCTGGTAGCGCACCAGTCTGGGGGACTGGTGGTCGTCGGTTCGAATCCGGCTACCCCGACCAAATAAACTGACCGGAACATCCCGGAAGTTACCTAAAGCCCCGCAACTGCGGGGTTTTTTGTTGTCCGAGGCATGGTGAGGCCCCGCAAGGCCACTAGAAATCACTCAAGGGTAGGCCTATGTTTGGGCCGAGGAGCCTCGCCCAATGTCGGCTCCGGCCCAAAATCATGCCCAAGCTCATCAAGCCTCTGACCCCTTCCGAGGTCGCCAACGCCAAGCCTGGCCGCAAGCCCTACACGTTGAGGGACGGCAACGGGCTGGAGGTAATGGTGATGCCCAACGGTTCGAAGTTGTGGCGGCTCCGCTACCGCCGCCCAGTGACCAGCAGGCGCAACACCTTGGGCATGGGGGCATATCCGGCTGTGACATTGGCCGAGGCCCGCGAACGGCGCGAGGAAGCCCGCGCGCTGCTGGCCCAAGGCATTGACCCTGGCGCGCAGCGGAAGGCCGAGCAGGCCGAGATGGCACAGCTGCGAGCCGTGGCCGAGGCGCGGGTTCAGTTCTCGATCGCGCTTGATGCCGATGGCGCGCTGTCTGTCACCGTGCGCGGAAACACGCTGCAGCTGACCCGTCGCCAGACGGACGCGGTTGCTTTCCTGCTGCTGGATGAGCGCGAGAAGGAGCGCAGCCATGCCGAAAAGAATTGAGCCGCTTTCCCCGTCCCGAGTTCAGAACGCCAAGGCGAAAGCCGAGCCGTACACGCTGTATGACGGCCATGGCCTCATGCTGGACGTGATGCCGACGGGATCCAAGCTGTGGCGGTTCCGGTACTACCGCCCAGGCTCCAAGGCGCGCAACACGCTGTCGCTGGGTGAGTACCCGGCCGTGAAGCTCGCCGATGCCCGCGAGCGTGTCAGGCAGGCCCGTGCGCTGCTGGCCCAGGGGATCGACCCTGGCGAGCAGCGGAGGGCCGAGCAGGCGGCGGCGAAGGAGCATGCCACCAACACCTTTGCCGCCGTGGCCGCCGAGCTGCTGGCCCAGCGTGCCAAGGAGCTGGTGGCCGGCTCTGCTGTCCGGGAGCGCCGGCTGCTGGACAAGGACCTGGCCCCGTACATCGGTGAGCGCCCCATTGCCGAGGTGACTTCCCCGGAGCTGTTGGCGGCCCTGCGCAAGGTGGAGGCACGCGGGGCGGTGGAGACGGCGCACCGGGCGCGGATGCTGGCCGGGCAGGTGTTCAAGTACGCCGCCGCTACGGGGCGCGTGCCGACCAACTACAACCCCGCCGTCGACTTGGTGGGCGCGCTGGCGCAGCCGGAGGGCCGGAACTTCGCCACGGTCTATGACCCGCAGAAGGGGCGCGACGACCTGGGCAAGGTGGCCGAGCTGCTGCGCGCGCTGCACGGCTACCAGGGAACGCCGGTGGTGCAGGCGGCCTTGAAGCTGGCCCCGCTGACGTTCGTTCGCCCTGGCGAGCTGCGGAAAGCCCGCTGGGCGTATATCGACCTGGACGCGGCGGAGTGGCGCTATATCGCCAGCAAGACGAAGCAGCCGCACATCGTGCCCCTGTCCACGCAGGCGGTGGTAGTCCTGCGGGAGCTGCACCCGCTGACCGGGCGAGGAGAGTACGTGTTCCCCAGCGCGCGCGGGAAGGGCCGGCCTATGAGCGAGGCGGCGGTGAACGCCGCGCTGCGCTACATGGGATTCGACGGGGAGACGATGACCGGCCACGGTTTCCGGGCGCTGGCGCGCACCGTGCTGGACGAGGTGCTGGGCTTCCGGCCCGACTACATCGAGCATCAGCTGGCGCACGCGGTGAAGGATGCGAACGGCCGGGCCTACAACCGCACGGCGCACCTGGCCGAGCGCAGGAAGATGATGCAGGGGTGGGCGGACTATCTGGACGGCCTGCGCATGGGGGCGAACGTTGTCCCACTGCGCAGCAAGGCAGGCTGATTTCCGGGGCGCTCCCTCTGCGACTCCTGCGACTCTGCGACTTTCGGGGCTCGTTCCAGCGGGCCGCCCCTCTGCGATTCCCGCGATTCTGCGATTCCTCCCAGCGGCCTACCCGCCGTCGAGGAGGGGGCTACTTCCGCATCCAGCGCACGCAGTCGCGCAGCCCGCCAAACCATGCCTTGCCATCCTTGGGAGATTTCCACGAGCTCCCGAATGCGCGTGCAGGCGGCACGCTGGCATCGTCGCTAGTGACCGCCAGCGCGCGCCGCACGGCGCTGCGCTCGCGCTGATGCTCGGCCACCTTGAACGGCTTGTCGCTGTGGGCGGTGGTGATGCCCATCACGGGCGTTTTCCGGCGGCTGCGGCTCATCGGGTCAGACGTGGGCGATGGTCTGCGGTTGCAGCTTGAGGCCAAGCGCGTGCATGACTTTTAGGATGGTCCCGAAGCTTGGGTTCCCCTCGCCGGACAGCGCCTTGTACAGCCCCTCGCGTCCCATGCCGGTAGCCTTGGCGAGCTGAGTCATGCCGCGCGCCCGTGCCACGTCGCCGAGCGCCGCCGCGATGAACGCCGCATCGTCCCCCGCTTCCTCGAAGCAAGCCTCAAGGTACAGGGCAATATCTTCCTCGGTCTTCAGGTGTTCGACGACATCCCAGCGCCGAGTCTTGGTGGTGGTCATGGTTGCTTCCTCAGTTCGCGCGCCAGCCGCTGCGCCGTTTTGATGTCGTCATCCTGGGTGGACTTGTCGCCGCCGCATAGCAGCAGGTACACGGCAAGTCCGGATTGCAGCAGGTACAGCCGGTAGCCAGGACCGTAGTCGATCCGCATTTCCCCGATTCCGTCGAAGAACTTCGCATCGCCGAGGTTGCCCAGTTCCGCACGACGGATGCGGGCTTCAATGCGCGCCTTCGCGCGGGCATCGCGCAAGCCACTGAACCATGCGTCGAAAACGTCCGTCGTGTGGACCGTGAACATATAGGGATTGTAGCCTGTTTTATACACTGCAACATCCCCCAGCATTCACAGAGTTACCGTGCGGTACTTGACGAGGCCACGCGGAGGGCGGAAGCTGAAGCTGTTGCGGTGAACCCCGCAACCGGGATTGGTCTCCCGAATCCAGTGGCGCGATAGCGCCCATCGTCTGATGCTTGGCGCTTTTTTCATGCCCGGCTTCAGGTGGGCGCGTGCCTGCCAGCTCTATGGCGGGCGGTGCGCGGGGCCTTCGGGCCGCCGGTCCACTGGCCGGTAGACCAACCCGCACCGTCCGCCACCCTGATTGGTCTCGGGGTGACGGACTCCAGGCTATCCAGTGGAGCTCACCATGAACCCGATTCGCATCCCCCGGCCCATATGGCCTGTCCTGATCGCCGCCGCTGCCCGCGCCCTACGCGCAGAGGACTGCGGCTGCGGCGAGCTGGCCGCCGACCTGGACGTCATCGCCGCTGCCCTGCGCGCGGAGGTAGACGCATGAGCGCTGACACCCCCACCGCGCCCAGCGCCAGCAACGTCATCGCCCTGCCTACTGCCGCCGCCGAGCCTGTGGCGAACCCCAAGCGCAAGCGCGGCCGGCCCCCCAAGGTCCTGGTCCCGGCGTGCGAGCTGCACTGCCGGCGTGTGGATCGGGAGCGCCAGCGGGCCGCGACCCGCTCGCCGGCAGCTATGCCTGATCCGGCGTCGATCGATGAGATAACCCGCGACCTGCATGCCGGAGCCACGCTGTTCCTGCGCATGGTCTGGAGCGCACGCGACCGCGCCGGTCTGCCTGCGCTCCAGGAGCCCAGCGCATGAGCGCCGGATACGTCCGCCTGCCCGCTGCCGCCCTTCCCGATCTGCGCTGGGCGCTGGCCCAAGGACTGCACGCCATCGCCGAGGTGCGGCGCGTGCGGGGCGAGTTCGAGCTGTACCGGCGGCTAGACAAGAGCCTGCCGCCGGACCTGGTGCCGGTGCCGGGTGCTGCCGATATGGACGATGCAATGCGCTACGCCGAGGCCCTGCTGTGGCTGGAGTGCGCCCAGGAGATTCCGGACGTGCCTTGACCTGGTGGCAGCGCTCCTGGACCGTGGAGCGAGCGCAAATTGTTAAGGATTGTTAGGGTTTTTCCGGGATCAACGTTCAACGCCGCACCTAGCCCGACGGGGCGAAAAGCCGGACACCCTGCCGGCCTGGTGCGGTTCCTATCAGGGGCGTGAGGGCGCGCAGTGGAAACCCAGTGGCAAACCCAGCGGGTTATCGACCACCTGCTGTTCCCGGAGCTGTTCCGCGAGTTGCTCAGGTCCGTGCAGGTCTGCGGCGGAACCATCAACCGTGGCGAGGATTACGTCATCACCGAGAGCGGTGTCAGGCGGGCGAACGAGTCCACGGGCGAAGCCGAGGACGAGGACGCATTCGTGCAGGAGATGCGGAACATGTGGGGGATGGACACCCCTGAAATCGCCACCTACGTGCGGGAGAGGATCCGGCCGGCGATGCTGGAACTCCCCTGTTCCCCTGCGCAGGCGTTGGAGTGGGTGATGCGCGACGAAGCACGCCGCGACCATGCCCCCGAGTGGCTGAGGGAGGCACTGGCGCAGCCTGACGTGGCCCGCGCGCTGGCTGTTGTTGAGGCTGCCGAGCTGGTGCCGTATGAGGAGGCGACGTGGGAGGTGGCGAGCGTGAGGATTGCCGCCGAGGCGCTCAGGGTGATCGAGGGGTTGATGCCCGCGCCAGCTGCTGTAAGTCCCAGCGGGCCGCGCACGGCGGCCGACTTTTCCCGCCGAGGCACGGACACCCTGCATGCCAAGGTGCGCGCCTGCCGCGATGCACTGATCGCCGAGTACCAGGCCGGAGACTTCAAGTCGAAGAAGGCGGCCGCCGAGGCGCTGGCGGAAAAGCATGGCTTCACATTTGAGACCGCGCGCAATCATCTGAAAGGCATCCCCAAGAGCCCGTAGCGTGAGCATGGACCATGCCGGCACAGTCCATGGACTATGCCGGCATGGCGCTTCCCGCGCTCGACGCCGTGCGTAACTTACCGAAGCAATCCCGCACTCCACGCGGGCTATTGCCGAGGCAACTCAGTGACTAGCAACACCCTGCCCGCACCGGGCGATCTGCTGGACGAAAAGGAAGCTGCGGCGCTGCTGGCGATGAAGGTCGCAACGCTGCGGAACTGGCGTGCGCTGCGCACCGGGCCGCGCTATGTGAAGGTGGGCAAGCGCGCTGTGCGCTACCGCCGCGCCGACCTGGAGGCGTTCATCGCTGGAGGTGCAGCATGAGCGCCCCCAGCACCCGCAGCAGCGTCACCAGTGCCGACGAAGCGGTGACGATGCTGCTGACGCTGGTCCGCATCGGCGCGCGCGCTGCGGATGCGCACGACGCGGCCAAGGTTCGAAGGGAGGCCGAGGCCGAGTGGCGCGCCGCCCTGACCGACTGGAAGGCGGCCCACGGCATCCGCGACCGCATCAAGGCAGACGACCCGCTGGCACTTTGCATGTTCGAGGAGGTGGGCGCATCCCCGGCCGGTGTGGCGCTCAGGTGCGCGCAGAGGGACGAGAAGAACGCGCGGGCTCGCCTGGAGCGCGTGATTCGGAACGTGCCGCTGGCGACCGCGCAGGCCCTTGTGCATGGCCTCACGGGCAGGAAGCCGGAGGTCGTCGCATGAGCGCCGGCCGGAAAGAACGAACCCCGGCAGGCGGGCCGGGGTTCGGGATGAAGCATGAGCATGGGGGCTCGCGGCAATCCTACCGCAAGCATCAGGCCGGCGCGGCGGCGCGCGCTGGGGAAGGTCCCCGCCTGCCTGCCGACTGGCGCAACCGCCTGCCGGAGCCCGCCGGCTACTACAGCGCGCGCGTGGCGAAGCTGGGCAAGCCCAACGGCAACGGCTGGGCGCAGGAGCTGTGCCCCTTCCATGAGGACCACGACACGAGCATGTCCGTGAACCTGGGTACTGGCGGCTGGCGATGCTTCGCCGGGTGCGGGCATGGCGACCTGGTGGGCTTCCACATACGCACGACCGGCAAGCCCTTCAAGGAAGCCGTGGCCGAGCTGATCGGGAGGCAGGCATGAGCGCCGTTCCCGTGGAGACCCTGCAGGAGGCCGCACGCCGCATCCTGGGCCGCTTCCTGAGCGATGGCTACGAGCCGGTCGCCCTGCACGAGTACCGCGACGCCGAGGGCAACCCGGTGTTTTGGCGCGCGCGCTGCAAGCACCCTGATGGCCGGAAGGCGATCCGTCCATTCCACTGGAGTGGCGCGGCCTACGTTGCCAGCGAGCCGCCAGCCCCGGCCGAGGGCAAGCTGCTGTACAGGCTGCCCACGCTGCTGGCCGCCACCCCGGATGCCATCGCCTACGTGGTCGAGGGCGAGGGCTGTGTTGACCGTCTGGTGAGGCTGGGCGTACTGGCGACGACAAGCGGCAGCAGCGCCAGCGCCAGCGCCAGCGCCGGCGGCGCGGACTGGACCCCGCTGCGCGGTCGCCGCGTGCGCCTGTGGCCCGACAACGACGAGGCGGGGGCGAAGTACGCCGATGCCGTGGCCGAGCGTCTGCGCGCGCTGGACTGCGCGGTGGAGGTGATCGACGTGGACACCCTGGACCTGCCCCCTAAGGGCGACTGCGTGGACTGGCTGGCCGCCCACCCGGAGGCAGATGCGGTCGCGGTGAACGCCTTGCCGCTGGTGCAGGCCGGGCAGGATGCAGTGCGCGAGGAGGTCAGTCACATGCCCCGCGTCGAGCTGGTGCGCGGCGACACGCTGACGCCGGAGGCCGTGGACTGGCTGTGGGATGGTTGGCTGCCCGCCGGGAAGCTGGCGATCTTGGGTGGTCAGCCGGGCACGGGCAAGACGACCATCGCCATGGCATTGGCCGCAACCTTGACCATCGGTGGCCGCTGGCCGGATGGCACGCGCGCCGAGCCGGGGGCCGTGGTGATCTGGTCTGGCGAGGATGACCCTGCTGACACATTGGTTCCTCGCCTGCGCGCCATGGGCGCGGACATGGCGCGCGTCTACTTCGTGCAGGGGGTACGCGAGGATGGCGAGCGACGGGCGTTCGACCCGGCGACGGATAGCGATGCGCTACTGACCCGGCTGGACGCCATCGGTGACGTGCGGTTGCTGGTGATCGATCCCATCGTTTCTGCCGTAGCGGGCGACTCGCACAAGAACGCTGAGGTGCGGCGCGGGCTGCAGCCGCTGGTGGACCTGGCCCAGCGTCACCGCTGCGCGCTGCTGGGTATCACCCACTTCACCAAGGGCACGGCCGGCCGTGAGCCGGTAGAACGCATCACGGGCTCGCTGGCGTTCGGTGCGCTGGCCCGTCTGGTCATGGTGACGGCGAGGGCTGAGGAGAAGGACGGCGAGGCCAGCAAGCGGTTCCTGGCTCGCGCCAAGTCCAACATCGGCCCGGATGGCGGCGGCTACGTGTACGACCTGCAGCAGGGGGCGCTCCGCGACTTCCCCGGCGTGGAGGCATCGTCAGTGCTGTGGGGCGTAGCCCTGGAGGGATCGGCGCGGGAGTTACTGGCCGACGCCGAGCAGCAGGAAGCCCCCGCCAGCCCATCCCGCAATGCGGCCACTGAGTGGCTGCGCAGCATCCTGACCCAATCGCATGGCGCGCTGGAAAGCACCACGATCAAGGATGAAGGCAACGCGGCCGGCTATTCCTGGGCGACCCTGCGCCGGGCCAAGGACGACATCGGCGTGACGGCCCGGAAGAACGGCAGGGACGGCGGCTGGCGCTGGGAGCTGCCGGCGGGGGCGTTCACCGCGGAAGATGCTCAAGGCGCTCAAGACGCTCAAGCTTTTGGGGTGAGCATCTTCGGCGAGGGCTGCGCACCTTCGGGGGTCGCTCCGGCAGAAGATGCTCAAGGCGCTCACGAAGGTGCTCAACAAAATAGCTTGAGCACCTTGAGCACCTTGCAAGGCGCTCAGGTGAGCACCTTGAGCACCTTCGGGGCGGGTGGCAGCGACCAAGGCGTGGGCGACGGCATGGAGACATGGGTGCTATGAGCACCATCACCCTGTCCGAACTGACCCACGCGGGCATCGTCGCCACGGTGACGGATGGGCGGCTACGCTTGTCCGCTCCCCCTGGCGCACTGACCGCCGACATACGCGAGCGCATCGCCGCCAGCCGGGATGACCTGCTGCGGGAACTGTCGCCTGCCGCCATCCGCACCCACCTGCTGGCCCTGGCCGCCGACGAGCTGCTGCCGGTAGACCTGGTGCATGCCCTGAGCGATGCGGACGTGCTGGCCTGTGCTGGTCAGCCTGCGCGCGCGCTGCGCGCCTACCTGGAGAGCCTGGACGCTGGCCGCCGATTCCTTGACCGAGGGGAGACGCCGCCGGCCTGGGGCGCGCCGGTGGCCTGCACCTGCGAAGCCTGCGGCCCGGTCCTGCTGTGGGCCGGCTGCCCGGTGGTGGTGAAGGCATGCCCCTGGTGTTTCCGCCGGAAGGCCGGCAAGCCCATTGCCCGGCCGCATGAGCCGCCGGTGGTGCGCTGGGCACGGGAGGATGCGGCGCGCGCTGGTGGTCCGCCCTACTTCCGGGAGGAGCCCTGATGCTCGGCGGCCGCCTGCATCGGCCTGCGCGCGTTGCAGCGATGACCGGCGGCGTGGGGTTGCCGCAGCAGGCGGGGCCGGAAGGCGAAAGGGAGGAGGGGAGCCCGGCGCCATGGATCGGGGCCGCACGCCGGAGGGCGAGTTGGACCGCCGAGGTTCACCGGGCTCCGGCGCCAGTGTCGCGGCCGCCGCATCCGGGGGCAAGGTGCAGCATGAAAAAGCCCCGCGCTTCCGGGCCCAAGCCGGCTCTAATCACCGGCGGGAGTCCCGGAAGCGCGGGGCTATGGTGGAGAGGCTACCCATGGTCGCCGGCCTGGGCAACTGCCACGCCCAGCAGCAGGGGAGAGCGTCGCCCACGGTTGGGCCTAGATTTGGGCCTAGGCTACGAATCGTAATTCATGAGGCCCGCGCAGCTGCTGCGTTTCCGGGAGCTATTCGGTAGATGCTACCGCTTGGCTGGTTGGGATTTGTCAATGGTGCGTCAAAAAAATGTGCATGACATATGAACGAGCCCGAAGTCGAGCCTGTAAATAGGTCGATTTTGTCAAGGAATTGGCGTTTAGTGCTCGGCAGGCGCCACGCGTTGTGCCATAGTGCAACGCAACATTGATTCTTTCTGGTGACGCGTCGATTCGATGTCGCCGCAGGACGCTGGTCTTCGTTTTCGAAGCGTTGCATGCAAGACCTTAGAGCGGGCAGTTCGGTCACGGTTCTGGTTTCAGTGTGCAAAGAATTTAGTGACCACAAGAACGGTGCGCCGGGCAGTTGCCCGGTGGAGTCGGACATACAGCGGTCGTGCACATCCTTTCGATGCGGCGCGCCGTAACCTGAGGATATTCCAATGCTTCTGGCGGACCTTGGCAGCGCCACCTATACGACAACCGCGCCGCGCGCGCTGTCCAGGTATTCGGCGATCGCGGACCTGATGCTGCGGGTGTTCGACCTGACCACTGTGGTTGTCTCTGGCCTGGTCGCGTATCGCTTGTTGTTCGGTGTTTGGGTGCCGGCCGCACCGTACCGGGTCGCGATTGGCACCACGTTGCTGTATTCGGTGATCTGTTTTGCGATCTTCCCGCTGTACCGAAGCTGGCGGGGGCGAGGGCTGACGCGCGAGCTGCTGGTGCTCGGGGCCGCTTTCGGGGGCGTGTTTGCGCTGTTCTCGGTGCATGCGCTGATCGTCCAGTTCGGGCAGCCGGTGGCGCGCGCCTGGATTGGCCTGTGGTTCGTCGGCGGGTTGGCGGCGCTGGTGGCCGCGCGCACGCTGATGCGCGGCGTACTCAACCGCCTGCGCAGCCAGGGCATGGACGTGCAGCGTGTGGTGGTGGTGGGGCTGCGCCATCCGGTGATGAAGATCCACCACTATCTCAGCCGCAACAGCTGGGTCGGCATGAACGTGGTCGGATACTTCCGCACGCCGTACGATCTTGCGGTGTCCGAGCACTGGCAGGCGTTGCCGTGCCTGGGCGAGCCGGAGGCGCTCGCCGAATATCTCAAGCACAACGCCGTCGATCAGGTCTGGATTGCGCTGCCGTTGAGCGAGCGGGCGCAGATCAAGGCACTGCTGCAGCAGCTCGATCGCCATCCTTTGCATGTGAAGCTGGTGCCCGATCTGTTCGACTTCGGTCTGCTCAACCAGTCCGGCGAGCAGATCGGCAACGTGCCGGTGATCAGCCTGCGACAGGGCGCGCTCGACCGTGACAGCTACTTCATCGTGGCCAAGGCGTTGCAGGACAAGATCCTGGCGCTGGCCGCCCTGGCAATGTTGTGGCCGCTGATGCTGGTGATCGCGTTCGGTGTCAAGTTGAGTTCGCCCGGCCCTGTATTCTTCCGGCAGAAGCGCAACGGCCTGGGCGGGCGCGAGTTCTACATGATGAAGTTCCGCTCGATGCGGGTGCATGACGACGCCCATGGCTCGGAGCTTCGCCAGGCGACCAAGAACGACACCCGGGTGACGCCGTTTGGCGCGTTCCTGCGTCGTACCAGCCTGGACGAGTTGCCGCAGCTGTTCAACGTGTTGGATGGCAGCATGTCGATCGTCGGACCGCGTCCGCATGCGGCCCAGCACAACACCTACTACGAGAAGCTGATCAACCGCTACATGCAGCGCCATTATGTCAAGCCGGGCATCACCGGCTGGGCGCAGGTGAACGGTTTTCGCGGTGAGACCCCCGACCTGCGCACGATGAAAAAGCGTATCCAGTACGATCTGGACTACATCCGCCGTTGGTCGCTATGGCTGGATACCCGCATCGTGGTGCTGACCGCGATTCGCGTGTTCGGGCAGAAGAACGCCTACTGATCTGTGGTGGACATGGAGCGGGCATGGCGCTGGATGCCTGGCCCGGGTGAAAATCACCCCATGCCGTGCTCCGTTCCCGAACTCGTCCAATCCCTTGGCTTGCAGCCACATCCCGAAGGCGGGCACTACCGTCGGATCTATGCGTCGGCAACGAGCCGCGATGGGCGTCCGGTAGTCACCGCGATACGGTTCCTGCTCGCCCCGAGTGAGGCCAGCCGTTGGCACCGGGTGGATGGCGACGAGTGCTGGCATTGGCAGCAGGGCGGGATACTGGAACTGCTGACCTTCGATGAGCGCGATGGCGTGCTGCGGCGGGACTTGCTGGGGCCTGATGCGGCCGGCGTGGAGCCAACGCGGGTGGTGCCGGCGGGTGTGTGGCAGGCGGCGCGCCCGCTGGACGGCTTCGTGCTGGTTAGCTGTACCGTCTCGCCAGGGTTTGTCTGGGAGGGGTTTCGTTTGATGGAGGGCGACGATCCATTGGCTGGACCGTTGCGCGATGCGGGCGTCTGGTTCGGCTGAGAGCGAGGCGCTGGTGCCGCGGATACATGTGGTCGCTGCGGGGCCGTGGACGGCCGGCCGGTATGTGCGGAGACGGGCTGTGGAGCCCGATTCACTGCGAGCCGGGGGCGAGTGAAACTCAGCCGGCCGCGCTGAGCGGTCCACTGGCGACCGTGAGCGATGGCCAGCGTTTGAGTACCGCCGCACGGATGCCGGCGGCGTCGATGCCGGACTCGGCCAGCAGGTCCTCGCGGCTGGCATGGTGCTGGAAACTGTCCGGCAGGCCCAGGTGCAGCATCGGCAGGACGGCGCCCTCGGCGTTGAGCAGCTCGGCCACGCCCGAACCGGCGCCGCCGGCGACCACATTGTCCTCGATGGTGACGAAGCCTTCGTGGGTTCCGGCCAGTTCCAGCACCAGCGCGCGGTCGAGCGGCTTGACGAAGCGCATGTTGACCACGGTCAGGCCTAGCTCGCGGCCCACCTGCTCGGCGGCGGCGACGGTCGCGCCGAACGCCAGCAGCGCGACCCGCGCACCGGTGGCGCGCAGCTGCGCCTTGCCGATCGGCAGCGTCGACAGGTCGTTGCCGGCGGCGATCCCCGGACCGGTGCCGCGTGGGTAGCGCACCGCCGCCGGGCCCGGGTACTCCAGACCGGTGCTGAGCAGCTGCCGGCACTCGGCCTCGTCGGCCGGGGCCATCACCAGCATGTTCGGCACGCAGCGCAGGAAACTCAGGTCGAGGTTGCCGGCATGGGTGGCGCCGTCCGGGCCGACCACGCCGCCGCGGTCGATCGCGAACAGCACGTCCAGCTTCTGGATCGCCACGTCGTGCACCAGCTGGTCATAGCCACGCTGCAGGAAGGTCGAGTAGATCGCCACGACCGGCTTGGCGCCCTGGGTGGCCATGCCGGCCGCCAGCGTCACCGCGTGCTGCTCGGCGATCGCCACGTCGAAGTAGCGCTGTGGGTATTCCTTGCTGAAGCGCACCAGCCCCGAGCCCTCGCGCATCGCCGGGGTGATGCCCAGCAGGCGCGGTTCGGCCCGGGCCGCATCGCACAACCAATCGCCGAAGACATCGGTGTAGGTCGGCTTTTTCGCGCCGGCCTTGGCGATCAGGCCCTTCTCCGGATCGAACGGACCGACCGCGTGGTAGCCGATCTGGTCGCCCTCGGCCAGTTCGTAGCCCTTGCCCTTGGTGGTGATCACATGCAGCAGCTTGGGGCCTTTGAGGCTCTTGAGCGTCTTCAGCGTGGACAACAGCGTGGGCAGGTCGTGGCCGTCGATCGGGCCGGTGTAGTGGAAGCCCATCTCCTCGAACAGCGTGGACGGCACGAACATGCCCTTCCAGTGTTCTTCCCAGCGCTTGACGAAGCGCGCGGTCGCGTTGTTCTTCTTGTCGCCGAGGATCTTCTTGCCGCCCTCGCGGATCGCGTTGAGGGTGCGGCTGCCGCTGATGCGGCCGAGCATCTTGGTCAGGCCGCCGACCGCCTCGGAGATCGACATGCGGTTGTCGTTGAGGATCACCAGCAGGTTCGGCTCCGGGTCCATGCCGCCGGCGTGGTTGAGCGCCTCGTAGACCATGCCGGCGGTCATCGCGCCGTCGCCGATCACCGCCACCACCTTGCGCTCGTCGCCGCGCTGCTGCGCGGCGATCGCCATGCCGAGTGCGGCCGAGATCGAGGTCGAGGAGTGACCGACGCCGAAGGTGTCGTATTCGCTTTCCTCGCGCTTCGGGAACGGCGCCACGCCGTCCTTCTGCTTGACCGTGTGGATGCTGTCGCGGCGCCCGGTGAGGATCTTGTGCGGATAGGTCTGGTGGCCCACGTCCCACACCAGCTGGTCGACCGGGGTCTGGTAGAGGTAGTGCAGGGCGACGGTCAACTCGATCACCCCCAGTCCCGCGGCGAAATGGCCGCCGCTGCGCCCGACCGACTCGATCAGGTAAGCGCGCAGTTCGTCGGCGATGGCCGGAAGCTCGGCCTCGTCGAACCTGCGCAGATCGTCGGGGGTCTGGATGTGCGTCAGGCGTGGGTAACGGGTGGGATCGATCATCGTCTTGGCTTTCAGCTGAAGCAGCATTTTCGCCCCCGCGGTCGGGGTGGGGCAAGCAAGCCGGTTCAGGCGTCAGCGTGGAGTGATGGCGCGGCCGCCGTGGAGGCGTCGCGAGACGTGGCCGGCCGGAGGGCGAGAGATGGGGGGATCCCGGATTGCATGCCGACGCCGGGCCGGCCGGGATCAGGCGATCCGCCGAAGCGCCTTACGTGGCAGCTGCGCCTTCAGGAACGCCATCTGGTCGGCCAGGATATTGCGATTGGAAAGGATCAGGTGTTCGATCCAGCTCGGCCGGTAGGGGACCGCCAGCAGCGGCATGCTGGCCTGCTGTGGGGTGCGGTTGGCCTTGCGCGAGTTGCAGTGGAAGCAGGCCGTGACCACGTTCTCCCAGGTGTCCTTGCCGCCCTTGGAGAGTGGCATCACATGGTCGCGGGTCAGGTGCGGTCGGCTGAACTGCTGGCCGCAGTACAGGCACAGCTGCGAGTCGCGGGCGAACAGTGCGGTGTTGGTCAGCGAGGGCGTGGGATCGAGCGCGCGCGCATGCGCATGGCCGCGCGCGGCGATGATGGGATGCAGGTCGAGGACGCTGCGCTCGCCGGTGGCACGCGAGATGCCGCCGTGGATCTGCAGGCAGGGTTCGCCGAGTGTCCAGGACACCGCGTCGCGGGCGTACAGGCAGGCGGCGGCCTGCCAGTTGATCCAGTCCAGCACCCGGCCGTGGGCATCCAGCGACAGGAATCGCATCGAGCCGACCAGACGGGGGGATGGGGAAAATGCCGCAGAGGCGGAAAGTACCGGCGCTGCGCAGGCTCCGGTGTCGATCAGATCACGCGAGGTAGTGTCTGTCTCCATCGGGAAGACAGCTTATACCTGATTGTTGACAGTTTGTGTATAGGCGCGAGGGGATGTTCGTAGGAGCGACTTCAGTCGCGATGGGGCTTTGCCGGCAAAGCCCCATCGCGACTGAAG
>JASGDF010000083.1:0-20282 GCA_047607345.1 Pseudomonas sp. | reverse complement strand
CCTTCGGCGGTGCCTCCGCGTCCGCGGCGGCAGGCGCGCCCCCTGCCGGCCCCGCGGCGCCGTCGTAGGCCACGTGGGCGATGGGCAGGCCGACCGCGACCGTCTGTTCCTCGCCGGCCAGGATCTCCAGCAGCTCGCCGTCGGCTTCCGCCTCGACCTCGTTGGCGACCTTCTCGGTCTCCACGACGAACAGGATCTCGCCCTTGGCGAAGCGCTCGCCCGGCGTCTTCCGCCATTCGAGGATCTGGCCTTCGGTCATGGTCAGACCGAACTTCGGCATCGGCAGCTCGCTCATGGTCCCTACTCCCCTGCGAAGCGCGCCGGACGCTTCTCGAGGAAGGCTGCGCAGCCTTCATGCGCGTCGCGGCTGTCCAGCACCAGCCCGATCACCGCCTGCTCGTGACGCAGCGCGGCCGACAGCGGCATGTCCGCGCCGTCGACCAGGGCGCGCTTGAGCAGCTTGAGCACCAGCGGGGATTTCTCCGCCAGGCGCCCGGCCAGCGCGCGCGCCTCGTCCAGCAGCGATTCGTGCGGCACGACGCGGTTGGCCAGGCCGATCCGCACCGCTTCCTCTGCGCTGATCATGTCGCCCAGGTACATCAGCTCGCGCGCGCGGCACGACGGGATCTGGCGGATGATGCGCTGGCTTCCGCCCGCGCCCGGGAACAGGCCGAGGTTGATCTCCGGCAGGCCCAGCTTGGCCTTGTCGGACACCAGGCGGATGTCCAGCGTCAACAGCAGCTCGGTGCCGCCGCCGAGCGCGAAGCCGTTGATCGCGCCGACGGTGGGCTTGTCGAGCACCTCGATGCGCCGGAACAGACGGTGGATGTCCTCGGCGAACTGCTCGTAGTGGGCCAGCCCCTGCCGTGAGTTCAGATCGGCGATGTCGCCGCCGGCGATGAAGGCGCGACCTTCGCCGGTGAAGATCACCGCCCGGATCGCGCGGTCGGACTCGATCCGGTCCAGCGCTTCGTTGAAAGCGGCGATGACCTCGGTATTGAGGGCGTTGAGGGTTTCGGGCCGGTTGATCGTCAAGGTCGCGACGGGGCCGTCCACATCGAGCCTGATCGGTGAAGTGGTCATGATGTTCTCCTGTTCATGCGCAGACGCGGCGCAGCGCCGCGACGATGTCCTGGCCGGTGGGGCGGTAGTGCTTCTCGAGCACCGGGCTGAACGGCACCGGCGCGAACGGGGCGGCGACCCGGACGATCGGCGCGTCCAGCTCGTCGAAGCCGACGTCAGCCATGCGCGCGACGATCTCGGCGCCGACCCCGAAGGCCTCGACCGCCTCGTGCGCGACCACCAGGCGGTGGGTACGCCCCAGGCTTTCCAGCACCAGCGCCTCGTCCCAGGGCTGGATCGAGCGCAGGTCCACGACCTCGATCTCCAGTCCTTCGCCGGCCAGCTGCTGCGCCGCCTCGAGCGCCATCGCGACCGTGGCGCCGTAGGCGACCACCGTGGCGTCCCGGCCCGCCCGGGCGATCCGGCCCTTGCCGATCGCGACCCGCTCCGGCACCTCCGGCAGATCGCCCTTGATCGCGTACAGCGCCTTGTTCTCGACCACGATCACCGGATCGGGGTCCTCGATGGCGGCGCGCAGCAGGCCATAGGCATCGGCCGGCGTGGCCGGCACCACCACCTTCAACCCCGGGATGTGCGCGAACCACGCCTCCAGGCACTGCGAGTGCTGCGGTCCCGCCGACAGGCCACCGCCGTGCGGCGTGCGCAGCACCATCGGCACCGAGCCCTGCCCACCGAACATCGAGCGCGCCTTCGCCGCCTGGTTCACCAGCATGTCCATCGTCAGCGTGACGAAGTCCATGAACATGATCTCGGCGACCGGCCGCGCCCCGGTCAGCGCCGCGCCCACCGCGATGCCGGCGATCGTCGCCTCGGCGATCGGCGCGTCGTAGACGCGCGACGGACCGTAGGTCTCGAGCAGGCCCTTGGTCGCCTTGAACGAGCCGCCGGCCGCGGCGATGTCCTCGCCGATCATGATCACCGTCGGATCGTCGCGCATCGCATCGTGGAGGGCCTGGTTGACGGCCTTCAGGAAACGGACCTCAGTCATGGGAAGCTCCGGCAACGGTATAGACATCGGCCAGCACGTCGCCGGGCTCCGGATCGGGCGCCGCCAGCGCGGCGGCCAGCGCCGCCTCGATCTCGGCCTCGATGGACCGCGCGAGCTGCGCGAACCAGTCCGCGGCCACGCCCGCCTCCTCCAGCTGCCGCCGGCCGATCAGCAACGGGTCGCGCGCGGCCATCGCCGCCGCTTCGTCGGCAGGGCGGTAGTCCTGCTTGTCACCCTCGAAATGCCCGCGGACGCGGGTAGTGCGGCACTCCACGACCGCCGGGTGCGCCTCGGCTCGCATCGCCTGGATCGCCGCCTCGGCGGCCACGCGCACCGCGCGGGCGTCGTTGCCGTCCACCTCGGTATAGGCGATGTCGTAGGCGGTGGCCAGCTTGCGCAGATCGGTCGCCAGCTGCCGGTCGGTCGGGCTGAACTCGGACCAGCCATTGTTCTCGCAGACGAACAGCACCGGCAGCGCCCACAGCCGGGCGATGTTGAAGCACTCATGGACGACGCCTTCGGCCAGCGCGCCGTCACCGAAGTAGACCACCGCGACATGCCCTTGGCCCTGCAACTTCAGCGCCAGCGCGCTGCCAGTGGTGATCGGCAGCCCCGCGCCGACGATGCCGTTCGCGCCGAGCATGCCGATCTTCAGGTCGGCCACGTGCATCGAGCCGCCACGCCCCTTGCACAGCCCGGTCGCCTTGCCGAGGATCTCGGCGAAGAAGCCCTCCAGCGCCACGCCCTTGGCCAGGGTGTGGCCATGGCCGCGATGGTTCGACGACACGGTGTCCTTGGGCCCCAGGCAGCTGGATACCGCCGCGGCCACGGCTTCCTGCCCGATCGACAGGTGCAGGAACCCCGGGACCTTGCCGTCCAGGAACAGCTTCTGGAGCGTTTCCTCCGCGCGCCGGATCAGCAGCATCGTCCGGTAGATGTCCTGCAACTGGTCAGTTCGCATCGTGTTTCCGCCCATCGTGAGACTGCCTTTTGCTGCGCCGGGGGACCCGGCAATCCGCTTTAATGAAATATGATTCAATATTCATTTTTTACACAGGCCTTTGTCAACCAGGACTTCGCTGACGCACCCGATACCTTCGGTGCATATCGGACAAGCCCCAGCCACGCCGGGTTCCAAGCTCGCATCTCATCGGATTCCTCGCAGCCGAACCCGACCCGCGTTCACGCATGGCCGGCGACGGATCACATGTGGATGGGTTTGAAGCAGGTCGCCAGGGCCGCCTCCTTCACCGCCTCGGACAGGGTCGGATGGGCGTGGCAGATCCGCCCGAGGTCTTCCGAGGAGCCGCCGAACGCCATCAGCACGCCGGCCTCGTGGATCATCTCGCCGGCGCCAGAGCCGAGGATGTGCACGCCGAGCACCCGGTCGGTCTCCTTGTCGGCGAGGACCTTGACGAAGCCTTGCGTGGCCAGCATGGCGCGCGCGCGGCCGTTGGCGGCGAACGGAAACCGGCCGGCCCTGTAGGCCACGCCCGCGGCCTTCAACTGCTCCTCGGTCCTGCCGATCGAGGCCACTTCCGGCTGGGTGTAGACCACGCTCGGCACGAGGTCGTAGTTCACATGGCCGGCCTGCCCGGCCAGGATCTCGGCGACGGCGACGCCCTCCTCCTCGGCCTTGTGCGCCAGCATCGGGCCGCGCACCACGTCGCCAAGCGCGTACACGTCGGCGAGGCTGGTCTGGAAGCGCTGGTCGACCTCGATGCGGCCCTGACGATCCAGCGCGACCCCGGCCTCCTCCAGGCCCAGCCCGGCGGTATAGGGCCTGCGCCCGGTCGCGACCAGGACGACGTCGGCCGCGATCGTCTCGGCGCCGCCGCCGCCGGCAGGCTCGAAGCTGACCTTGGCGCCCTGCCTCGACTTCGCGATGCCGGTCACCTTCGCGCCCAGCCGGAACTCCAGGCCCTGCTCGGCGAGCATGCGCTGGAACTGCCCGGCGACCTCACCGTCCATGCCGCCGAGCACGCCATCGAGATACTCGACCACCGTGACCTTGGCGCCCAAGCGCGCCCACACCGAACCCAGCTCCAGGCCGATGACGCCACCGCCGACCACGACCATGCGCGCTGGCACCTTGTCCAGCGCCAGCGCGCTGGTCGAGGACACGATCACCTGCTCGTCGATCTCGACGTCCACGCCGGGGATGCCGGCGACCTCCGAGCCGGTGGCGATGACCACCGCCTTGGTCTCCAGCACCTTCTCCTCGCCGCTCCCGGTGCCGACCGACACCTTGCCCGGCCCCGCCAGCCGGCCGGTGCCGGTGATGGCGTCGATCTTGTTCTTCTTGAACAGGAACGCGATGCCATCGACGTTCGCTTTCACCGTGGCGTCCTTGTGCGCCATCATCTTCGCCAGGTTCAGCGTGGGCGCCGCCAGTTCGACGCCCAGCCCGTCGAGGCCATGCCGGGCCACCGCGTACAGTTCGGAAGCGTGCAGCAGCGCCTTCGACGGGATGCAACCGATGTTCAGGCAGGTGCCGCCGTAGGTCGCGCGCTTTTCCACCACGGCGACCTTCAGGCCGAGCTGCGCGGCCTTGATGGCACAGACGTAGCCGCCCGGGCCGGAGCCGATGACGACGAGATCATAGGACATGTGGAATTCCTCCTTTCGTACACGCGAATCGCAGGCTGTCCCGGTGCCCGGAACGGGCCGTTGCAGGCATCTCTCCGCATGCACGAAGATCGCGCGTCAGGCCGTACCGGCACGAGGGAACGCCGGCGCCCGAGCGCGTTCCGGTTCCGAGACCATTCCAGACCGCAACCGGGATCATGCGGCCCGCAGTCCCGCCGGGCTGGCCGGCTGCTGCGTGGTTCCCCACTCCGGATAGCGGCCCAGGCTGAGGATCAGGCCGGCGCTGAACAGCGTGACCACCAGGCCCAGCAGCAGCAGCGGCGTGTAGTCGCCATAGGCGTCGTACAGCATGCCGGCGATCAGCGGGCCGACGCCCGCGCCCAGCGAGATGCCGCTGGCCATGAAGCCGAAGATCGCCCCGAAGTTCCGGGTGCCCGCGTGGCGGGCGGTCAGGTAGCTGCACACCTGGAGCTTGGTGCCCATCGCGTAGCCGTTGATGACCATGGCCAGCGCGATGAAGACCGGCGTGCGGACCGACTCCAGCAACAGCAGGAAGGTCAGCGACGAAACCGCCAGGGTGATGCCGCCCACCCACTTCGCCCGCCACCGGTCGATGAACCAGCCGGTCAGCAGGTTGCCCACGATGCCCATGGCGCCCGCAAGCGAAGCCAGGACCGCGGCATGGTCACGCGCTATGCCGGCCTCGGTCATCAACGGGAACTGGTGGACCAGCAGCGCGATCGTCACCATCATGATCAACGTGGTGGAGATCGCGATCTTCCACAGCGAGGAGTCCCGCCAGGCCTCGCCGAGGCTGAGCCCCGGCAGGCTCAGGCGGGCGGCGGCATGCTCGGCATCGCCGATGCCGGCCCGGACCCGCCGGTCGCGCGCGTCGAACAGGAACAGCGCGACCGCGACGAAGGCGATGCTGCCCCAGGCCAGTCCCACGGCCGCGAACGCCACGCGCCACCCATAGCTCTCGATCAGCGCATTGGTGATCAAGGGCGTGACGATCTGCGCGACCGCCGCGCCCGCCATGGTGATGCCCAGCGCCAGCCCGAGCGCGCTCTTGAACACGCCGGATACCGCGGCCGCCCAGACCGTCGACTTGGTGGCGAGCATGGCGACGGTGAACACCGCCCACAGCGCCAGCCACTGGCTCATCGATCCATTGGCGAGGCTGAAGCTGGCAAACGAAAGCGACGCCAGCGCCAGGCCGGGCAGCGCGATGCGGCGCGCGCCCCAGCGATCGATCAGCGCGCCGAAGAACGGCGACAGCACCGCCACCGCCACCGACGCCATCGAGATGCCCATGGAGGCCTGCACACGGGTCCAGGCGAACGCCTGCGTCAGCGGCCCGATGAACAATCCGATCGCCGCCATCATCACCGATTGGAACGAGAAGCCCAGCATCGCGGCCAGGACCAGTTTCCAGCCCAGCCGCCATTCCTCCCGCGCCGATGTGCTCATAGCCATGGGTGCAGCCTCTTGTGTTCACCAAGCGACGCGCCGCGGCAACCGCCGCGACCCGTCCCCCGCGCGTGGCCGGCGCTGGTCGGCGGCCGCTTCTACCGGGCCGACCAGCGCCATCTTCCCGCGCCTGTCAAAACAGATAGCGACCGCCGTTGACGCTCAAGGTCTGCCCGGTCACGTAGCCGGCCTCCTCGGAGGCCAGGTAGGCCACCGCATAGGCGATGTCGTCCGGCTGCCCGGCCCGCTTCATCGGCATCCGCGCGGCCGCGGCCTCCACGTCGATCGGCCCCTCGCGTACCAGCGGCGTGTCGACGAAGCCCGGCGGCACGTTGTTGACGGTGATGCCCTTGTCGGCGAACTCCATCGCCAGCGCCTTGGTCAGGCCGATCACGCCGCCCTTAGACGCGGCGTAGTGCGCCATCGACGGCGCCCCGCTCTGCGCCGACGACGAGGAGATGTTGATGATCCGCCCCCAGCCCGCCTCGAGCATGTCCGGGACGAACTCACGAGTCACCAGGAACGGGCCTTTCAGGTTGATGCCGATGATCCGGTCCCACGCTTGCTCGGTCAGCTGCGTGAATGGCACGTAGTTGCTGATCCCTGCATTGTTGACCAGGATCGTGACCGGCCCGCCGAGCTCGCGCCGGGTGCGTTCGGCCGAGGCGGCGATCACCGTCGGATCGGCGGCGTCGCCGGCGACCGCGATCGCCGTGCCCCCGGCGGCGCGGATTTCCGCCGCGGTCTGCTCGGCGCCTTCGCCGTTGAGATCCCACACCGCGACCGCGGCGCCGCGCGCCGCCAGCACCCGCGCAATGGCGCGGCCGATGCCCCGGCCGCTGCCGGTCACCACCGCGTTCTTTCCTGCCAGTGTCATATCGTCGATCCTCGTTGCCTGTGCATGCTCGAAGCCGTCTGTGGGGTCATGCGCCGAGTGCTTCGCGCACGGCGCCGCGCGCGGCCACCGCCGCGGGGAAACCGGCGTAGCCGGCGGCGTGGTAGATGATTTCGGCGATCTCCTGCTCGGTCACGCCGTTGGTCAACGCGATCTTGGCGTGGGTGCGCAATTCGGCGTCCGCGTGCAGCGCGATCAGCAGCGCCAGCGTGACCAGGCTGCGATCGCGCGGGCTCAGGCCCTCGCGCGCCCACAATGCCCCCCAGACGCTGCTCAGGCCGATCTCGACGAGCTCTTCGCCCAGGCGGCCATCGCGCAGGTCGATGTCGCCCTCGGGGAAGACCCCGGGCAACGCCGCGCGCAGCGCCGCGACGCCCTTGGAACGCAGGTCGGACGCTGGCGCGCCGGCTGCGGCCGCCTTCTTGACTGCCATGGTGATTCTCCTGGGCTGGAATGCGGCGCCGTCCCGCGACGCGGGCGCAGCGCCTGGTTGGGTTGTGCGGTACCCGGACGCCGCATGGCGCCGGGCAGCGCCAGCGCGCTGGCGCCCTACCAGGTGACCGGCACTTCCTCGATGCCGAAGGCGAGCGAATCGCGATCCTTGAAGCGCAGCTCCGACAGCGGCACCGCCAGCTTCAGCGTGGGAATGCGCCGGAACAGGGTCGGATACAGCACCTGCAACTCGATCCGCGCCAGCTGCTGACCGATGCACTGATGCGGCCCCCAGCCGAACGCGTGGTGATGGCGCGCGTCGCGGGTGATGTCGAGCCGGGTCGGATCGGGAAACGCCGCCGGATCGAAGTTGGCCGAAGGCAGCGCCGAGACGATGCCTTCGCCGGCGCGCAGCGTCACGCCTTCGTACTCGATGTCCTCCAGCACGATGCGGCGCTGGAGCAAGTGCGGAATGGTCAGGTAACGCAGCAGTTCCTCGACCGCGCTGGCCGCCAGCTTGGGATCGTCGCTGTTGCGCAGCATCGCCAGCTGCTCGGGATTCTCCAGCAGCAGTGCGGTGCCCAGCGAGATCATGTTGGCGCTGGTCTCGTGCCCGGCGATCAGCAGGATCACGCCGAGCATCACCGCGCCGGCCATGTCCAGTTCGCCGGCCTGCACCCGCTGCGCGAGGTCGGACGCCACGTCTTCCTCGGGATTTTCCATCTTCTTGCCGATCAGGCCGCCGATGTACTGGCCCAGCGCGTTGGTCGCGGCGCGGTTCTCCTCCGCGGACTTGTTGCGGGAGTTGGCGATCTTCGCGTGCTTCTCGAAGAATTCGTGGTCCTCGTAGGGCACCCCCAGCAGGTCGCAGATCATCAGCGACGGCAGTGGCAGCGACAGCGCCTCGACCAGGTCGACCGGCTTGGGGCCGGCCAGCATCTTGTCGATCAGATCGTCGGTGACCTGCTGGATCTGCGGCCGGATCTTCTCCATCCGGTGCCGGGTGAACGAGTTGGTGAGCATGCGCCGGATCCGCGCATGCTCCTCGCCGTCGGTGTCGAAGATGGTCTTGGGCCGGTCATGGATGGTGTCGGCGATGGCCTGGTCCATGAACGGGAAGTTGGGCAGATGATCGTTCGCGCTCACCCGCGGATCGGACATGATCTTGCGCTGCGCGGCATGCGAGACGAGCAGCCAGGGCGTGCTGCCGTCCCAGATCCTGACCCGGGTCAATTGCACGCCCGCCTCGCTCAGGGTGCGCAGTTCGGGCGATGGCAGGAACGGCGCGCGCGCGTCCCGGGGCGTGGGGAATTCCTGGACTGCTTGGCTGTTTTCGCTGATTTGGCTGTTCATCGTCTTGTTCCTTCACGCGGCAGTGGGCGCGGGCGGCTATTCCTCGATGCGTATCGCAAGCGCCGGGCATACCGCAGCGGCCTGGCGCACGTTCTCGGCTTCTTCCGGCGGCGGGTTCTCGTTGACGAAAACCACGATGCCGTCCTCCTCGCGCTGGTCGAAGACATTGGGGGCGTAGAACACGCATTGCCCGGCAGCGACGCACTTTTCCTGGTCGATGAAGATCTTCATCTCGGTCACCTCTGGTGATGGTTCAATGACTTGGCTCAAGCGCTTCCAGGGCATCGGCGACCGCCTGCCGGTGCGCCCGGACCTGCTTGGGCATGTTCCAGCCGAGCACGCCGGTCACGACGCCTCCGCTGCTGTATCGCGCGACGAAACGCCCGGCCGCGGGATCGCCCTCGACGATCTCCACGTCCGCGTCGGCCGGGATCACGCCGAACACCTGGATCTTCACGTCGAACTGGTCGGTCCAGAAGTAAGGCACCGGCGCGTAGGGCGCCTCGCCGCCCAGGATCGCGGCCGCAACGGCCTCGGCCTGCTCGGTCGCGTTGGTCCGGTTCTCGAAGCGGACCAGCCGGCCTAGTCGCGGGTGATGCCAGCGTGCGACGTCGCCCACGGCGTAGACGCCCTCCGCCGCCCGGCAGTGCGCATCGCAGACCACGCCGTTGTCCACGAGCAACCCGCTGTCGGCCAGCCAAGCGGTGGCCGGGGTGGCGCCGATGGCCACCACCACCACGTCGGCCGGCAGTTCCTCGCCGTCGATCAGGCGCACCCCGGCGACCCGGCCGGCGTCCTCGACCAGGCCGGCCACGCCCTGGCCCAGCCGCAGCCGCACGCCGCGCGCCGCGTGCAACTGGCCCAGCAGCCCCGAAGCGAACGGGCCGATCTGGGCGGCCATCGGCCCGGCCAGCGGCCCGGCCAAGGTGACGTCCAGTCCGAGCGTGCGCGCGGTGGCGGCGATCTCCGAACCCAGCACGCCCTCGCCGACCACGACCACGCGCGAGGCGGCCAGCAGATCGCGCCGGAGCGCCAGCGTGTCGTCGAGCGTACGCAGCACGTGCACGCCGCTCAGCGTCTCCTGTCCGGGAAGACGACGCACCCTGACGCCGGTCGCGATCACCACCGCGTCGCCGCTCAAGGTCCGCCCCGAGGCCAGGCGCACGCTATGCGAGGACGGATCCAGGCCGACCGCTTCCTCGCCCAGCACGAAATCGGCATCCAGCGCCGCCACCGCCTCGGCCGAGCGCAACGCCGCACGCGCCGGCTCCCAGGCGCCGGACAGCACCTGCTTGGACAGCGGCGGCCGGTCGTAGGGCGGGTGCACTTCATCGCCGATCACGGTGATGCGCCCGGCATAGCCGCGCCGGCGCAGCGCCTCCACCGTGCACAGGCCGGAAGCCGACGCCCCGACCACCAGGACATGGGCCGGAATGGTCATGGGCTCACCTCTGCAACCGGTGCGCCGGAGCGCCGCCACGCCCGCATCGCGCGGGAGCGTGCGCCGGCGGCGCGCGTCGTTTCGGGGAAATCCGTACTCGAAATTCGTGGGTGGAATCGCACCGACAGCTCCTGTGATTCATTGGGCAGTGCAGAAAAATCCGGCTTCGGCCGCTACCTTGGCCTGGCCACCTCGAGCATCCGGCCGCAGCGGCTGCCGCCGGCCATGACCGCAACTTCGACTCGCCTGGTTCACTTCATCAGCAGGCTCATCCGCAGGATCCGGTCATAGATACGCATCGAGTTCTCGATGATGCGTTTCCTGGCGTCCGGGTTCTTTTCGTAGTGGATCTGCATGGCCGCGTAGGCGCGCATGCCCAGCAGGTGATAGATGACCGAATCGATCTCGGCGTCGGTGAGTTCGGCCACGTGGCCTTCCTCGACACCGCGCCGCAACGAGCGCCGGTAGCCGGAGACGATGGTGTCGATATGGATGCGATGGGCGTTGGGCGCGAACACCTCGGCCTCGTAGAGCACGCGATAGAAGCCTTCGCTCTCGGCGACGTAGTCGAGGAAGGTGTTGAAGCGCACCAGCTCGCGGGCGATGCCGGGGCGGGCGTCGATGGCGGCCTTCTCGATCGCCGCCAGCATGCGCTTGCCCTCGTAGGGCAGCAGTTCCTCGAACAGCGCCTGGCGATCCTCGAAATAGTTGTAGAAAGTGCCGTGCGCGACCCCGGCCGCATCGGCGATCTTGGCGATCGTCGCCGGTGCGTAGCCTTCGGCCGCCACCACCTTGCAGCCGGCCGCGATCAGGCCTTCGCGGGTGATCCTGGCCTTCTCGTCGCGCGGAATGCGGCGCGCAGTCCGGCGGATGGACAGTCCTGTACTCATGCCTTCAACCTGTTGTTCGGGGAATCGTCCATGGTCTCCGACTGATGCTGGCGATCCAAGTCCCGCAGCATGCGCTTGAGCACCTTCCCGGACGGGTTCCTGGGCAGTTCCGGCAGCACCACCAGGTCCTTGGGGCACTTGAACTTCGCCAGCGACTGCTGGCAGTAGGACGACAGCTCGTCCAGGTCCAGGCTGCGATCCTCCGCCAGCACCACCGCGGCGACCGCGACTTCGCCCCACTTCGGGTCGGGCCGGGCGAACACCGCGGCCTCCTTGACCGCAGGATGGCCGTAGATGACCCGCTCGACCTCGGAGGAGGCGATGTTCTCGCCGCCGGAAATGATCATGTCCTTCTGCCGGTCGGTGATGAACAGGAAACCTTCCTCGTCCAGGTAGCCGACGTCGCCCGAGCGCAGGTAGCCGTCGGCATGGAAGGCCGCGGCGGTATTGGCCGGGTCGCGCCAGTACTCGCGCATCACCTTCGGCCCGCGCATGCAGATCTCGCCCTCCACGCCGGCCGGCAGCGACCTGCCGTTGTGATCGCGGATATCGACCTCGACGAAGCGCAGGGCGCGCCCGACCGAGCCGATCTTCTCCAGCTCGCGGCCGGTCTCCATCATCGTGTCGCCCGAGCAGGTCTCGGTCATGCCGTAGGCGTCGATGTAGCGCGCCTCGGGAAAGCGCGCCATGAACGCGCCGATGCGCGACTCCGGCGTGCGCTCCCCGCCGGCGATGCACCAGCGCAGCGAGGCCGGCGTGGGCAGGCCCTCGGCAGGCAGGGCGAGGATCTCGTTGGTCATCACCGGGGCCAGCCAGATGCCGTCGATGCGCTCGCGCGCGATCGTCTCCAGCACCTTGCGCGGATCGAAGTCGCGCTGGATCACGATCGTCCCGCCGGCCAGGTGCACCGCGAGCCCCGGCAGATCGCAGCCGCCGACGTGATAGAGCGGCCCGACGATCAGCAGGCGGCTGCGGCGGTCCAGGCCCAGCCGGAGGATGTGGTCGAAGCACTTCCAGTAGTAGTTGTCGTAGGTATGGACCACGCCTTTCGGCCGGCTGGTGGTGCCGGAGGTGTACATCAGCCGGAACACGTCCTCGCGCCCACGCGGCACGATGTCCACGCGCTGGCGCCCGGCCGCCACCGGCTCCAGCATCGCGCCGACATCGGCGCGTCCGGCCTCGTCCAGCACGATGAGCGGCAGCCCGGCGCCCTCGGCCGCCGCCACGAAGGCATCGTCGGCGACGAGCGCGGTCGCCCCGGCATGCGCGGCGATATAGCCGACCTCGTCGGCGGAAAGCCGGAAATTGAGCGGGAGCACCGTCGCCCCGAGGTGCCCGATCGCGTAGATCAGCTCGACGTAGGCCAGGCTGTTCTTCATCAGCAGCCCGACGATCGCGCCCTCGCCGATGCCGCGCCGCCGCAGGCCATGGGCAAGATGGCCGACGCGCGCCTGCAAGGTGGCCCAGTCCAGACGGATGTCCTCGTGGACCAGGGCCTCCGCGCCGGGCGCGGTTCTGGCATTTTCAGCAAGGGATCGCGAAAGGTTGAACATCTGCTGTTGGCCTTGGCTCTCGGTGGCTGTGCCCAGGGGGCGTCTGCGACTGTCTCAGCGCGCCTGGCGCGGATCGTTCGGCTGGAAGGACGTGCTGAATCCCCAGGCGATATCGAGGCTGGTCTTGGGATCAGTCAGGATCGCCGTGTCCGAGCGCGCGCCGATGCCCACGCCCTGGGCCGCGAGATGGCGCTCGACGCGCGTCAGATCGGCCACCTTCCAGCTGATCGCATGGTAGGCATCGAGCCCGTTGCCCGCGTCCAGCTTTGCGCGCGCGGGCGTGCCGGCATCGGGCACCGCGTATTCCAGCAGCGCGTCGGTGAGCGCGACGAAGGTGCTGTCGGCGCCGATCAGCTCGTTGCGTCCTTCGTGGACGACCCTGCCGCCGAGCACGTCCACGACCAGCCGCAGCACCCGCTCGGGTCGATCGGTCAGGAAGGTGTGATGAGAACTGCACTCGATCCCGAGCGGATCGTCGGCCTCCGGCGGCGGCAGCGTCCAGCCAGGCTGCAAGCGCGGGTCGAGCGGGAACGGCGTGCCCTCGCGCATGAATTGGTATTGCAACCCGGCGTCTTCGGCGACCAGGAAGAAGGTCACCACCCCGCCGCCCGGCGACTGCGGCGGCTCGTCGCCCTCGACGATCTCGTTGCGCAGGTTCATCGCGCGGATGCCGTTGCGGCGCAGCGCGGCATACAGCGCCTCCATGCCGTCGACGTACCAGCCGAATCCCGAAAGCAGCGGCGAGCGCACCGTCGGATAGCGCTGCACGCCGGCAACGGTGTGCAGCTTGGGATCGATGCTATCGAACAGCACGTCGCGGATCACGGTGAAGGTCGAGTACTCGGTCGGATACTCGGGCCGGGACGGAATGATGGTGGTCAGCGATGTGCTGTGCCGCCCGAATACCGAGGCGAAGAACGCCTCGGCCTCGGCCAGGTCGGGCACCCGGGCGGTGGGATGGAAGATGCGTTCCACCCGGAACCCGCTCCCCGCCAGCTCGGCCCGAGCGCTGCTCACGACGCGCTCTCCTGGCTTTCCGTCGCCCGCCGGTCGGCGCGCGCGGCGGCCGGCGCCGCTGGCGTGCCCTGCTCCGGCGCCGTCGACAGGCTGAAGTCGGCATAGCCCGACTGCCGGCTCTTGGCCATCACATCGAACAGCACCCCGCGCCCGGCCGGATTGATCAGGAACCTGCGCGGCTTGCCCGGGACGTTGACGCCGAAGTAGTAGCTCAGCTCGGGCGAGAACGGCGTGTACTGCGCCATGGTGTTCATCATGCCGCTCCAGGCCTCCTCGGCCGCCGCGGTCGGCTCGACCACGTTGTAGCCGTGCGCCTTCATGTAGTCGAGCAGCGCCATGATGAAGTCGATCTGGTCGCCGTTGTAGCGCGGATTGTTGGCCGCGGCGCCGTGCGGGCCGCCCGGGAAGAACAGGTTGGGAAAGCCGGCCGCCTGGAAGCCGAGGAACGTGTTCGGGCCGTCCTTCCAGGCATCCTCCAGCGCAAGGCCGCCGCGTCCGCGAATGCCCAAGCGGTGCAGCGCGCGCGCGAAGTCGTAGCCGGTGGCCCAGACGATGATGTCGAACTCCTGCAAGCCTTCCGCCGTCTCGACCCCGGTGGACGTGATCCGCGTGATCGGGGTTTCCGACAGGGCGACCAGCTTGACCTTGGGATTATTGAACGCCTCGTAGAAGCCGGTCGCATACGGCGGGCGCTTCTCGGCGTAGATGTGGTCCTTCGGGATCAGCCTTTCCGCCGTCACCGGGTCCTTGACCAGAGCGCGCACCTTGCCGGCAATGAACCGCGAGAACTCCTCGCGGATCGCGCGGTTGGTGAAGAAGTCCGAGTAGTTCGCGGTCATCTTCGAGAAGCCCGGGCTGTTCCACAGCTTCTCGAAGAAGGCGGTGCGCTCCTCCTGGGTGAATTCGGTCGAGGCATGCGGGAAGGGATCGTGCAGGAAGCCGCTCAGGGAGGTGTTCAACTTGTCCCTGATCGCCTCGAAATTGGCGCGCAGCTCGGCCTGCTCCGCCTCGCTGATCGGCGCGTTGTTGAGCGGCGTGACCCATTCCGGCGAGCGCTGGTAGACCGTCACCGAGGCCACTTCGTTGGCGATGGCGGGCACGACCTGGACACCGCTCGATCCGGTGCCGATGACCGCGACGCGCTTGCCCTTGAAGTCCACCGGCTCGGACGGCCACAGGCCGGTGTGATGGGATATCCCGGCGAACTCCTCGCGCCCGGGAATATTGGGGAAGAACGGCACCGACAGCACGCCCACCGCGGCCACCAGATAGCGGGCGGTATAGCGGCGGCCGTCCTGGGTACTCACCGCGTAGGTGCCCGTCGCCTCGTCCAGCACCGCCGAGACGACGCGGCTGCCCAGGACGATGTCGCGGCGCAGGTCGAACTTGTCGGCGACGTGGTTGAGATAGCCCTCGATCTCCGGCTGCGCGGCGAAATGCTCGGACCAGCGCCACTCCTCGAACAGCTCCTTCGAGAACAGGTAGGCGTAGGTATAGCTCTCCGAATCGAACCGCGCCTGCGGATAGCGGTTCCAGTACCAGGTACCGCCGACCCCGTTGCCGGCTTCCAGCAGGATTGCCTTGAGCCCGGCCTGGCGCGCGCGGTACAGCTGGTACAGGCCGGTGATGCCGGCGCCGACGATCAGGATGTCGAACTCGGCCGGATCGCTGGCGCTCGGTGAACTGGATGTCTGCATGGGAATTCTCCTGGTGTCCGGTTCAGAGCGAGTGGGCGAACAGGGCGATGTCGCTGAGCGTGGCGTCGTAGACGTCCGGGATCGCGCGCATGAAGTAATTCTCCGCCGCGTGGCACACGCCGATGACGGTGCGCGCCCGGGCCTGCACGCCGGCCGCCTGGAGCTTGCGGTAGTAGGCCAGCCCCTCGTCGCGGAACGGGTCCAGTTCGTTCACCGAGATCGCATGCGGCGGCAACCCTTCCAGGTCGGCCGGGCTGGCATGCAGCGGCCAGGCCAGCGGGTTGGTGGCGTTCTCGCCAGTCGGGTCGTAGGCGACCGCGGTCGCGGCGACCACCGCGAGCGGGGTGTAGAGCCCATCGTTCTCGTACAGCGATTGCAGGTCGGGTCGCTTCACCGCATAGGCGTTGGAGATGTAGGGACACAGCACATAGGCGCCATCGACCCGGTCGGGCCGACCATCTCGTTTGGCCCGGATCGTGGCGGCAAGCCCGAGATTGGCACCGCCGGATTCGCCCGAGACGATCACCTTGGAGATGCCCAGCCGTGCCTTGTGCTCGGCGACCCAGTCCAGCGCCGTGGTGACATCGTTCAGGCCGGCGGGAAACGGGTGCGGACCCAGCGAGCCGGCGGCATTGCGGAACTCGACGCCGATCACGATCAGCTGCTTGGCGGCCAGGTCGTTGCGCCAGCGCGCATAGAGCGGGCTGTCGGCATGCAGGATGCACATGCCGCCGCCGTGCAGATGCACGATGGCCGGCAGCGGCCCCTCCACGCCGTCGGGATGGTGGATGAGCAGCTTGATCTGGTTGCCGTCCACGCCGGTGGTGGTCTCGGTGCGGGTGCTGATGCCCTGCACCGGCGGCAGGCCCTCGACCGAGGCGGTCAGGAAATCGAACGAACCGGCCTCGGCGGCGTTGAGATACTGGATGATGCCCTCGAGCGGCGTGTCCTGGGTGACGTAGACATCCGGCTCGCCGCCCATGTGGGCCGCGTCGAGCGCGGCGGCGAGGCGGCGGTCGACGCGCGGATCGTCGCGAATCACGAGAGCGGGATTGCCCAGCTTGCCGGGACGGGCCAACTCGATGTGTTCCATGGTGTCCTCTTCAGTGTCCAGCGGTTATCGGAGACAAGGCACAGGTCGCGCGGCGCAATGCCTGCACGGCCACTTCACTTACGAAACGTGGCCACCATCCACGGCCAGCGCGATGCCGGTGATGAAGCCGGACGCGTCCGAGGCCAGGAACAGGGCGGCGTGCGCCATGTCCTCCGGGGTTCCCATCCGCTTCATCGGCACACTGGCCGAGATCTGCTCGAGGGTGGCCTTGACCGTGCCTTCGGCCATGTCGCGGCGCAGCGCCGGGGTGTCGGTCGCGCCCGGGCACAGCGCGTTGACGCGGATGCCCTCCGGCGCCAGGACCTGGGCGATCGACTTCACGTACTGGATCACCGCCGCCTTGCTGGCAGAGTAGGTCGGGAACAGCGACACCGCGCGCAACCCGGCGATCGACGCGGTGCAGATCACCGAGGCATGCGCGGACTTGCGCAACAGCGGCAGCAACCGCTTGGTCAGGATCATCGGCACCCAGACGTTGATGACCATGCAGGCGTTCCAGCTCTCGAACTCGTAGTCGAACCCCGGCGGCGCCGGCAGCCCGGCCTGGTTGAACAGGATGTCCAGCACCTCGTGGTCGCGCTCGAAGGCGACGAGGAATTCGTCCAGCGCGCGCTGGTCAAGCAGATCCACCTGGTAGGCCTCGGCCGAACCGCCGTCGCGGCGGATCTCGGCGACGGTCGCCTCGGCGCCGTCGCCATTGCGATCCACGATGACGACGTGGGCGCCGCGCGCGGCGAACAGCAGCGATGCGGCGCGCCCCATCCCCGATGCCCCGCCGGTGATCAGGGCGCTTCTGCCCTGGAGCGACGTCCTGCTTTCGAACTGATCCGTCATGACCTCACCGATATGAATAATGATTCAATATTCATTTTTTAACAAGCCAGACACCTCAGGTGCAACGAGCATAACCCTCGCTGGATTCAATTCAAGCCGCAGTGCAGCAATTCCGCGACCCGTTTTCCCCCTCGGCGACACGCCTGCGCGGAGTCCTCCGCGCAGTGCATTTTCGCCCCTTTTCCTAAGTATTTCGTGAGTGCGCCTGCGCTGTCCCCAGGCAGGCCGAACCCATGCCTCGCACAGGCGGATGCGGCAGCCCGGCGGGCTGCCGCCGCCCCGCCCTACTCGCCGCCGATCTGCGCCCAGCGTTCGGCGCTCATCCAGGTGTATTCAAGGTAGTGCCCGAGAAACTCCCGGGCATCGAGGTAGAGGAAGCGCAGCGACTCGTTGCCGCCTTCGAGCACCACCGGCAGCGACTGCCGATCGACCCGCGCGCGGAAGCTGTCCCAGTCGTCGACCCGCATGCAGATGTGGTGGAAGGCCGGCGTGTCGTCGGCGCGCAGCGCGCTGGCGTAGAGGTCCTCGGCGCCGGAGACTGGTTGGATCAGTTCGTACTGCAGGTTGCCGACCCAGATGAAGGCCAGCCGCGAGACCAGCGATTCGCGGCCTTTCGGGGTCGTGACTTCGGAGGTGTTGTCGAACTGGATGACGGTGCGCACGTCGGCGCGCGCGCGGAAGTCGGCCACCGCGCGGTCGATGTCGCGGGTGACGTAGGCGTTCTGGTAGTGGCGTCCTTCGAGCATGGCGCGCGCCCTCAGAAGCGCCAGCCGCGCTGGCGGTTGCCGCCGTCACAGGCCACCACTTCGCCGGTGATGAAGCGCGCGTCGTCGGAGGCCAGGAACAGGTGCAGCCGGGCGATGTCTTCAGGCGTGCCGTCCTGCTTGAGGGCCTGCATGCCGCTGATGCGGTCGATGATCTCCTGCGACAGGCCCTCGGTGGCCGCCGGGGTGATCATCAGGCCGGGGGCCACCGCGTTGGCGCGGATGCCGTCGGCGCCGAAGCGCTGGGCGATGCCGTAGGTGATGGCGTTGAGCGCGTCCTTGGTCACACCGTAGGCGGTGGCCGGGGTGTTGGCGGCCATCGACGACTGGTTCAGGATCACGCCCTTGGCGGCCGCCAGCGCCGGGCGCAGCGCCTGCGCCAGCAGCAGCGGCGCCACCGTGTTGATGGCGAAATAGCGCAGCCACTTGGCCTGGCTCAGGGTCTCGAAGGAGCTGCTGATCTCGCCATAGGCCAGGCCGGCGTTGTTGACCAGCACGTCCAGGCGCGGGTGCGCGGCCAGGAATTCGCCGGCGAAGGCGGCGATGGCGGCCTCGTCGGCCAGGTCGACGCGGTGGGTCGAGGCGGATTTCCCGCCCGCCTCGGCGATCAGCCGCGCGGTTTCCTTGAGGCCGGCGTCGTCGACGTCGACCAGCACCAGTTCGGCGCCCTCGCCGGCAAAGGCCAGCGCAATCGCGCGGCCCAGGCCGGCGGCGCCGCCGGTTACCACCACGCTGCGGTTCTCGAATCGTCTGCTCATCTGCTGCCCTCTCCTGTGCGTTGTCGCGGTTGTCGTGGATCGTGGCGAACGGCCAATGGCTCAGCCGGCGGGCGCTGCCCAGCCGCCGCCCAGCGCCTGGTACAGCGCCACCGCATTGAGCAGGCGGCTCTCGTGCAGTTGCACGCGTTCGAGTTCGGCGCCGTACAGGCCGCGCTGCGCATCCAGCTCCTCCAGGTAGGAGGCGTAGCCGGCGCGATAGCGGTTGCGGGCATGCTTGAGCGCCTCGGCCAATGCCGCGTGGCGGGCCTCGAGCTGTTCCGCCTGTGCCTGCAGACCGACGATGCCCTCCAGCGCATCCTCGGTCTCGGCGAATGCGTTCAGTACCACGCCGCGATAGCTCCAGGCCGACTGGTCGCGCTGGGCCTCGGCGATGTCCACCTGGGCTGCGCGCTGGCCACCGTCGAACAGCGGCGCCAGCAGGCTGCCACCGAGGCTCCACACGGTCACCGGATCGATGTGCTCGACGAACAAGCGTCCGACCGAACCGGTCAACGTGACCTGCGGCAGCAATGCGGCACGCGCGGAAGCGAAGTTCGCATCGGCCGCCACCAGCGTGGCCTCGGCCTCGGCCACGTCGGGACGGCGCGCGAGCAGGTCCGAAGGCAGCCCCGCGCCCGGCTCGACCAGGCGCAGCGCGGCGAAGCGGCCACGCTCCACCTCGCCCGGCAAGGCCCCGGTCAGCAGTTGCAAGGCGTTCTCCTGCTGCGCGATCGCCAGCTCCAGCGCCGGCACCGCCTGCGCGGCGGTACGCTGCTCGGCCTCGGCCTGGGCCAGTTCCAGACGCGAGGTGTAGCCGGACTCGGCGCGCCGCCGCGCGGCGCGCAGCGCTTCCTCGCGCGCCTGCAGGGTCGCGCGCGCGATCTCCAACTGGGCATCCAGCGAAGTCAGCTGCACGTAGGCACGGGCGGTGGCCGCGGCGACCGACAGCGCCGCCGCATCGCGTCCGTAGCGACTGGCCTGCAGCGAGGCGCGCGCGGACGCGTTGGCGGCGCGCACACGCCCCCACAGGTCGAGTTCGTAGGACGCCTGCAGCTGGACCTGCCGGGTGGTGCCGGTGGACAGCTGCCCGGTCGTGCCGAGCGTGCGCGCCTTCTGTGCCGTCGCCGAGGCATCCAGCGACGGCCACAGCCCCGCACGCGCCTGCGCCGCCAGCGCCTCGGCCTCGCGCATGCGCGCCTCGGCGACCGCCAGATCCACATTGCCGGCCAACGCGCGCTCGACCGCGGCGACCAGCAGCGGGTCACCGAACGCCTGCCACCACTGCGGCTGTACGACCGAGCCGGCCGGCGCCTGCGCGCGCCAGGCGCCAGGCGCGTCGAGCTGCGCCGCCGGCGAAGGCGCCGGCGAGGTGGCGCAAGCCGGCAGCAGCAGCGCCGCCGCGAT
>JASGDF010000082.1:0-3630 GCA_047607345.1 Pseudomonas sp. | reverse complement strand
TGGGGAAAACCTGTCACCAGCAACTCCTCACTAACATTGGCGGAAGAATTGCGTTGAGTGGTGGCACAAGCGGAAAGGCATACTGCGATCAAGGCTGCGACAACTTTCATAGCGGTCTAACGCCTGAGTTAAGCCGAGCCGCGAAGCGGCGTCGGCTTGAACGAATTGTTAGGTGCGGACGAGGCAGCGCCGGGAACCATACGCCATGCGACGATTACAATGACAGCTGCGAGCAAAGTGTCGGCTAACCGCTGAAGTAGACCGCGAATGTGAGCTAGCTCTGGCTGAAGCATGAGTGCGAACAGAGCGAACCATATGCAGCCGGCCGCAACGAGAAGTACGCGCCAGCCTATCGTAAGGGCAGGTGAGAAAGACAGAAGTACAAAGGCAAGCGCGCCAGCAAAGTATGTGGTTAGCCCAAGGAAATCGTGTGCTACTTGGGACGGCGACCCCCCAACGGGACAGCCTGCGTCACATGGGGCAAGTGCGGCGCCGATGAATATGATTGGCTGGGACCAGAGTAACCAGAACCCGATACGGCTGATGCCACGAACATACGCAATTGGGGACGCCGCAACAAGGAAGGCGGCAAATAAAGCGCCAAGCGGAACGAAGCCAAGTAGGCCAAGCTCCGTTGCCCAAGATGTACCAGTGGCGTTGAGCTCACTGATGAAGTGAGTGACCTGTGAGTAGCCTGGTTTAAGCGCTGCTCCCGTGGTGTAGAACAATGCGCCAAAACAAATTGTGGCCACGGCGAGAAGGCGAACAATCCGAACTCTGCTTTTCATGGGTCACGACATCCTTTCTTCCGCACCTAACGCTGGAGGTAACCGGACGAACGAAGTGAGTTCCGGTTGAGCGACTTGTTAGGCAGCAATCCACAATGGAAGCGACTATGAGAAAGCGATACAAGCTGGAAAGCGGGATGGATACAAGCATCACGCTGGAAATCGACACAGACAAGATTCCAGAGGTCGTGGCGCGTGAAATCAATGCGCTCTGGGTTGAAAGTGAATACATCCTCGACCTGTCTGATGGCGACGCATTTCAGGCAATAGCTCGCCGCGCCGCTGGTCCGCTACTCAGCTACCTGCTGGATGGATACCACGAGCAAGGGGCAGTAAAGCAGTTGAGCGAAAACGAGGGCTGGATAGGTCTAGAGATGCTGCGCGTCGAAATACGGCGCCAGTCCGCTGGCGCGCAGCGCCCGGCCGATCTTGTCCAGCGGCGCGCTGGAGGCCACGCAACGCGCGAAGGTGTGTTGGCGCAGCAGGTCGGCCGTCCCGGGCGTGGCCCGTAGCCGGGTGTCGAACAGCGCGGCCACGCGCTGGCGGTAGGCGGCCTCGAACCCATCCGGCAGCGCATGCCCGAGCTGCCGCTCCAGATCCTCCATGATGGCCGCCAACTGCCGGCCGCCGTAGCGGCGGATGAGGTCGTCGATGGCCAGGCCGAGGCCGGGCAGCAAGTCCAGGAAGGCCTGGTTGTTCAGCCGCTCGCTGTCGACCAACGTGCCGTCGAGGTCGAAGATGACGCAAGTGGAAGAGGCCATGCCGCCTGATTCCTGCGGGTGTTTGGAACCTGAATCCTAGCAACGGGCAAGCATCGTCACCGCACAAGCAAGTGCGCTTGCTGCCGAAGTCGCCCGGCTTCTTCTGCAAAGCGTCGCGACTGAAGGCCCTCCCGCACGTTGCCGAGACCCCATTGACCGCTCCCCGGCATCGGCGCAGACTTCGCGCCGCCGCCGGCGGGTACCCAGCCCGCCGGTGCGTCTCTGCGAAGCCTTCGCAGGAGCGCGGTACTTCCGGTGCCGGTGTCCTTCCTTGGAGTCCCAACACCATGTCCAGCGACAGTCACCCTAGACCGAGGTCGATGTCAGTGCTGGCGACCGCCTGAGCGATCGGGACCGGTTCGCCGCCGCTGCCAACGGCCGTGGCCGATACAAGGCGAACCCGATGAATAACGAGAACCTGCTGCGGCTGCCCCCCGAGGCCGCAGACGCGCTGATCGCGCCCCTGGCCGAGCTCAACACCGCCGACGCGGTGGAATACCTGAACGGCCTCGACCGCGAGGACGCCGGCGCGATACTGGCGGTGCTGCCGCTGCCGCGCGCGGTCAAGATCCTGGAGCAGCCCGAGTTGCGCGATGCCAGCGAGCTGGTGGCATTGCAGGACGCTGGCCGCGCCGCCGAGTTGCTTGGCCTGATGGCCGACGACCGCGCCACCGACATCTTCCACGACCTGGACGAGGAGGATCACGAACAGCTGCTGTGGCGGCTGCGCCCGGAAACCCGCCGCGCGATCCAGAAGCTGCTGCGCTACCCGCCGCACACCGCCGGCGCGCTGATGACCACCGAGTTCGTCGGGGTTCCGGCCGACTGGACGGTCGCGCGCACCCTGCAGTACGTGCGTGAGGTCGAGCGCAGCCGCGAGACCGTCTATGCCATCTACCTGCTCGACCCGGCCGAGCAGACCCTGGTGCAGGTGGTGACGATGCGCCGGCTGATCACCGGCGCGCCCGACGCGCCGATCCTGGACGTGGCCCAGGTCAATCCGCCGATCACCGTCGAGGCGCAGCTGGACCAGGAGGAGGTCGCGCGCCTGATCCGCCGCCACGATCTGCTGGCGATCCCGGTGGTGGATGCGCAGCGGCATGTGCTCGGCATCGTCACCGTCGACGACATCCTTGATGCGCTGATCGCCGAGTCGACCGAGGACGTGCACAAGTTCGGCGGCGTGGAGGCGCTGGACGAGCCGTACATGCGGATCGGCTTCGGCGAGATGATCCGCAAGCGCGCCGGCTGGCTGAGCGTGCTGTTCCTCGGCGAGATGCTTACCGCCAGCGCGATGCAGCACTTCGAGGACGAGCTGTCCAAGGCGGTGGTGCTGACCCTGTTCATCCCGCTGATCATGAGCTCGGGCGGCAACTCCGGTTCGCAGGCGACCTCGCTGCTGATCCGCGCGCTGGCGTTGCGCGAGCTGCGCCTGGGCGACTGGTGGAAGGTGGCGCTGCGCGAGATCCCGACCGGCGTGGTGCTCGGCGGCATCCTCGGCGTGCTGGCGATCGTGCGCATCGCGATCTGGCAGAACGCCGGGCTTTACGACTACGGCCCGCACTGGGGGATGATCGCGCTGACCATCGGCGCGGCGCTGGTGGGCATCGTCACGTTCGGCTCGCTGTCCGGCTCGATGCTGCCGTTCGTGCTGCAACGGCTCGGCTTCGACCCGGCCAGCGCCTCGGCGCCGTTCGTGGCGACGCTGGTGGACGTGACCGGCCTGGTGATCTACTTCAGCATCGCCGCGCTGATCCTCAGCGGTACGTTGTTGTAGTGGGCCTGTGGAAAAGGCGCCGGGATCTCCCCGGCGCCGTGCCGCTACCGATTTAGAGTCACCAACAAAACCCAGCCGTCGTCCCCGCGAAGGCGCACTACTGTCCGGGGAAATCCTGCTCGTCGCTCCCGCGCAGGCGGGAGCCCAGTGACTTGCGCGGCCATCTGCACGGAAGTCCCTGGATCTGCGATCCCCGGCCCGCGCCCATGGCGCGCGGGCGTTCGGCCGGGTGCGAGCCAGTGGCTCGCAAGCCACCCGCCCTCTCCCCCGCCTACGCGGGGATGACGAGTTTTGTTAGCCGCTC
>JASGDF010000081.1:0-9307 GCA_047607345.1 Pseudomonas sp. | reverse complement strand
CTTCAGTCGCGAGGGGCCTTGCCGGTAAAGCCCCTCGCGACTGAAGTCGCTCCTACGGCAGGCATGACGGAGGAAAGCGCATCGCTCCCGGCTACACTATCGCCCGCCTTCCGCCCGCCCGGCGCCGCCGTCCGATGACCGACCCGCAGTACTCCGCGCCGCCGCTGCTCGCCGCGCATGCGCTCGCCTTCACCCGCAACGAGGAACCGGTGTTCGGCCCGGTCGATTTCCACATCGATGCCGGCGAGGCATTGCTGGTGCAAGGAGACAACGGCGCCGGCAAGACCACCCTGCTGAGGCTGCTGGCCGGGTTGCTGCACCTGGAATCCGGGCGGATCGAGATCGACGGCCGCCGCGCCCAACGCGCCGAGCGCGGCCGCTTCATCGCCTACCTCGGCCACCTGCCCGGGCTGAAGGCCGACCTGACCACGCTGGAAAACCTGCACTTCCTGTGCGGCCTGCATGGCCGCCGCGCCAAGCAGATGCCGGGCAGCGCGCTGGCGATCACCGGCCTGGCCGGCTACGAGGACACGCCGGTGCGGCAGCTCTCGGCCGGACAGCGCAAGCGCCTGGCGCTGGCGCGGCTGTGGCTGTCGCCGGCGCCGCTGTGGCTGCTCGACGAACCCTATGCAAACCTCGACCTGGACGGCATCACCCTGGTCAACCGGATGATCTCCGCGCATTTGCGCAGCGGCGGCGGCGCGCTGGTAACCACCCACGGCGCCTACGCCGCGCCACCGGTGCGTACCCGTATGCTGTTGCTGGGAGAACAAGCATGAGCGTGCCCTCACCCAGCCCGTCGTTGTGGCAGGCCTCGCGGGCGCTGGTCGCGCGCGATCTGCGGCTGCTGTGGCGGCGCCGCGGCGATGCGCTGCAACCGGCGTTGCTGGCGCTGCTGATCGTGGTGCTGTTCGCGCTCGGCCTGGGTACCCGCCCCGACCTGCTGGCGCAGGCCGCGCCAGCGGTGCTGTGGCTGGCGGTGCTGCTGGCCGGGCTGCTGTCGCTGGACTCGCTGTTCCGCGGCGACGTGGAGGACGGATCGATGGAGCAGTGGCTGCTCGCGCCGGTGCCGCTGGCCTGGCTGATCGGCGTGCGCGTGCTGCTGCACTGGGCCACCAGTGCGTTGCCGTTGATCGCGGCGGCGCCGTTGCTGGGTGAATTGCTGCACCTGCCACATGACCAACTGCCGGTATTGCTGGCATCGTTGGCGCTGGGAACCCCGCTGCTGAGCCTGCTGGGCGCCGTGGTGGCCGCGCTGACGGTCGGCATGAAACGCTCTGGTATTCTCGTCGCATTGCTGGCGTTGCCGTTGTACGTACCGGTCCTGGTGTTCGGCGCCGGCAGCGTTGCCGCCAGCGCGCAGGGACAGGATGCGGTCGGTGCGTTGCTGCTGCTGGGCGCCGGGCTGGTCGCGGGGCTGGTGCTGGCGCCGCTGGCCGCGGCCGCCGCGATCCGTATCTCGCTGAGCTGACCGGAATGCCTGAAACGAGAGCCTCCGCCATCGCATGAATGCCGTCGTCCGCTGGTTCCACCGTCTCGGTTCGCCCCCGCTGTTCGAGCGCTTCGCTCGGCGCTGGGCGCCTTGGTGCTACGTGGCCGCGCTGGCGCTGGCCGGGGTCGGCCTGTGGCAGGCACTGTTCGTGGTGCCGGCCGACTACCAGCAGGGCGACAGCTTCCGCATCCTCTACATCCACGTTCCCAGCGCCTGGATGAGCCTGTTCGTGTTCGGACTGATGGCGCTGTACGCGGCGATCGCGCTGGTCTGGCGGATCAAGCTGTGCGAGATCCTGGCCATGGCCTGCGCGCCGATCGGCGCGGCCTTCACCCTGATCACCCTGCTCACCGGCAGCCTGTGGGGCAAGCCGATGTGGGGCGCCTGGTGGGACTGGGACCCGCGCCTGACCACCGAGCTGATCCTGCTGTTCCTGTACCTGGGCGTGATCGGCCTGTACCAGGCGATAGACGACCGCCGCAATGCCGCGCGCGCGGCCGGCCTGCTGGCGATCGTCGGGGTCGCGCTGCTGCCGGTGATCCGCTACTCGGTGGTGTGGTGGAACTCGCTGCACCAGGGCCAGACCATCCGCCTGTTCGGCCCTTCCAGCATCGACCCGAGCATGCTCGCGCCGCTGTGGCTGATGGTGCTGGCCACCAAGGCCTGGTTCGCCGGCGCGCTGCTGGTGCGCGCCCGCGCCGACAACCTGCGCCGCGAGGCCGGCAAGGACTGGGTAGCCGAGCTGGCCGGGGAGCACCGATGAGCTACCTGCCCTATGTGATCGCCGCCTACGCGGTGTTCGTGCTGGTGCTGGCCTGGGATTTCCTTGCCGCACGCTGGCAGGTACGGCGCGCGCTGCGGATGGCCCGGACCCGCCGCGCACGCCCGCGTGGCAAGCCCGCCGCCGTTCAGGATACGGAGCTGGCGCGGTGAACCCGATCCGGCGCAGGCGCCTGCTGTGGGTGCTGGTGCTGGTGCTGGCCGGCGGGCTGGCCACCTCGTTGGTGGCACTGGCGTTGCAGCGTAACGTCGCCTACCTGTACACCCCGGCCGAAGTGCTGCGCGGCGAGGCCGGCGCGCACGCGCGCTTCCGCCTCGGCGGCATGGTCCAGACCGGCTCGTTCCAGCGCACGCCCGGCTCGCTGCAGGTGCGGTTCCGCGTCACCGACGGCGATGCGCAATTACCGGTGCGCTACGACCGGATCCTGCCGGACCTGTTCCGCGAGGGCCAGGCGGTGATCGCCACCGGGCGCATGCGCGACGGCGTGTTCGTGGCCGAGGACGTGCTGGCCAAGCACGACGAGACCTACATGCCGAAGGAAGTGGCCGACAAGATGGGCGTGGCGCACAGGAAGCATCAGGTGGAGGCACGGCAGTGATGGTTAGCGGATGCGGGACCCGGGACCCGGGACCCGGGACCCGGGAGAGCGTAAGCGCCTGCGGGCTTGCTTTTGATTGTCCCGGGTCCCCGGTCCCGGGTCCCCGGTCCCGGCCCTCCCATGCTGCCTGAACTCGGCAACGTACTGCTCATCCTCGCCCTGCTGGTCGCGCTGCTGCAGGCGGTGCTGCCGCTGCTCGGCGCGCAGCGCGGCAATGCGGCCTGGATGGCCGTGGCACGGCCCGCGGCATTTACGCAGCTGGCGCTGGTGGCCGGCGCGTTCGCGGTGCTGACCCATGCCTTCGTGGTGCAGGACTTCTCGGTGCGCTATGTCGCCGAGAACTCCAACTCGCTGCTGCCGCTGGCCTATCGCTACTCGGCGGTATGGGGCGGGCACGAGGGCTCGCTGCTGCTGTGGACGCTGGTGCTGGCGCTGTGGACCGCCGCGCTGGCGCTGGCCTCGCGCGCGCTGCCCGAGCGTGTGGCGGCGCGAGTGCTGGGCGTGCTGGCGATCGTCAGCCTGGGCTTCCTCGCGTTCCTGCTGCTGACTTCGAACCCGTTCGCGCGGCTGCTGCCGGCGCCGATCGAGGGCGGCGACCTCAACCCGCTGTTGCAGGATCCGGGGCTGATCGTGCATCCGCCGATGCTCTACACCGGCTACGTCGGCTTCGCGGTGCCGTTCGCGTTCGCGATCGCCGCGCTGCTGGAAGGCCGCATCGACGCGCAGTGGCTGCGCTGGACGCGGCCGTGGACCAACCTCGCCTGGAGCCTGCTCACGCTCGGCATCGCGCTCGGCAGCTGGTGGGCCTACTACGAGCTGGGCTGGGGCGGCTGGTGGTTCTGGGACCCGGTCGAGAACGCCAGCTTCATGCCGTGGCTGGCCGGCACCGCGCTGATCCACTCGCAGGCGGTCACCGAGAAGCGCGGCCGCTTCGCCGGCTGGACCGTACTGCTGGCGATCGCCGCGTTCGCGCTGTCGCTGCTGGGTACGTTCCTGGTGCGCTCGGGCGCGCTGACCAGCGTGCACGCGTTCGCCGCCGATCCCTCGCGCGGGCTGTTCATCCTGGCATTCCTGCTGCTGACAGTCGGCGGCGCGCTGCTGCTGTACGTGCTGCGCGCACCGATGCTGCAAGCTCCGGACGGCACGACACGCGCGCCATTCGCCGGCAGCTCGCGCGAGACCCTGCTGCTGATCAACAACCTGCTGCTGAGCTGTGCCTGCGCGATGGTGCTGCTGGGCACGCTGTATCCGTTGCTGGCCGATGCGCTGGGATTGGGCAAGCTCTCGGTCGGCCCGCCCTACTTCGGCACCCTGTTCGTGCTGCTGATGGCGCCGCTGGTGGCGCTGGTGCCGTTCGGCCCGCTGACGCGCTGGCAGCGCGAGCAGGCCTCGCGGCCCCTGGCGCTGCTGCTGCCGTGGGCGCTGCTGGCGCTGGGTGCCGCGGTACTGGCCTGGTGGGTGGCGCCTCAGGGCAGGTTCAAGGCAGCGTTCGGCGTGCTTGGCGCGGCCTGGGTGCTGCTCGGCACGCTACGCTTCGTCGCCAGTCGCTGGCGCGCGCAGGGCCAGCGTTTCAGCGCCGAAATGCTCGGCATGTGCCTGGCGCATGCCGGCATCGCGGTGTTCCTGGCCGGCGCGCTGCTGGTGGAAGCGCTGAGCGTGCAGCGCGAGGTCGCGCTCGGCCCCGGCCAGTCGCTGCCGTTGGGGCGCTACGCGCTGCGTTTCGAGCACGTCGAGGCGCGGCAGGGCCCGAACTACCTGGCCGACCGCGCCACGCTCAGCGTGCTGCGCGATGACCGGCTGGTCGCTACGCTGCACCCGGAGAAGCGCCGCTACGCCAGCGGCGGCCAGGTCATGACCGAGGCCGGCATCCTGCCCGGGCTGCTCGGCGACGTCTACGTTGCGCTCGGCGAACCGCTGGGCAACGATGCCTGGGCGGTGCGCGCCCAGCTCAAGCCGTTCGTGCGCTGGATCTGGCTGGGCGCCGTGCTGATGGCGCTGGGCGGTTTCGTCACCGCCGCCGACCGGCGCTTCCGTCGTTTCCCGGAGAAGTCCTGATGTCCGATGCCAGAGCGTGTCATGCCGTTTTCCATGAGTGCGAAGCCGCCTGGGGCGCGCCGAGACCGTGTTGCGCATCTTGTCTCGATGCACCCCAGGCGGCTTCCCGGAGGGTTGGCCGTCAGCGGCGCGGAGCCGGCGGCGCCACGCGACACCACCTCCACACCCCTGACGGCCAACGCATCTCATGGAAAACGGCATGACACGCTCTCCCCGCCACCTGCCCCGCCTCGCGATCGTTGCCGGCGTGCTGCTGTTCGCCGCGCTGGCCGCGCTGCTGGTCTACGCGGTGAAACGTTCCGGCGACGCCGACCGCGACGCGCTGCCGTCGGCGCTGATCGGCAAGCCCGCGCCCGCCTTCGAGCTGCCGCTGCTGCACGATCCCGGCGTGCGCGTGCATGCCCGCGACCTGCTCGGCGCGCCGTACGTACTCAACGTCTGGGGCAGCTGGTGCCCGGCCTGCCGGGCCGAGCACCCGGTATTGAGCCGGTTCGCGCTGAGCAAGCGCGTGCGGGTGATCGGCTACAACTGGAAGGACCGGCGCGAGGACGCGCTGCACTGGCTGGAACAGCTCGGCAATCCGTTCCTGCTGGTGCTGTCCGATCCGGAAGGCCGCACCGCGATCGACTGGGGCGTGGCCGCCGCGCCGGAGACCTTCCTGGTGGACGGCAGCGGCATCGTGCGCTGGAAGTACAGCGGCGCGCTCACCGACGAGGTGATCCGGAAGCAACTGCTGCCGGCGCTGGCGAAGGCCGAGCGCAGCGCGGCGCCGCCACCGCCCGCCTCGAACGCCGTGCAGTGAACAGACTCTGGCTGCTGCTCGCGCTGCTGGCCGCGCCGGCCTTCGCCGAGCCGCTTGGCGATCCCACGCCGCTGCACTACCGCAGCGCCGCCGAGGAGGCGCGCTTCCATGCGCTGACCGCAGAGCTGCGCTGCGTGCAATGCCAGAACCAGTCGCTGGCCGACTCCAACGCGCAGATCGCCCACGACCTGCGCCGCGAGGTGCTCGAGCTGATGCAACACGGCCGCAGCGATGCGCAGATCCGGCAGTTCCTGGTCGAGCGCTATGGCGAATTCGTGCTGTACCGCCCGCAGCTGGAGCAGCGTACCTGGCTGCTGTGGTTCGGCCCGCTGGCGCTGCTGCTGGTCGGCGCGGCGATCGTGGCGCGCATGGTCCGGCGCCAGCGCACCAGCCAGGTGCCGCTGGCCGGCGACGACCAGGAATGGTGATGCCGCTGTTCGTCGGCATCGCCGCCGTGCTGGCGATCGCGGCGCTGGGCAGCGTGCTGTGGCCACTGCGGCGCCAATCCCGGGGCCTGGTGCTGGCCGGGGTGGCGTTGCTGGGCGTGGCCGGCTTCGCGCTGTACCGCATCGTCGGTACGCCCGCGGCGCTGGACGCGGCGCCACAGGCCGGCGCGCCACCACACGACCTCGATGAAGCCATCGCGCAGTTGCGCGAGGCCCTGCGGCGCGATCCTGGCCAGCTCGAGGGCTGGCTGCTGCTGGGACGTTCGCTGGCCAGCCAGCAGCGGTTCGCCGAGGCCCGCGATGCCTTTGCGCAGGCGCTCCGGCTCGCGCCCGATCAACCCGACGTGCTGGTCGCCGCGGCGCAGTCGCGCATGCTGGCCGCGCCTGAGCAGCACCTGGATGCCGGTGCGGTGGCGCTGCTCGAACACGCGCTCGCGCTGCAACCGGATAACCAGCGCGCCCGCTGGTTCCTGGGCGTGGCGCAACGCCAGGCCGGCCAGCCGGCGCAGGCCGCGCGCACCTGGCAGCCGCTGCTGTCCGAAGTGGATGCCGACACGCGTGCCAGCCTGCTCGAGCAGGTCAATCTGGCGCGCCGCGAGGCCGGCGAGCCGCCACTGGATGCCACCATCCCGGCGCGCGCCGGCCTTGTGGTCAAGGTGAGGCTGGATCCTGGCCTGGCCGCGCGTGCGCGCCTGTCGGGCAATGCCAGCGTGTTCGTGATTGCGCGTGCCCCCGACGGCCCGCCGATGCCGGTCGCGGTCGAGAAGCATGCGTTGCAGGAGCTGCCATTGACAGTGACGCTCGACGATGGCGATAGCCCGATGCCGACCATGAAACTGTCGGCGCTGGACGAGGTCGAGGTGCTTGCGCGGCTGTCGGCCAGCGGCAACGCGACGCGCCAGGCGGGCGATCTCGAATCGGCGCCGGTACGGCTGAAGCTGCCGGCCAGCGCGCCGGTGGAGCTGGTCATCGGCGCCGCGCATCCGTAGCCGCGCCCGTGCGACCGGGGAATTACCGGGAACAGCCCCAGCCAGGCAAGCGCGGATCTACAATCGCCCGATGACCGAATTCATCCCGCCCGCAAGCCAGTTCCACGCCCTGCCCTCGCCGTTCCCGATGAAGCGCGGCGGCCAGCTCCACGGCGCACGCGTCGCCTACGAAACCTGGGGCAGACTCGATCGCGCGCGCGGCAACGCGATTCTGATCGTCACCGGCCTGTCGCCGAACGCGCATGCCGCGCGCAATGCCGGCAACCCGGAGCCCGGCTGGTGGGAGCCGATGCTCGGCCCCGGCAAGCCGATCGACACCGATCGCTGGTTCGTGGTCTGCGTGAACTCGCTCGGTGCCTGCAAGGGTTCGACCGGGCCGGCCTCGGTCGACCCAGCCACCGGCCAGCCCTATCGGCTGACCTTCCCCGAGCTGTCGATCGAGGACGTGGCCGATGCCGCCGCCTCGGTGGTGCGCGCGCTCGGCATCACGCAGCTGGCCTGCCTGATCGGCAACTCGATGGGCGGCATGACCGCGCTGGCGCTGCTGCTGCGCCATCCCGGCATCGCCCGCAGCCACATCAACATCTCCGGCAGCGCCCAGGCGCTGCCGTTCTCGATCGCGATCCGTTCGCTGCAGCGCGAGGCGATCCGCCTGGATCCCGCCTGGAACGGCGGCGATTACGACGAAACCCGCTATCCCGAGAACGGCATGCGCATGGCGCGCAAGCTCGGCGTCATCACCTACCGCTCGGCGCTGGAGTGGGATGGCCGCTTCGGGCGCGTGCGGCTGGACTCCGACCAGACCGACGAGGACCCGTTCGGGCTGGAATTCCAGGTCGAAAGCTACCTGGAAGGCCATGCGCGGCGGTTCGTGCGCTTCTTCGACCCGAACTGCTACCTGTACCTGAGCCGCTCGATGGACTGGTTCGACCTGGCCGAGTACGCCGGCGAAAAATCGGCCGGCGGCGGCGTGCTGGCCGGGCTGGAGAAAATCAAGGTCGGCAAGGCGCTGGCGATCGGCGCCAGCACCGACATCCTGTTCCCGGTACAGCAGCAACAGCAGATCGCCGAGGGCCTGCGCCTGGGCGGCGCCGATGCGCGGTTCCTGTGCCTGGACTCGCCACAGGGACACGACGCGTTCCTGGTCGACTTCGAGCGGTTCGGGCCGGCGGTGCGCGGGTTTCTCGACGCCCTGGATCCATAGGAGCCGGCCCTACCCAAGCGTGCGCAGGCGACCGTCCTGCATCCGGTAGCGCCGGTGCACCACCCCCTCCGGCAGTTCGTCGTGGCTGATCATCACCAGCGTGCGCTCGCCCAGCGCCTGCGCGAGGTCGCGCAGCAGCGCGTGCGCGGTGTCCACGTCCAGGCCCTCGGTCGGCTCGTCGAGCAGCAGCACCGGCGCGTCGCGCAGCAGCGCGCGTGCCAGCGCCAGCCGGCGCGCCTGGCCGGCCGACATCGTCGTGCCGTTCTCGCCGACCCAGGCGTCCAGCCCGCCCTGGCACCGCGCCCATTCGCGCAGCCGCACCTGTTCCAGCACGCGCCACATCGCCGCCTCGCCGGCCCGCGGGTCGCCGATGGCGAGGTTCTCGCGCAGGCTGCCGGCAAACACCGGCGCGTTCTGCGGCAGCCAGGCGACGCGACGGTGCCAGTCCGCCTGCGCCATCGCGCGCAGGTCGATGCCGGCGTAGCTCACCTGCCCTTCGAGCGGATCCCACAGCCGCAGCAGCAGCGCCGACAGCGTGGTCTTGCCGCAGCCGCTGTCGCCGCCGATGACGATGCGCTCGCCGGGCGCCACGCGCAGGTCCAGGCCGCGCAGCAGCGGGCGCCCGCCGTCCGGCCAAGCGAACACCACCTGCTCGAAGCGCAGTTCGCCGCGCGCGGGCGGCACCAGCGGGTGCGCCGGATCGGCCACGCCGGCCGGGTGCTCGACGATCGCCTCCAGCCGTCGCGCCGCGACCCGTCCGGACTGCAACGCCTGCCAGGCCAGGCCGGCACCGGCCCAGACCTCCAGCAGCGCCAGCATCAGGAACACCAGCGCTGCGGCCAGCGCCGGCGCGACCGCGCCGCGCTCGGCCGCCGACAGCGCCAGCCACAGCATCGCCAGCACCCCCGCGCCGCCGCAGGCCAGGTGCAGGGCGCCGCCG
>JASGDF010000080.1:0-32834 GCA_047607345.1 Pseudomonas sp. | reverse complement strand
TTCCTCAACCCCGAGCGCGTGTCGATGCCGGACTTCGACATCGACTTCTGCATGGACCGCCGCGACGAGGTGATCGACTACGTCGCGCGCAAGTACGGGCGCGAGCGGGTCAGCCAGATCATCACCTACGGCACCATGGCGGCCAAGGCAGTGGTGCGCGATGCCGGGCGCGTGCTCGGCTTCCCGTACGGCCTGGTGGACGGCGTCGCCAAGCTGATCCCCAACATCCTCGGCATCACCCTCAAGGATGCGATGGGCGAAGGCAAGGACGCGGAGATGGCCGCGCCGGAGCTGATCCAGCGCTACCAGGTCGAGGACGACGTGCGCGACCTGATGGACCTGGCGCGCCAGCTGGAAGACCTGACCCGCAACGCCGGCAAGCACGCCGGCGGCGTGGTGATCGCGCCGGAGCCGCTGAGCGAGTTCTGCCCGCTGTTCGCCGAACACGACGAGGGCGGGCGCGGTAGGAACCCGGTCACCCAGTTCGACAAGAACGACGTGGAAGAAGTCGGCCTGGTCAAGTTCGACTTCCTCGGCCTGCGCACGCTGACGATCATCGACTGGGCAGTGAAGGCGATCAACCAGCGCCACGCGCGCGCCGGCATCCCGCCGGTGGACATCGCCGCGATCCCGCTCGACGACGTGCCGACCTACCGCGACATCTTCGCCTCGGGCAACACTGGCGCGGTGTTCCAGTTCGAATCCTCGGGCATGCGCCGGCTGCTGAAGGACGCCCGCCCCGACCGCTTCGAGGACCTGATCGCGCTGGTGTCGCTGTACCGCCCCGGCCCGATGGACCTGATCCCCTCCTTCAACGCGCGCAAGCACGGGCAGGAGGAGATCATCTACCCCGACCCGCGCACCGAAGCGATCCTGAAGGACACCTACGGCATCATGGTGTACCAGGAGCAGGTGATGCAGATGGCGCAGATCGTCGGCGGCTACTCGCTGGGCGGCGCCGACCTGCTGCGCCGCGCGATGGGCAAGAAGGTGCCGGCCGAGATGGCCAAGCACCGCGAGATCTTCCGCGAGGGCGCGGCCAAGGGCGGCGTGGACGGCCCCAAGGCCGACGAGATCTTCGACCTGATGGAGAAGTTCGCCGGCTACGGCTTCAACAAGTCGCACGCCGCCGCCTATGCGCTGGTCAGCTACCAGACCGCCTGGCTCAAGCGCCACTACCCGGCCGAGTTCATGGCCGCCACGCTGTCCTCGGACATGGACAAGACCGACAAGGTGGTCGGCTTCCTCGACGAGACCCGCGGCCTCGGCCTGAGCGTGCTGCCGCCAGACGTGAACCACTCCGACTTCATGTTCGTCGCCACCACCGCCGACACCATCCGCTACGGGATCGGCGCGGTGAAGGGCGTCGGCCAGAGCGTGTGCGAATCCATCGTCGCCGCGCGCCAGGACGGCCACGGGTTCTCCGACCTGTTCGATTTCTGCAAGCGCGTGGACTCGGGCAAGCTCAACAAGCGCGCGCTCGAAGCCCTGGTCCATGCCGGCGCGCTGGATGCGCTGGGCAAGAACCGCGCCTCGCTGATGCTGCAGATCCCCGAGGCGATGAAGGCGGTCGACCAGATCAACAAGAACCGCGATGCCGGCATCGTCGACATGTTCGGTTCCGCCGCCGGCAGCGACGACTTGCAGGTCGAACTGCCGGAGACCGACGAATGGGGGCTGCGCCAGCTGCTCGATGGCGAGCGCGACACCCTGGGCTTCTACCTCAGCGGCCATCCGTTCGACCCGTACCGCGAGGAAGTGAAGGAGCTGGTCGGCTGCGACCTGAGCGCGCTGGAACGGATCGTCGCCTCGCAGCAGCGTGGCGGTGGCGGTGGCGATGGCGAGAAGCGCGCCTGGCGGCCGGAGGTCAGCGCGATCCTGGCCGGCCAGGTGGTCGGGGTGCGCCGCAAGGGTGACAGCCAGGTGTTCGTGCAGTTGGAGGACGGCCGCGGCCGGGTCGAATGCTCGGCGTTCTCCGACGCGATGGCCGAGTTCGGCGACCTGCTGACCCGCGACCGGATCCTGATCGTCAAGGGCGGCCTGCGCGAGGACGAGTTCAACGGCGGCTACAGCCTGCGCATCCGCCAGTGCTGGGACTACGAAAAGGTCTGCGCCGAGCACGCCCAGCGGCTGATGCTGCGGCTGGATCTGCGCGACCGCCAGGCCTGGCAGCGCATCGACGCGCTGCTGGCCCGCCACCGGCCCGGCCGCACCCCCCTGCGCCTGGACCTGCTGCTGCGCTCGCCCAAGGGCGGGGTGGCTGGCATGCTGGACCTGAACGGCAGCGGCGCGGTCCGCATCGACCCGCAACTGATCGACAACCTGCGCGCCGACCCGGCGGTGCGAACGCTCAAGGTCAAGTACAACCCGCCGTGGACACAGGCATGAACCAGGCCGGTTCAGCCCGTGTATGAATGCGTAAAGGTCCCGTACACACCACGCGTTGCAAACTGACACCGTCGGATACATGACGGCCGAGGACTCCTCCCCATGAAAGCCCTTTACGTCGCACCGCTGCTCGCCGCCCTGCTGACGGCCTGCAGCGCCACTCCCAAGACCTTCGAGATCGATAACCCGACCGGCGCGGCCGTGACCCTGCGCATCGACGGCACCGAACATCGCGTGCCGGCGGGCGGCTCGGTCGCGCTGGAACTGGACACGGGTGCCCATACCCTGCATTCCGAAGCGCTGGGCGACATCAATTTCCTAGTGTCCTCGCGCGACCGCGGCGGGCTGATCAACCCGACCCGCAGCGCCTATGTCATCGCCAGCTCGACCTCGCCCTCGCATGAGCCGGTGGTGAGCCGCTTCGACGACACCCAGCCGGGCGCCACCCTGGACGGCACGCTGTACGCTGGCCCCTACCGGGTCAGCAACGAGCCGATCATCGCCCGCAGCTGGCGCGCCGGCGTGCACGACGCGCCGCCGGGTGGCCGTGTCGCCGCGGACGAGGCGCTGGCCGACGCCAAGATCTTCGCCGCGCGCGACTTCGTCGACTACTACCACGAGGTGGTTGAGGGACCGGGCACGTTCGCCTACGTGATCGATCCGGCGATGCCGTCACCGACCTATCTGACCGCACTGCAAGACGCCGGCCTGCCGAGCCTGTCGCCGCTGTTCGGACAGCACGCCGGCGAACTGCGCAGTATCTACACGGCCTATCTGGGCTCGTTCGAGCCGGCGCTGTCGAACCGCGACGCGGGCACCCGTCTGGTCTATGTGCAGCCCGGCACGTCGCGCCACGCCGTCCAGCGCCCGTAACCCCCACAGCACCGCCTCCGGCGAGGCTCCGGCGCAAGCCGGGGCCTCGCTTTTTTTATGGCGAAGGGACTGCAGTCCCGGCAGCCTTCACCGGCAAAGCATCGGGACCGAAGTCGCTCCCCCCGCACATCCGCACCGGGGCGTACGGGTCCAGGCGGAGCATTCGGCTACACTTCGCCCCTTTGGTTCTTCACGGCGCCCCATGAATCCGAACTACCTCGACTTCGAGCAACCCATCGCCGACCTGGAAGCCAAGATCCAGGAGCTGCGCAACGCCAGCACCGGCCCGGCGGTCAACGTGGAGGCCGAGGTGCGCGCGCTGCGCGACAAGCTGCGGCTGCGCACCGCGCAGATCTTCCGCGACCTGTCGGCCTGGCAGGTCTCGCAGCTGGCACGCCACCCGCAGCGCCCGTATACCCTGGACTACCTGCGCATCATCTGCGACGAGTTCCAGGAGCTGGCCGGCGACCGCGCCTTCGCCGACGACAAGGCGATCGTCGGCGGACTGGCCCGTATCGACGGCCGCCCGGTGGTCGTGATCGGCCATCAGAAGGGCCGCGACACCAAGGAGAAGATCCGCCGCAACTTCGGCATGCCCAAGCCGGAGGGCTACCGCAAGGCGCTGCGGCTGATGAAGCTGGCCGAGCGCTTCCGCCTGCCGCTGCTGACCTTCATCGACACCGCCGGCGCCTGGCCGGGCATCGACGCCGAGGAGCGCGGCCAGTCCGAGGCGATCGCGCGCAATCTGATCGAGATGGCCGAGCTGAAGGTGCCGGTGATCTGCACCGTGATCGGCGAAGGCGGCTCCGGCGGCGCGCTGGCGATTGGCGTCGGCGACCGCACCTTGATGCTCGAGTACGGCACCTACTCGGTGATCAGCCCGGAAGGCTGCGCCTCGATCCTGTGGAAGGACGCGGGCAAGGCCAAGGACGCGGCCGAGCAGCTCGGCCTGACCGCCAAGCGTCTGAAGGCACTGGGCCTGGTCGACAAGGTCGTGCGCGAACCCACCGGCGGCGCCCACCGCAACCCGTCGCAGATGGCCAAACGCCTCAAGGCGGTACTGCTCAACGAGCTGGACGCGCTGGAAAAGATCCCGGTGGACCAGTTGCTGGAGAAACGCTACGAGCGCCTGCGCGGTTACGGGGCGTACGAGGCGGCGTAAAGCCGCCGGGATTCGTGATTCGTGATTCGTGATTCGTGATTCGGGATTCGGGATTCGGGATTCGCAAGAGCGGAACCCGAGGCCTACGGCTTTTGCCAATCCCGAATCCCCACTCCCGAATCCCGGCCTTTCAGAACGGCTTGAACAGCACAAGCCAGATGATCGCCACCAGCGCCAGCACCGGCAACTCGTTGAACAACCGCAGCTTGCGCGACCCCGGCAGCGGCCGGCCCTGCTCGACGCCCTTGAGCCAGCGCCCGCTGAAGACGAAATAGGCCAGGATCGCCACCACCAGCGCCAGCTTGGCATGCAGCCAGCCGGTGCCCGGGCCGACCATCGTCGGGAAATCCGGGATGAAGCGGTAGCCCAGCCACAGCACCGCTCCCAGCAGTACCGCCAGGCCGAACATGTTGTGGCCGAAGCGGTACAGCCGCCGCCCCATCAGCACCAGACGCGCCTGCACCTCGGCCTGGCCGGCGGCCTCGGCGATGTTGACCAGGATCCGCGGCAGGTAGAACACCGCCGCCATCCAGGCGATCACGAACAACAGGTGGAAGGTCTTGATCCACAGGTATAGGGTCATGCTGGCTCCGCCGGCTCGCGTGTAGGATGGCGCGCATTTTCACCGATCCGGCCAACCGGAACAGCCCACGCGATGGACAAGAGCTACGACCGCGACTACTTCCAGCACTGGTACCGCAAGGCCGGGCTGCACGATCGCGCCCGCCTGCGACGCAAGGTCGCACTGGCGGTGGCGCAGGCCGAGCACTACCTGGAACGACCGATCCGCAGCGTGCTCGACATCGGCTGCGGCGAGGGCGCCTGGCGCGCGCCGCTGCGCGCGCTGCGCCCGCGCGCCAGCTACCTCGGTTTCGACAGCAGCGAGTACGCGGTACGCCGCTATGGCCGCAGCCGCAACCTGCATCTGGCCCGCTTCGGCGATTTCGCCTGGCTGCGCCCGTGTGCGCCGGTCGACCTGCTAGTCTGCTCGGACGTGCTGCACTACCTGCCCGACCGCGAACTGTCGCGCGGCCTGCCCGGCCTGGCCGAGCTGTGCGGCGGGGTGGCGTTCCTGGAACTGTTCGCGGCCGAGGACGAGTTCGAGGGCGACCATGCCGGCTTCCAGGCACGGCCGGCGCGCTGGTACCGGCGCCGCTTCGCCGCGGCCGGATTCACCGCGCTCGGCTCGCACGGCTGGCTGTCGCCGGCGCTGGCCGGGCACGCCTGCGCGCTGGAAAAGGCGTAACGCGTAGGAACGACTCCGGGTGGCCTCGGGCCATCAGTCGCGATGGAGCTTTATCCTTGAATCCCCGCACAGGGATGTGCGGTGCTTTTGCGAAGGATTCGCATGCAAGCCTCATCGCGACTGAAGTCGCTCCTACGGGACAGGGCAGAGCATGGAAGGCGTGAGCGCATCCCGGCAGCCCCATTAAGGTGCAAATGCGCCAATCCAGATATGCTGCACGGCAGCAACCGCCAGACGGATGGGTGACGTGCTTTACCAACTGCATGAGCTGACCCGCAATCTGCTTGCGCCCTGGATTCACCAGGCCCAAGCCAACGCCAAGATGTTCTCCAGCCCGGACAGCCTGTGGGCCACCCTGCCCGGCGCCGACCGCCTGGCCGCCAGCAACGAACTGCTGCACCGCCTCACCAAGGACTACGAGAAGCCGGCGTGGGCGCTGGACGACGTCGAGGTCGACGGCCACGCGCTGCCGATCATCGAGCGCGAAGTGCTGGTCAAGCCGTTCTGTCGATTGCTGCGTTTCAAGCGCTTCAGCGACGACCCTGCGCTGATGGCACGCATGAAGCAGCAACCCGCCGTGCTGGTGGTGGCGCCCTTGTCCGGCCACCACGCCACCTTGCTGCGCGACACCGTGCGTACCCTGCTGCGCGACCACAAGGTCTACGTGACCGACTGGATCGACGCGCGCATGGTGCCGGCCGAGGACGGCGATTTCAGCCTTGAGGACTACATCGGCTACGTCCAGGAATTCATCCGCCACATCGGCGAGCACCAGCCGCGCCTGCACGTGATGAGCGTGTGCCAGCCGACCGTGCCGGTGCTGGCGGCGGTGTCGCTGATGGCCGCGCAGGGCGAGCGCACGCCGGTCTCGCTGGTGATGATGGGCGGCCCGATCGACGCCCGCAACAGCCCCACCGAAGTCAACAACCTCGCCACCCGCAATCCGATCGAGTGGTTCGAGAACAACGTCATCCACACCGTGCCCCACCCGTACCCGGGCCACGGCCGGCAGGTGTATCCGGGCTTCCTGCAGCACGCTGGATTTCTGTCGATGAATCCCGGTCGGCACCTGATGTCGCACTGGGATTTCTACACCAATCTGGTCAAGGGCGACCTCGAGGATGCGCAGGCGCACCGCCGTTTCTACGACGAGTACAACGCCGTGCTCGACATGCCCGCGCGCTACTACCTCGACACGATCCGGGTGGTGTTCCAGGAGTTCCTGCTGCCGCGCGGAAAATGGAAGGTGGATGGCCAGCTGGTGAAGCCTTCGGCGATCCGCGACACCGCGCTGTTGAGCATCGAAGGCGAGCTGGACGACATCGCCGGGCTCGGCCAGACCGAGGCCGCGCACGCGCTGTGTACCGGGATCGATGCGACCGACCGCAAGCACCTGGTGGTGGAAGGCGCCGGCCACTACGGCATCTTCAGCGGCCGCCGCTGGCGCGAGATCGTCTACCCGCAGGTACGCGAGTTCATCGCGCGCTACGACGCAGCGGCGGCAGGCCAGCGGCGCGGCACGGCGGCCTCCAAGGTGACTCCGCTGCGAGGCAAGCGCGGCGCGTAACGCGCTCGCGCTTCCTGTAGGGCCGAGCTTCTCGGCCGAAGCCTTCCCGGTGAAGCCTCAGCCGAGCAAGCTCGGCGCTACGGGCCAGCATGCCGGCGCTAGTCCATCCACACCAGCAGGAGCTTGGCGAACAGCCCGTGGATGCGCCCGACCGCGCGCACCAGGTGCAGCGTGACAAACAGCAGCACCGCCAGCGGGATCGACAGCCACGGCGCGTCCGCCGCCAGGTTCCAGTCGCCGACGATGACGCCGAAGGGATAAGGCGTGAGCAGCAGTCCCAGCGAGAGCGCCGACGGCACGATCGCTAGCAGGAAACAGGCGATCCCCAGCGGCAGCATCCTCGGTGATCATGCGATGCTCCCTTCCAGCACGGAATCGACGGAATCGCGGGTGGCGCGCCAGGCCGTGGCCCATTGCCGCAGGCAGGCGCGCCCATGTTCGGTGATGCGGTAGTAGCGGCGCGGCGGCCCCGCCAGCGACGGCTCGACGTGGCTGTCCAGCAGCCCGGCGCCCTCCAGGTTGCGCAGGACCGGGTACAGCGCGCTCTGCTTGCCGCTGAGCACGCCATCCAGCCGCTCCAGCCGCTTGGCGATCAAGTAGCCGTACAGCGGCTCCTCGGCACGTTCGAGTACCGCCAGCAGTGCTAGCGACACGGTGCCGGCGCTGAGCTCCTTCTGGAACTTCCTGAGCTGGGCTTCGACGTCGGCCATGGGTGCCTCCACTAGGTTGGAGGCAACACTACTATCAACTTATGCATAGTAAATGTGCCGGCAGTCACCCCGCCGTCCGGGCTGCCCTGGAGCCCCCCCCCCCCCGTCATTGCCACGAAGGCGCACTACTGTCCGGGGAAACCCTGATCGTCGCTCCCGCGCAGGCGGGAGCCCAGTGACTTGCGCGGCAATCTGCACGAAAGTCCCTGGATTCCCGCCTTCGCGGGAATGACGGGCGTGATTTTTTTCAGCAGACCCGCCGAGACGCTGATGACCACGCTGCACCGCGACAGGACGCTCCACTACAATGTCCGAATGTCGCCCGATGCCCCCGCTCACCCCCGCCCCTCCCTGCAACGCGTATTCCTGACAGGCCTGCTCACCCTGTTGCCGGTCTGGCTGACCTGGGTGGTGGTCAAGTTCGTGTTCGTGCTGCTGTCGGGCATCAGCAGCCCGCTGGTGGTGCCGCTGTCGGAGAACATCGCCGCCTCCTTTCCCGGCTACCTGGGCTGGGTCAAGGCGCTGTGGGTGCAGAACACCATCGCGCTGTTCGCCACACTGCTGGTGATCGCGCTGGTCGGCTATCTCAGCCGCAAGGTGATCGGCCAGCGCCTGTTGCGCTGGTTCGAGGCGCTGATCAAGCGCATCCCGCTGGCCAGCATCGTCTACGACAGCGTGCGCAAGCTGGTGGACATGCTGCAGACCGAGCCGGGCAGCACCCAGCGCGTGGTGCTGATCGACTTCCCGCATCGCGACATGAAGTCGGTCGGGCTGGTCACGCGCGTCATCAAAGAGCACGGCAGCGGCCGCGAGCTGGCCGCGGTGTACGTGCCGACCACGCCGAACCCGACCTCCGGCTACCTGGAGATCGTGCCGGTCGAGCTGCTGACGCCGACCGACTGGAGCGTGGACCAGGCGATGAACTTCATCATCTCCGGCGGCGCGGTAGCGCCGGAGACGGTGCCCTTCACCCGCGCGGGTGAGCGAGAAAAGACGCCGCCCGCGGCGGAGCGCTGAACCGATGCACCCGACGCGTACGCTCGACGACCGTGCGGTGAGGCTGTTCATCGCGCTGTCGGCATTCTTCTGCGTCAACGCGGCCTTGGCCGAGTTCATCGGCGTCAAGATCTTCGCGCTGGAGGACACGCTCGGCATCGCGCCGCTGAACTGGAACCTGTTCGGCCAGAGCGGCTCGCTCAGCTTCACCGCCGGCACGCTGCTGTGGCCGGTCGTATTCATCATGACCGACACGATCAACGAATTCTTCGGCAGCCGCGGGGTGCGCTTCATCTCGTGGATCGCGGTCGGGCTGATCGGCTATGGCTTCGCGTTCGCGTTCGCGGCGATCCACCTCGCGCCGGCCGGATGGTGGGTACAGGCCGCGCAATCGCAGGGCGTGCCCGACTACCAGGCCGCGTTCGCCGCGGTGTTCGGCCAGGGCATGTGGACGATCGCCGGCTCGCTGGTCGCGTTCCTGGTCGGGCAGCTGATCGACGTGTCGGTGTTCCAGCGCATCCGCCGCGTCACCGGCGAGAAGCACGTGTGGCTGCGCGCGACCGGTTCGACCGCGGTGTCACAGCTGGTGGACAGTTTCGTGGTGATCTACATCGCCTTCGTGATCGGCCCGCAGCACTGGCCACTGTCGCTGTTCCTGGCGGTGAGCACGGTCAACTACGTCTACAAGATGGGCTTCGCGGTGCTGCTGATCCCGCTGCTGTATCTGATGCGTCGCGGCATCACCGCCTATCTCGGCGAGGCGCGCGCGCAGCAGTTGCGCGAGGAGGCCTCGGCGTAACGCGGCATCCGTGGACTCACCCGTTGAATCCACGTGCGTGGATATGTGCTGCTCTTGCGAAGGACTCGCGATCATGAATCCCCGACCCCGTCCACAGCCTGGATCCCTGGCCGCGCAGGCCCGGATCGGGCAAGCTCCCCAGCTCGCTCGTTGTCGGAGTCCGTAGTAATGCCGTTGCCGCTTTCCCGCCTGCTTTCGCTTGCCATCGCAGCCGTACTGAGCCTGTCGCTGGCCGCGCCGGCCGGAGCGGCCAAGAAGAACGCCAAGTCGCAGAGCACACAGCAAGCGCGCGCGAAAGCCAGCAAGACCAAGCCGGCAAAGACCCGCCAGGCCAGGCCGCACACCGCCCCCGCACAGCTCGACAAGGCCACCCAGCTGAACGCGCTGTACGACCAGTACTGGGATGCATCGCTGAAACTGAATCCACTGCAGGCCACGCTGCAGGGCGACACCCGCTACAACGACCAGCTGCCGAACTTCCTGTCCGCCGCGTTCCGCCAGCAATCGCACGAGTTCGCCAGCGAGTGGCTGGCGAAGGTCGAGGCGGTCGGCGCGGACGGTCTTTCCGGCCAGGACCTGCTGAGCTACGAGATCTTCGTGCGCGATGCGCGCAACGCGCTGGCGGCCGAGCAGTTCCCGAGCTGGATGCTGCCGATCAACCAGTACTACAACGTCGCCAACGTGATGGCGATACTCGGCTCGGGCACCGGCGCGCAGCCGTTCGAGACGGTACAGGACTACGACAACTGGTCGCGCCGCTCGCTGGGCATCCCGGAGCTGTTCAACCAGGCCATCGCCAATATGCGCCAGGGCATCAGCGCCGGCGTGGTGCAACCGAAGGTGCTGATGGAGAAGGTGCTGCCGCAGCTGGACGCGCTGATCAAGCCGACCGCGGAGGAAAGCATCTTCTGGGCGCCGGTGCGCAACCTGCCCGAGACCTTCTCCGCCGAGGACAAGGCGCGCATCGCCGCCGAGTACAAGCGCATGATCGAGTACCGGATCATGCCGGCCTACCGCGCGCTGCGCGGCTTCATCGCCACCGAGTACCTGCCGGCTTGCCGGACCAGCGCTGGGCGCGGCGCCCTGCCCAACGGCGCGGCCTGGTATGCCTATGACGTGCGCCAGAGCACCACTTCGACCGACACCACGCCCGCGCAGATCCACCAGCTCGGACTGGACGAGGTGGCGCGCATCCAGGCGCAGATCCAGGACGTGATGAAGCAGACCCGCGCGCGCGGCTCGCTGCAGAAGTTCTTCAAGTCGATGCAGGACGACCGGCGCTTCGCGTTCAGGAGCGAAGCCGAGTTGCTGAGCTACTACCGAGGCCTGCAATCGCGGCTGCAGACCGCTGCGCCGAAGCTGTTCTTGCTGGTGCCGAAGGCGACGTTCGAGATCAAGCCGGTGGAAGCGTATCGCGCGCAGACCGCTCCGGCGGCGTCCTACCTGCCGCCCGGCGGCGAGGGCGCGCGGCCGGGAACGCTCTACATCAACACCGCCAATCTGCCCACGCGCAGGACCTGGGAGGCGCAGGACCTGTTCCTGCACGAGGGCCTGCCAGGCCATCACTTCCAGCTCGGCCTGCAGCAGGAACTCCGCGGCCTGCCGCGCTTCCGCCGCTTCGGCGGCGAGACCGCCTTCGTCGAGGGCTGGGGCCTGTACAGCGAGTCGCTCGGCAAGGAGCTGGGGCTGTACGAGGAGCCGTACAGCTATTTCGGCTATCTGCGCAACGAGCTTTGGCGCGCGGTGCGGCTGGTGGTCGATACCGGCCTCAACGACAAGGGCTGGAACCGCCAGCAGGCGATCGACTACATCCTCGACAACGCCCCGGCCACCCGCGAGGAAGCCGAGATGGAAGTGGAGCGCGCGATGGCGATCCCGGGCCAGGCGCTGGCCTACAAGGTCGGCGAGCTGAAGATCCAGGCACTGCGCGAGCAGGCCAGCCGCGAGTTGGGCACGGCCTTCGACATCCGCGAGTTCCACGCCGAAGTACTGAAGGACGGCTCGGTGCCGCTGGACGTGCTGCAGGAGAAGATCGAGCGCTGGATCGCCGCGAAGAAGGGCGCAAAAGCATCCTCTTAGACCGCGCATCGCGGTTTCCGTACCCTTGCGAATGGGTATACAGTCGCCAGCATCCCGGCCCCGTGCCGGCCTGACGCCATCCCTGGGAGGGGACACCATGCGCAACACCTGCAAAGCTCTGCTGCTCGCCCTGCCACTGGCCGCCGCCTCGATGCTGGCCCAGGCCAGCGAGTCGCCGGTCGGGCGCTGGACCACCATCGACGACAGCACCGGCAAGCCCAAGTCGATCGTGCAGATCGAGCAGACAGGCAACGGCACGCTGACCGGCAAGGTGGTCGAGATCCTGCAATCGGACAAGGGCCCTAACCCGGTCTGCGACAACTGCGACGGCGAGCGCAAGGGCAAGCCGATCCAGGGCATGACGATCCTGTGGGGGCTGAAGCCGGACGGTGCCTCGGTCTGGGACGGCGGCTCGATCCTGGACCCGGCCAAGGGCAAGACCTACAAGGCCAAGATCACCCTGACCGACGGCGGCAAGAAGCTGCAGATGCGCGGCTACATCGGCTTCGAGGCGCTGGGCCGCACCCAGATCTGGATCCGCAACTGACGCGACCAGCCCCGCCGCTGGAGCACAGCGACCCGGCCCCGGCCGGGTCGCCTGTTTTCGGCATGCGATAATTCCCCGTCCCCCGCAGCACTGCCCCCATGACCCGCACCGCCCTCGTCACCACCGCCCTGCCCTACGCCAACGGGCCCCTGCACCTCGGCCACCTGGTCGGCTACATCCAGGCCGACATCTGGGTACGCGCGCGCCGCCTCAACGGCGACCGGACCTGGTTCGTCTGCGCCGACGACACCCACGGCACGCCGATCATGCTGGCCGCGGAGAAGGCCGGCGTGACCCCGGAAGCGTTCATCGCCGGGATCCAGGCCAGCCACGAGCGCGACTTCGCCGCCTTCGGCGTGGCCTTCGACCACTACGACTCGACCAACTCGCCGGTCAACCGCGCGCTGACCGAGCAGTTCTACCTGAAGCTCGAGCAGGCCGGGCACATCGCCCGCCGCTCGGTGGCGCAGTTCTACGACCCGGCCAAGGGCATGTTCCTGCCGGACCGCTACATCAAGGGCATCTGCCCGAACTGCAGCGCCGCCGACCAGTACGGCGACAACTGCGAGGTCTGCGGCGCCACCTATGCACCGACCGACCTTAAGGAGCCCAGGTCAGTGGTGTCCGGCGCCACTCCGGAGCTCCGCGACTCCGAGCATTTCTTCTTCGAAGTCGGCCATTTCGACGCCTTCCTGCGCAACTGGCTGGCCGGCGACGTCGCCCTGCCGGGGGTCAAGGCCAAGCTGCGGGAATGGCTGGACACCGAAGGCGGACTGCGCGCCTGGGACATCTCGCGCGACGCGCCGTACTTCGGCTTCCAGATCCCCGGCCAGCCAGGCAAGTACTTCTACGTCTGGCTGGACGCGCCGATCGGCTACCTGTGCAGCTTCAAGACGCTGTGCGATGCCACCGGCGAGGATTTCGAATCGCACCTGCGCGCCGGCACCGCCACCGAGCTGCACCACTTCATCGGCAAGGACATCGTCAACTTCCACGGCCTGTTCTGGCCGGCGGTGCTGCACGGCACCGGCCACCGCGCGCCCACCCGCCTGCACGTCAACGGCTACCTGACCGTGGACGGCGCCAAGATGTCCAAGTCGCGCGGCACCTTCGTGATGGCGCGCACCTACCTGGACGTCGGCCTGGAGCCGGAGGCACTGCGCTACTACTTCGCCGCCAAGTCCTCCGGCGGCGTCGACGACCTCGACCTCAACCTGGGCGACTTCGTCGCGCGGGTCAACGCCGACCTGGTCGGCAAGTTCGTCAATCTGGCCAGCCGCTGCGCCGGCTTCATCGGCAAGCGCTTCGACGGCAGGCTCGCCGACACGCTGCCCGACCACGCCCAGTACGAGCGCTTCGTCGCCGCGCTGGCGCCGATCCGCGAGGCCTACGAGCGCAACGACCCGGCCAGTGCGATCCGCCAGACGATGGCGCTGGCCGACGAGGCCAACAAGTACATCGACGAGACCAAGCCGTGGGTGATCGCCAAGCAGGATGGCGCCGACGCCGAACTGCAATCGGTCTGCACCCAGGGCCTGAACCTGTTCCGCGTGCTCGCCGCCGCGCTCAAGCCGATCCTGCCGCGCACCAGCGCCGAGGCCGAGGCGTTCCTGTCCGCGCCGGTGACGGCCTGGCAGGACCTCGACCGGCCGCTGGCCGGCGGCCACGCGATCCAGCCCTACACCGCCCTGTTCACCCGTATCGACCCGAAACTGATCGACGCCATGACCGACGCCTCCAAGGACACCCTCGCCGCCGCCCCGGCTGCCGCACCCGCCCAGAAGACCGGGCAGAAGCCGGCCGCGCCCGCCGCCCAGCCGGCCGACGCCGGCCAGTACGTCGGCATCGATGATTTCGCCCGGCTCGACCTGCGCATCGGCAAGGTACTCGAGTGCGGCTTCGTCGACGGCTCCGACAAGCTGCTGCGCTTCCTGCTCGACGCCGGCGAACTGGGCCAGCGCCAGATCTTCTCCGGCATCCGCGCCAGCTACGCCGAGCCGGACCAGTTGATCGGCCGCAATGTGGTGTTCATCGCCAACCTGGCCCCGCGCAAAATGCGTTTCGGCCTCAGCGAAGGGATGATCCTGTCGGCTGGCTTCGACGGCGGCGCGCTGGCGCTGCTGGACGCCGACAGTGGCGCGCAGCCGGGCATGCCGGTGCGTTGAAGGCCGGGATTGGGGATTGGGGATTCGCAAAGGCGGCTCCCGCCCACGGTCGTCCTCGCGTCTACGAATCCCTGATCCCGAATCCCCAATCCCATGCAGCTGGCCCTGTTCGATTTCGACAATACGCTGACCCGCTGTGATACCTACGCGCGTTTCCTGCGGCGGGTGGCAACGCCCGCACAGCTGGCGCAGGCGAGGTGGAAGATCGGACCGTGGCTGCTGGGCTACCGGGCCGGGCTGGTCTCGGCTGGCGCCATCCGCGCGCGGGTCACGCGGCTGGCGTTCGCTGGCGGCGATCTCGCCAAGGTCGCCGCGCAGGGCGAGGCGTATGCGCGCGACACGCTGCCGGACATGCTGGAGCCGCGAATGATGCAGCGCCTGCACTGGCACCAGGCGCAGGGCCACGAAGTCGCGCTGGTCTCCGCCTCGCTGGACCTGTACCTGCGTCCCTGGTGCGAGCGGCACGGCGTAACGGCGATGATCTGCAACGGCCTGGAGCACGGCACGGACGGGCGCCTCTCCGGCCGCTACCATCCGGCCGACATCGGCCCGGACAAGGCCCGTCACGTCCGCGTGCACTTCGACCTGGCGCGCTACGAACGCATCCACGCCTACGGCGACAGCGGCGAGGACAAGCCCATGCTCGCCCTGGCCCACGAGCGCTGGTACCGCGGGCAGCGTATCGCCTGAGCAGGGAAATCCTGCATGGTGGCACCAGTGATACCATGCACACATGCTGATCGTAGTGGACACCAATGTGTTCGTGGGTGCCTGCCTGGCATGGGAGCATCCAGCCAGGTCGTCGGAGATTGCCTGAAGGGCCAGCACACCGCTTTGATGGGCACTACGCTGCTGGCCGAGTACGAGGACGTGCTCGGGCGTTCCAACGTGTTCAGGAAATCCCGGCTATCGCCTGTCGAGCGCGACGAACTGCTGGACATTTTCCTCGCGGCCTGCCGCTGGACACCGATCTATTTCGGATGGCGTCCCAATCTGGTCGATGATGGCGACAATCATCTGATCGAATTGGCGGTCGCCGGCCAGGCCAGCCACATCGTCAGCCGCAATCTGCGCGACCTGAATCGCGCGGAACTGCATTTCCCCGAGATCCAGGCCGTGACCCCCGAACGATTCCTGAAGGAGAACCGTGCATGAGCGCTCTCACCATCCGCATGGCGGACGAGAAGTATCAGCGTCTGAAGGCGCTGTCGCGCCGGCGCCGGACCAGCGTCAACCAGCTCATCGACGAGATGGCGACCCTGCTGCTGGCCGAGTCGGATGCGGAAACCCATTTCCTGCTGCGCGCCGAACGCGGCAGGAATCGGCAGGAACACGGCCTGGCACTGCTGGAAAAGGCCAGGCGACACGAGGCGGCGAAATAGCCCTGCCATCCGCATGAGGCATGAACGCTCGCCCCTGACCGAACGCCTCGACCGCCTGCTGCCGCAGACCCAGTGCGGACAATGCGGCTTCGACGGCTGCCGGCCCTACGCCGAGGCGATGGCGCGCGGCGAAGCCGGCGTGGAGCGCTGCCCGCCGGGCGGCGATGCCGGCGCGCGCGCGCTCGCGCACGTGCTGGGCGTCGCCGCGCGTCCCTACGACCGCGGCCGTGGCGAGCACAAGGCGCCGCAGGTGGCGTGGATCGTCGAGGCCGACTGCATCGGCTGCACCAAGTGCATCCAGGCCTGCCCGGTGGACGCCATCGTCGGCGGCGCCAAGTACATGCACACCGTGCTGGCGCCGCTGTGCACCGGCTGCGAGCTGTGCCTGCCGGCCTGTCCGGTCGATTGCATCGAGCTGCGCCGGCCCGCCGCGCCGGGTCCGGAGCTGGCCTGGACCACGACGCCAGCCCCGTCCTGAACCCGGCACCACGCCGCGCGAGTCCTCACGCGCGGCCACGCAGCCCGCGTCATCATGCGTGCCTGTCGCGCAAGAACACGGCGCATCCTTGTGCCGGGATCCCGCCACTCCACTCGCAACCCCGTCCTCCCCACGAAAAGACGCTCCATGTACCTGCTCCACGATCCCTCGACCGTCACCGCCCATCACCGCGCCGGACCGCGCCGGCCATGAACACACGCAAGGCCGAGCGCATCAGGCGCAGCAAGGCGCCGCCGAACAGACTGCCGGCGGAACTGGCCGCGCGCCTGCCGCCGGGCCAGGTGCTGACCGAGCGCTTCCCGATCCTGCACGAGGGCGAGATCCCGCAGTACGACCTGGCGAGCTGGTCGCTGCGCCTGTTCGGCGCGCTCGACCGCGAATGCATGCTCGGCTACGACGACCTGCTGGCGCTGCCGCAGAGCGAGCTGCGATGCGACATCCATTGCGTGACACGCTGGTCCAAGTTCGACACCCGCTGGTCCGGAGTACGCCTGGCCGACCTGCTGCACAGCCTCGACCTGGAGCCGCGCGGCGCCTACGTGATGGCGCATGCCGACCACGACTACCAGGCCAACCTGCCGCTGGCGCAGTTGCTGCGCGAGGACAGCCTGCTGGCGCTTCGCTACGCCGGCGAGCCGCTGGCGCCGCAGCACGGCTGGCCGCTGCGCCTGGTGGTCGCCGGACGCTACTTCTGGAAGAGCGCCAAGTGGCTGCGCGCGCTGGAATTCCGCGAACACGACAGCCCGGGCTTCTGGGAAAGCAACGGCTTCCACAACGACGCCGAACCGTTCCAGGAACAGCGCTTCTCCGGCGCGGCGCTGGACATTCCCGAGGACGAGTGGGAACGCAAGGACTTCGACTAGCGCGTGCCTGGATCAGGTATCACAGGATGCCTGTCACTCGCGCCCAGGCAGGGTTCGGCGACCTGCTGAAACCGGGGCGCTGCGCGAGGACGCCGCCGCGGTGGATTTTCCACGTCGTCGCGCCGTAGAGCGGAGCTTGCTCCGCTCTACGGTCGGCGGCATGCCTCCGGCGGCGCTCAGACCGCCGCGGTGATGACGATCTCGATCTTCCACTCCGGCTTGGCCAGCGTGGCCTGCGTCGTCGCGCGTGCCGGTGTGAAGCCGGGCACCACCCAGGTGTCCCATACCTCGTTCATCGCGGCGAAATCGGCGATGTCGGCCAGGAAGATCTCCGCGCGCAGGATCTTGGTCTTGTCGCTCGCGGCCAGCGCGAGCAGGCGATCGATCTCGTCGAGCACCTGCCGGGTCTGGCCCTTGATGTCGGCGCTCGCATCGGCGGCCACCTGGCCGGCCAGGTAGCACAGGCCGTGGGCCACGGTCATTTCCGACATGCGCGGGCCAGTATCGTATCGCTGCAGCATTTCATTCTTCCTAGGATTGGATCCGGGCATTCTCCCGCGAACGCGCCGATCGCGCAGCCCCCGCGCCAGTCGGTTGCCCCAGCCACGCCCCCACCCTCACCAGCCAGCCGACGATCAACACGATCGCCAGCTTCTGGCTCAACCCGCGCGGCGCGGCGCGCACGCCGGTGTTCCAGGCCAATACCGCAAACGCCAGCAGCGCCAGCGCAAACGCCGGCCCGAAACGCGACCGCCACATCCGATCTGCACGAAACTGCCACGATTGCAGCAGCAGTGCGGCGATCGCGCACAGGAACGCGGCCTGTGCCGAGAGCAGGTGCAGCATCGGCGCGGCATCGGGCGCCAGCTCGGGCATCCAGCTGTCGCCGATCGCCACCGCGGCCAGCCCCAGCGCCGCGCACCAGAACAACCCCAGCACGGTGTTGCTGCGCGCGCGGCCGCAGCGCCCGCTGCAATGCCAGTGCCATCAGCGCCATGGCCAGCGCCATCAGGCAGTAGCCGGTGCGCAGGCCGAGCCCGTAAGGGCCATGCAGGTACAGGCTCAGTTGCGCATCCACCCAGTACAGGTCGCCGCGCAGGAACTGCAACGCCACCACCAGCGACAGGAACGCCAGGCCGGTGGCCGCGGCCAGCCGGCCCGCCAGCGCGATCCATGCGTCGTTTCCCGGTTCCGTCCCAACCTGTCCCTCCGCCATACCGCTGTCGCCCCTCCGCGGGAACCACGCCCGCCCACGATGCTTTGGCCTATGATGCGCGCCGGCGACTTCGGAGGACATCCGCCGTGATGTTCGAAGCCAAGCCTTGCTCTCCCGATCACGCCCGAGCCACACGATGACCCGCGATTCCGGATTCCCGCGCAACCGGCAGGCCGAAGCTCCCTTCCGCCGCCGTTCCACACGCCACTTCCGTTCCCTGTCGTCATGACGGACCACGCAGCCCACCACGCACCTTCCCGTTCCGGCTGGCGCCGCGCGCTGCCGGTCGCGATCAGCCTGGCGATCCTGGCGCTGGCGCTGCACGCGCTGTCGGCACAGTTCAGCGAACACGGCTACCGGCAGATCCGCGAGGCCTTCCGCGCCTTCGGCGCCAGCCAGATCGCGCTGACCCTGCTGCTCGGCCTGAGCAGCTACGCCTGCCTGGTGGGCTTCGACAGCATCGGCCTGACGCGCACCGGCAAGCGCCTGCATCCGGCGCGAGTCGGCATCACCGCGTTCCTGGCGCATGCGGTCGGGCAGACCCTGGGCTTCGCCGCGCTCACCGGCGGCGCGGTGCGGCTGCGCGGCTATGGCAGCGTCGGCCTGAGCCTGGCCGAAATCGGCCAGGTGGTGCTGATGAGCACGCTCGGCTTCGTATTCGGTGCCTGGGTGCTGCTCGGGCTGGCGTTGTGCCTGGAACCGGAGGCGGCCGCGCGCGCGCTGCCGATCCTGCCCGGTGCGGTGCGCCTGGTCGGCATCGCGATCCTGCTCGGCTACGCGGCGATGCTGGCGCTGGTCGGCGGGCAGGGCCGCGAGTTCGGTGTGGGTTCGCACCGGCTCTGGGTGCCCGACCGGCGCACCGTGCTCGGTGTCACCGCGCTGAGCATGGTCGAGCTGGGCCTGGCCAGCGCCGCGTTCTACGTGCTGCTGCCGCCCGAACCAGGCACCGGCTATTTCGGCTTCATCGGGCTGTGGCTGGTGGCGGTGCTGGCCGGGCTGGTCTCGACGGTACCGGCCGGACTGGGCGTGTTCGAATGGAGCCTGCTCAAGCTGCTGCCGCAGGTGGCGCCGGCGGCGCTGCTGGCGGCGGCGCTGGCCTACCGGGTGACCTACTACCTGGTGCCGATGCTGATCTCGATCGCGATGGCGGCCGCGACCGGCCTGCGCAAGCCGGCGCTGATCGGCGCCAGCGGCGCGCGCGCGGCGTGGAAGACACTGCGCCCCTGGCTACCGCAGATCATCGCGCTGGCGGTGTTCGCGGTCGGTGCGATGCTGGTGATCGACGGCACCCTGCCGACGCCGAAGTCGCGGCAGACGGTGGCGCCGCTGCCGCTGATCGAAACCTCGCACCTGCTGGTCAGCCTGGGCGGCGTGGTGCTGCTGCTGGTAGGCCAGGGCCTGCAGCGACGCAGCCACTCGGCCTGGGCGCTGGCGCTGGCGATCTGCGTGGCGCTGGTACCGCTGGCGCCACTGCGCGGCAGCCATTACTCGGTAGCGCTGTTTTCGCTGCTGACCGCGCTGTCGCTGTGGGTGGCACGACGCGAATTCTACCGGCAAGGCGCGTTGCTCGACGAGGCCTGGTCGTGGCGCTGGCTCGGCAACCTGGGCCTGGTGCTGGTGGCGACGGTCTGGTTGCTGTTCTTCGTCTACAGCCACGTCGAATACAGCAACGACCTGTGGTGGGAGTTCGCGACCTCGGCGAACGCGCCACGCGCGCTGCGCGCGCTGCTGATCATCTGCGTGTGCGTGGTCGTGTTCGGGCTGGCGCGGCTGCTGCGCAGCGCGCGCCGGCCGCTGCCGCCGGCCGATCCGGCGACGCTGGAGCAACTGCGGCCGCTGCTCGCGGCCAGCACCGACACCCAGGCCTGCCTGGCGCTGACCGGCGACAAGGCGCTGCTGCGCGACGAGGCCGGTGCCGGCTTCGTGATGATGCAGCGCTACGGCGGCTCGCTGATCTCGATGGGCGACCCGGTCGGCCCACCCGAGGTCGCGCGCGCGCTGATCTGGCGCTTCCGCGAGGAGGCCGACCGGCTCGGCCTGCGCCCGGTGTTCTACCAGGTCGGCGAACAGCACTGGCAGACCTACCTTGACCTCGGCCTGACCCTGGTCAAGCTGGGCGAGGAGGCGATCGTGCCGCTGCAGGGCTTCAGCCTGGAAGGCCGTGAACGCGCCGAACTGCGCCAGGCGTACAACAAGGGCAAGCGCGTGGGGCTGATCTTCCGCATCGTGCCGGCCGAGCACGTCGCCGCGCTGCTGCCGCGCCTGCGCGAGGTCTCCGACCAGTGGCTGGAGGAGAAGGCCGGCGAGGAAAAAGGCTTCTCGCTGGGCAGCTTCGATCCGGACTACCTGTGCCGCTTCCCGCTGGGCGTGGTCGAGCTGGAGGCCGAGCAGCGCATCGTCGCCTTCGCCAACCTCTGGCAGTCGCCCGGCGGTGGCGAGCTGTCGGTGGATCTGATGCGCCACGCGACCGATGCCCCCAAGGGCACGATGGACTATCTGTTCGTCGCGCTGTTCCTGTGGGGCGCGGAAAACGGCTATACGCGTTTCTCGCTGGGCATGGCGCCGCTGTCCGGCCTGGCCGAGCACCGCCTGGCCGGGCGCTGGAACCGCTTCGCCAACCTGGTGGCGCGGCATGGCGAGCGCTTCTACGGCTTCAGCGGACTGCGCCGCTTCAAGGCCAAGTTCGCGCCGAACTGGCGCCCGCGCTACCTAGTCGCGCCTGGCGGCATGCACCTGCCAGCGGCGCTGCTGGACGTGACCCGGCTGATCTCGCTGGATCCACGCCAGCAGGAATAAGTTCCCCCGGACAGCACGGCGCGGGTCAGGCCGACGACGCGACGGGCTTTCGCCACCAAGCCCTACAGCAGGTCCGGATGGTGCAACGCGGCCACATCCGGGTGCGAGCGCAACCGCCCCTTCAAGGTATTGGCCCCCACGTCGCGCAACAGCGGATTGCCCGGATCGCGGGTATAGCCCGTAGCCTCGCTGGCCAGTGACGGCGGCAACACCAGCGCCGGGATCGTGCTGTCCAGCTGCGCGCCCAGGAACACCGCGGCCGACAGCCGCTCGCGGCCCGCCGGCGGACTGCGCACGCGGTGCACCGCGGCCTTCAGGTAGCCGTCGGAAGCCAACTCGAGCTGCTCGCCGATATTGACCACGTAGCTGCCGGGACTCGGCGAGGCATCCAGCCAATGGCCTTGCTCGGTGCGGACCTGCAACCCGCCAACGCCGTCCTGCAGGATCAGCGACAACAACTCGCCATCCTTGTGCGCGCCGACGCCCTGGTCGTCCTCGCCCTCGCCCCGGCCGGGATAGCGGATCAGCTTCATCGTCAGCCACGGCGCGTCACGGTACAACGGCTGGAACGCCTCGCGCGGCTGCCCCAGCGCCTCGGCACAGGCCTGCAGCACCTGCAGCAGTACCTGCTCGATCGCGCGCTGCCAGTCCAGCACCACCGCGCGGAAAGCCGGCAACCCGGCCGGCCACTGGTTCGGCCCGTGCAGGCGCGATGCCGGCGGCGCCTGCGGATCGCGCGCGCGCGCCAGCTCCTCGCGACCGAGGTCGAGCTGCTCGCGCCAGTCCGCACGCCCACGGGTGAGCTCGGCTCCGGCCGCGGCATAGCCGCGAAAATGCGGCGAGCCGGTCATCGCGATCGCCTGCTTGTCGGCCTGTGGCAGCGCAAACAGTTCCCGCGCCTGCGCCATCAGCGCCGCATCCAGCGCCGCCGGGACCGCGTGCCCGCCCACCCTGAAGAACCCGAACCGGCGCGCGGCCAGGCGCAGCATTTCCAGCTCGCGCTGGCGCCCTTCCGCGCCGGGCGCCAGCGTCGACAGATCGACAAGCGGCAGTTGTGCGTCCATCGTCTCGCTCAAGGCGGGGTGTCGTGCAGTTGCTGCAGGATCGTCTTCGCCAGTGTCTCGTAGTCGCCCTGGAAATGATGATCGCCGGCCAGGCCGACGCGGCGGTCCTGCTTCGGCAACGACGGACACAGCGTGTCGTCGTCGTCCACGCCATAGATGCACACGGTGCGCGCCACTGGCAACTTCGCCAGCTCCGGCGCGATCGGCAGGCCGTCGTCGTCGCCGCTGGAGATCCAGTTGCTGACATGGAACTCGTAATCGGCGAACTTGCCGACCGACAGCAGCGCGGTCATGCGCACGTTGGCGAGCGTGGCCGGCGACAGCCGGTTGATCGCCGCCGGCAGTACGTCCGCGCCCTGCGAGAAACCGATCAGCACCACGCGCGAGCGCTTCCAGCGCTGGGCGTAGAACCGCACGATGCGATCCAGGTCCGCGGCGAAACCCTGCGGGGTGCGCTCGTCCCAGAAGTAGCGCAGCGAATCCACCCCGACCACCGGGATGCCGGCCTGCGCCAGCGCGCCGGCCACCTGCTTGTCCAGGCCTGCCCAGCCACCGTCGCCAGACACGAAGATCGCGAAGGTATCGCCCTGGCGATCGACCGCCGAGGGCACTTCCACGATCGGCAGGCCTTCCAGATCGGCCGGCGGCGGCGGCAGGCTGACGTCCTTTTGGGCGCCCAGTGACCGCACCGCCGCGCGCAGGCCCGGCAACAACTCGCCGTCGGCGCTGCGCTTGAGCAGGCGCGCCTGCGGGATGGACTTGACGAAGGTGGCTACCGGCGGCGCCTCGCCACGCCGCTCCCTAGGCTCGGCCGCCAGCCACGGCACCGGCAGACGCGTGGCCCGCAGCGCGCCGCCGGACTCGGCCACGCCCGCTCCGCAAATCGCCTTCGGCGGTACCGAGGCCGGATGCAGCCCCTCGGTGAGCAGCCCCGCCAGTACGTGGGCCGGCGCCTGCGCGGCCACCGCGTAGGCCAGGGCCGCACCCTCGCCGTCGCCGACCAGCAGTGGCAGGCGATAGTTCGGCAGGTGGTAGAACGCCTGCACGTAGCGCGAGAAGTTCTCCACGTCACCGGAGGAGAACACGCACTTGCCCGGATCCTTGTCCAGCAGCGTGTACAGGTGCGCGGTGTCGACCACCGCGAGCATCGCGCCGTCGGCGCGCAGCGCCTCGATCCGGGCCTTTCGGCGCGCGTCGTCGCCAATCCCGGCGAACCAGATCACCATCCGCTGCGGCTCGCCCTGCGGCTGCAGCACCGGCACCTGCTCGAAGCGTCCATGCGTGACCGCCTCGGGCGCGGCAGCCGCGGCGCCCAGCGACGCCGCCAACGCACCCACGCCACACAACGATTTCCAGAGTTCAAGCCTGCGCATCATCGGATTCCAAGAGAGGGCACCGGCACATCGATGTGCCGTGCTGCCGCATAGGGATAGATACCGCACCACCGACAAGGACGGCAGCGCATCAGTCATCCGCTCCGGGATGCCGCTCGCGCCAGCACGCCAACGCCTGCCGATACTCGGCCAGTTGCTCCTCGTAGAGGTCGTAGACGCACAGCGGACAGCCGCTGCCGCAGCACTCGTTGTCCGCCGGCCGCTCCGGGGGCAGGGGACGAGGATCGGATGGATCGACAGGCAGGTCGGTCATCGATACGGCGGGCAACACTGGCGAAAAAGAACATCCATTGTAGATCGGAGCATGCCCCGCTGCGGCCCTCGTCCACGGCCGCAAACCGAACCTGCCCGGATCCGGCCCGGCATGCCACCGCCTGAACCGAACCGGTGCCAGCGCGTAGCACGGCGCCGGTGGAGGAAATCACTCGGCAAGATCGGCGACAGCGCGCGCGGCAGGCGCCTGCGTGGCCGCCGGAACAACCACACCGGCAACGGCCCCGGCTACCCAGCTCGCGCGGCCGGGATAGAACACCGCCAATCAACCGAGTGCCCAGCGCCCTTCCAGCTGGTAGCGCGTCTGCCCCAGGAAACTGCGGATCAACACGAATTCCTGCACCCGCCACTGCACCGGCTCGATGCGCTGCAACGGCAGCGTCGCCTCGGTATAGAGCAGGGTCAGATGCGGCGTGAACCTAGTATCGCCGACGATGCCCTGCTCGGCCATGCGCCGCGCCAGCGTGCGCTGCAACTGGAACAATTCCTTCACCCCCTCCTCTCCGCGCAACACGCAGGGCATCTGCCGGCGCCGCGCGCCGAACGTGCCGACCCGGTCGAAGCACACCTCGAAGGACGGCATCCGCAGCCGTTCCGCCGCGGCACGCGCGCGCGCCAGCAGCGACGGCGGCAGGCCGGCATAGTCGCCCAGGTGGTGCAGCGTGACGTGCAGCCGCTCGCTGGCCAGCGGTTTGCCCTGCAGGTGCTCGCGTTCGGCCAGTGCGCGGGTCAACCCGCCGATCGCCGCGGCGGTGCGCGCATCCGGCATCACCGCGAAGAACAGCCGCTCGCTCGGTTTCTCCTCGCCCAGCCCGAGCGAGAGCTGCGCGTCGGCCGAGGAGAGATAGAGGAAAGGCTGGGCGATGGACATGAGGACCCGCGTGGGGTGGCTGCATTTCGGGGGGCGCGGATACTAGCAGAAGCCATCCGCACGCCCGCGCCCGGCCGCGGGAACAACCGGTGGACTCGGAACGGATCTCCCAGCCTTGCCATCGGCAAGCCGGCGTACCGTCGACGTTACACCTGCGAACGGGAGCTACGCCTTGCGCAGGAAGATGGTCTTCAGCACCAAGCCCTTGATCTTGTCCGAGTTGCCCTCGATATGTTCGGCGTCGTCCTCGACCAGGCGGATGTTGCGGATCACCGTGCCCTGCTTGAGCGGGATCGAGGAGCCTTTGACCTTCAAGTCCTTGATGACGGTGACCGTGTCACCTGCGGACAGCAGGTTGCCGTTGCAGTCCCGCACCACCAGGGCCTCGGCCGGGGCCTGCTCGGCGGACCATTCGTAGCCACAGTCGGCGCAGATCCACTGCTCCCCGTCGATGTAGGTGTTTTCCAGGGTGCATTGCGGACAGGCGGGCATAGGGCAGTTCCAGGGCGATGAAGGGGCGACATTGTAGTCGCCCGGCCGGCTACAAGCCCGGCCTCGTATCGATCGTCGGCGATAATCATCGATCTACGGCGACAGACCGGTCATGCACCCGATTTACCCAGCGCCACCGGGACCCTCCGCCGCCTCCAACGACAATTTAACGTTTCATCCCCACTTACAACGTAAACTATTGTCACGCAAGGCTTTCATCGACGCCCGAATTCCTCGCCCGCCGCTCCGCCAGCGACTCATCGCCCGACGCGAGGCATTTTCCAGCCGGCATACCGCTTCACGGCTCGCGTCCAGCACCGCCTTTCCCAAGCACTCCCCCCCGCGGCAGCGGGCGGCATCGATCACCTTCAAGACAATACAGGAGTCTCCATGGCACGTCCCGCCAAGTCCAAGACCCAGCCGATCATCAGCCGCAACGAGGGCAAGGGTCAGCCACTGACGCGCGAGCGCATCGCCGCCGATCTGGCCGCATTCCGCAAGGCTGGTGGCCGCATCGAAGTGCTCGAAACCCACTTTGGCCCGGCCCGCAACGACGCCGACAAGGCCGGTTGACCCCTTCGCATCCGTTGAGAGCAGGCCGCCCCGTGTGCTCGGGGCCGTAGTTCTGCGCGGGCCTCCGACGAGAACTGTCTTGCGCTCCTTGTAGCGCAAGGCATGCCAGGCCGGGGCGCTCCCGGCAAACCCCGGCCGGATATGTTCGGCATCCCACGGCATCACCAGCCTTCTGCCCGTGAACCGGAGGCGCCTCCGTTGCCATGCGGGTCATTCGCCGGCATGCCCAGGAGCGATCCCCCATGCTCCAATCACGCCACTTCGTTGCCGGCTCCGCATGTCCATGCATCCCATCGCCCCCGTCCCCCTGTTAAGCCAGGTCAGCGGTCCACGCCGGGTGCCGCTGCTCGACGAGACGGTCGGCGCCCTGCTCGCACGCACGGCCCGGCGCTGGCCCGAGCGGCCCGCGCTGGTGGTACCGCCGCAGCGGGTCCGGCTCGACTACGCCCAGCTCGACGCGGCGGTGACCCGGCTCGCCGCCGGCTTGCTGCAGCTCGGCCTGGCGCCGGGCGAGCGCATCGGGATCTGGTCGCTCAACCGCGCCGAATGGGTGCTGATGCAATTCGCCAGCGCCTGCGCCGGGCTGGTCCTGGTCAACATCAACCCCGCCTACCGCAGTCACGAACTGGAATACGCATTGACCCAGGTCGAGTGCAAGGCACTGGTGCTGGCGCGCCGCTTCAAGACCTCCGACTACCCAGCGATCCTGCGCGAACTCGCCCCCGAGCTCGACACCAGCGCCCCCGGCCGACTGCGCGCGGCGCGCCTGCCGGCGCTGCGCCACGTCATCGTGCTCGACGACGAGGCCGCCCTGCCCGGCACCTGGCGTTTCAACGACCTCGCCAACTGCCGCGACCGGCAGTTGCAGTCGCGCGTGCAGGCACTGCAGGCCTCGCTATCGCCGGACGACGCGATCAACATCCAGTTCACCTCCGGCACCACCGGCTCGCCGAAGGGCGCCACGCTCAGCCATCGCAACATCGTCAACAACGGCTTGTTCATCGGCGAACGCATGCGCCTGGACGAACACGACCGGCTGTGCATCCCGGTGCCGTTCTACCACTGCTTCGGCATGGTGCTCGGCAACCTCGCCTGCGTCACCCACGGAAGTTGCATAGTCGTGCCCGGTGAAGGCTTCGATCCGCTGGTCACGCTGCAGACCGTGCAGGACGAGCGCTGCACCGGCCTGCACGGCGTGCCGACGATGTTCATCGCCGAACTGGAACACCCGCGGTTCGGCGAGTTCGACCTGTCCTCGCTGCGCACCGGCATCATGGCCGGCTCGCCCTGCCCGGCCGAGGTGATGCGCAAGGTCGTCGGGCAGATGCACATGGACCAGGTCACGATCGCCTACGGCATGACCGAAACCAGCCCGGTGAGCTTCCAGACCACGCCCGACGACCCGCTGGAACGACGTGTGGACTCGGTCGGACGCGTGCATCCGCATGTCGAAGTACGCATCGTCGATGGCGACGGCGCGGTGGTCCCGCGTGGCACGATCGGCGAGTTGCACACGCGCGGCTATTCGGTGATGAAGGGCTACTGGAACGACCCGGAGCGCACCAACGAGGTACTCGACGACGATGGCTGGATGCATACCGGCGACCTGGCCACGCTCGACGCCGACGGTTACTGCCGCATCGTCGGCCGCCTCAAGGACATGCTGATCCGCGGCGGCGAGAACATCTATCCGCGCGAGATCGAGGAGTTCCTGCACGCGCATCCGGCGATCGCCGACGTGCAGGTGTTCGGCGTACCCGACCCGCGGTTCGGCGAGGAGGTTTGCGCGTGGATCCGACTCAGCGATGGCTGCGAGCTTTCCGCCGAGCAGGTCCGCGATTACTGCCGCGCGCGCATCGCCCACTACAAGGTGCCGCGCTACGTGGAGTTCGTCGACGACTTCCCGATGACGATCACCGGCAAGGCGCAGAAATACCTGATGCGCGAACAGGCCACGCAGCGGCTCGGGCTCTGACAGCGCGCGCGAACGGCTTAGAATCGGACGTCCCGAACCAGCACCTCGCCCGGATGCCCCACCTGCATGCCTATCCCGCGATGATCCGCGACCTGCTACCGCGCTGGAACCAGCAGTTGCTAGACGTTCTGGTGCCAGCGTTGGAGATCGCCGCGATCCTGGGCATCTCGGTGCTCGCGCGCGCGATCCTGCGCGGGCTGCTGCACCGGGTCGGGCGGCGCTACCACGTCCCTGCGGAAATGATGATCGGGCTGCGCCGGATCGGCAGCTTCGTGATCTCGGTGGCGGCGCTGCTGGCGATCCTGCGGCTATTCGGCGTCTCCGCCGCGGTGTTGTGGACCGCGTTCACCGGGTTTGCCGCGGTCGGCGCGGTGGCGTTCTTCGCGGCCTGGAGCGTGCTGTCGAACATCTTCTGCACGTTCCTGATCGTGACCACGCGCCCGTTCCGGCTGCATGACCACATCGAGCTGCTGGAGAACGGCGAGAAACCCGGCCTGAAGGGCAAGGTGATCGACATCAACGTGATCTACACCACCGTGCAGGAAACCGACGAGACGCGCGGCAACACCGTGCTGCAGATCCCCAACAGCCTGTTCTTCCAGCGTACCACCCGACGCTGGCGCGAGAGCGGCTTGGACAACGGCTAGCCCGGTTGCGCCCCGCTCTGCGCCATCGCTCAACGCAACTGGCTGTCCTTGCTGCCGCGCCGGTTGTAGCCACTGGCGCCCTGCTCCTGTTCGTCATGCGCCTGCTGGCAGCGCAGGCACAAACGCACGCCCGGCACCGCCTTGCGCCGCGCCTCGGGGATATGCGCATCGCATTGCTCGCAACGCGTCAGCCCCGGCCCGCGGGGCAGCTGGCTGCGTGCCCGCTTGACCGCATCATCGACGGTCGCATCGATCTGGTCCTGGACTGAGCCATCGCCCGCCCATCCGGTCGCCATCGCCTTCTCCCGACATTGCCATGCCGCCAGGATGGACCCGGCTCGCAGTGATTCCAAGTCGGCACGCACACACGCTGCTGAACATGCAAGCGGTAGCATCCCCTCATCCGCCAGCCAGAGAAGTCCGCGATGGAAAATCCCGTGCATCCGTTCTCGGAACTGTTCGCCCAGCTCGGCCTGCCCAGCGACGAGGCCGGCATCCAGGCGTTCATCCGCGAACACGCGCCGTTGCCCGACGCGATGCGGCTCGAAGAAGCCCCGTTCTGGACCCCGGCTCAGGCGGCACTGTTGCGCGAGCAGCGCATCGACGATGCCGACTGGATCGAGACCATCGACCAGCTCAATCTGGCCCTGCACGCCACGCCCGCCACCTGAACCACCCAGGCTCAGGCTTGCCGGCGATCGTCACGCGACGAACAGGAGCACGGCCCTGGCCAGTGGTCAATCGCAGGCCCTGGAGAGACCCGATGCTGCACCGCACATGGCCGCGCCGATTGTTTTAGAATGCCGGCCACGCGACGCTCAGGACCCGCTCCAGACCCGTCGCGTTTTCGTTTTCCGCGCAGTGAGTACGAATCCCTCGCGATACCCCGCACCGGCATGTGCTGGGTGAATCCGGATGCCAGGCACAGTTCCCCGGTCGTTGCGTATTGTCGCGCCCCCCACGGAGCCCCACCGATGCTTTTCGAAACCCTCGACACCACTGGCCACGAACAGGTCGTGTTCTGCCACAACCGCGATGCCGGCCTGAAGGCGATCATCGCGTTGCACAGCACGCGACTGGGGCCGGCACTCGGTGGCGTGCGCATGCGCCCCTATGCAAGCAGCGAGGCGGCCATCGACGACGCCCTGCGACTCAGCCGCACGATGACCTACAAGAACGCGCTGGCCGGACTCAACGTCGGCGGTGGCAAGGCGGTGATCATCGGCGATCCGAAAACCGGCAAGAGCGAAGTGCTGCTGCGCGCGTTCGGCCGCTTCGTCGAATCCCTGGGCGGCCGCTACATCACCTCCGAGGACGTGGGCACCGACGTCACCGACATGGAGCAGATCTACCTGGAGACCGGCTACGTCACCGGCGTGCACCAGGTGCATGGTGGGTCCGGCGACCCGGCCCCGTTCACCGCCTACGGCGCTCTGCAGGCGCTGATGGCCGCGCTGAACCGCAAGCTGGGCCACGAGGAAGTGGGCAAGACCAGCATCGCGATCCAGGGCCTGGGCCACATCGGCATGGAGCTGGTGAAACTACTCAAGGAACGTGGCGCAAAGCTGTTCGTGACCGATCTGGACGGCCAGCGGGTCGACCGCGCGGTCAGCGAGTACGGTGCCGAGGCGGTCAGCCCCGAGGCGATCTACGAGGTCGCCGCCGACGTGTTCGCGCCGTGCGCGCTGGAAGGCGCGATCAACCAGCAGACCCTGCCGCGGCTGAAGGCCGGCATCATCTGCGGCACCGCCAACAACCAGCTCTCCAACCACGCGATCGGCGAGGAACTGCACCGCCGCGGCGTGCTGTACGCGCCGGACTACGTGGTCAATGCCGGCGGCGTGATGAACGTGTCGCTGGAGATCGACGGCTACAACCGCGAGCGCGCGATGCGGCTGATCCGCAGCATCTACCACAACCTCGACAAGGTCTTCGACCTGTCCGAGCGCGACGACCTGACACCGCAGCAGGCGGCCGACCGCATCGCCGAGGCGCGCATCGAATCGATCGGCCGGCTCAAGCTGCCGCTGGGCCGGACCTCGCCGCGCTTCACCGGCAAGCTGCGCGGCGAGTGAGCGCCGGCGGGTCCGGACACGCGACGTCGCCGCCAGCACCGCGCGCGACCAGCGCCCATGCCAGTGCCGGGGCCGACGACGTCCCGGCCCCGCGTGCATACTGATCTTGCGCCTGGCACGCAGGGCCCCGCCCCTCGATAATCGGAACACCTCCCGAACGGCGTCCATTCATGTCCGATATCGTCATCGCCGCAGCCAAACGCACCGCGATCGGTTCCTTCCTCGGCCAGTTCAACGGCGTGCCCACGCCCATCCTGGGCGCCGCCGCCATCGGTGCGGTGCTGGAGCAATCGGGCGTGCCGGCCGCCGATGTGTCCGAAGTGATCATGGGCTGCGTACTGCCAGCCAACCTCGGCCAGGCTCCGGCGCGCCAGGCCGCGATCGCCGCCGGCATCCCGGTTTCCAGTGGCGCGCTGACCATCAACAAGGTCTGCGGCTCGGGCATGAAGGCCATCATGCTCGGCCACGACCTGATCAAGGCCGGCTCGGCCAGCATCGTGGTCGCCGGCGGCATGGAATCGATGAGCAACGCGCCGCACCTGCTGCCCAACTCGCGCACCGGCAACCGCTACGGCAACTTCCAGGCGGTCGACCACATGGCCTGGGACGGATTGACCAACCCCTACGACGGCCAGGCGATGGGCGTGTTCGGCGAGCGCACCGCCGAGAAGTTCGGCTTCACCCGCGAGGACCAGGACGCCTACGCCATCGAGTCGGTCAAGCGCGCCCAGGCCGCGCAGGCCAGCGGCGTGTTCGACGACGAGATCGTCCCGGTCAAGGTCGCCGCCCGCAAGGGCGAAGTGGAAGTGAGCAGCGACGAGCAGCCCGGCCGCGCCGACATCAGCAAGATCCCCACCCTCAGGCCCGCCTTCAGCAAGGACGGCACGATCACCGCCGCCAGCTCCTCCAGCATTTCCGACGGCGCGGCCGCGACCCTGCTGCTGAGCGCGCAGGAAGCGGCCAGGCGCGGGATCACCCCGCTGGCGCGCATCGTCGGCCATGCCACCTTCTCGCAGCAGCCGGAATGGTTCACCACCGCGCCTGTGGCGGCGATCGAGGCGCTGGCCGGACAGGTCGGCTGGTCGCTGGAGGAGGTGGACCTGTTCGAAATCAACGAGGCCTTCGCCGTGGTCGCGCTGGCGCCGATCAAGCAACTCGGCATCCCGCACGCGAAGGTCAACGTACACGGTGGCGCCTGCGCGCTCGGCCACCCGATCGGCGCCAGCGGCGCGCGCCTGGTGGTCACGCTGGTGAACGCGTTGCGCAAGCGCGCCGGCAAGCGCGGGATCGCTACCCTCTGCATTGGCGGTGGCGAGGCGACGGCCATCGCCATCGAATTGATTTGAAAAGCATTCACGGCCGATCCAAGAACCTGAATGCGGGTATGCTTGACACTCGTATCCGGGTTGTCATCATGGTGGGGGCGCGCATTCGCGCGTTGCCTAAATCTAACGACGAGGATTGAGACAAATGAGCATCAACAAGCTGCTGATCGCGGGCGCCCTGGCTCTGGCCCTGGCCGCGTGCTCGAAGCCGGAACAGGCTCAGGACGCGGCTGCTTCGGCCAACGAAGCCGCCACCGACGCCCAGGCCGCTGCCGACCAGGCCGCTGCTGCCGGCGCCCAGACCGCTGACGCCGCCCAGGCTGCTGCCGACACCGCCGCTACCGCCGCCGACACCGCTGCTGACGCTGCTGCGACCGCCACCGGCGCTGCGACCGATGCCGCTGCCGGCGCCGCTGCCGACGCTGCCAAGGCTGCCGAAGGCACCGCCGAGCAGGCCAAGGACGCTGCTGAAGAAGCCAAGAAGTAATCACTTCTTAGCTCTTGGCGAGTTCGGAAAAGCCGCTGGTTCGCCAGCGGCTTTTCTTTTGCCCGCATGCCTGACTGACCGTCCGCCATACGCCGGCCAACACATTGACACGCGCTAGATCCGCCCCTGGTTAGGCTTGCTCTCGACCGTTCCCCCCTTCTTTCGGAGACCGCCATGCCCCTGATCCGCAATCTCGCCGCGTGCTCCCTGTTGGTCCTCGGCATGGCCGCCTGCAAGGGACCGGACGCCGAGCAGGCCCGGCGCGATGCAGCCTCGGCGGTCGAGCATGCGGCAGCCGCCACGCAACAGGCCGCCGAGCGCGCCGCGGCCGACGCCAAGGCGGCCACCGCCGACTCGCGCGCGGCGCTGG
>JASGDF010000079.1:0-7459 GCA_047607345.1 Pseudomonas sp. | reverse complement strand
TGCGCGGCGCCGTGGCCTGGGCGCGCACGTAGTAGCCCGAGCGCGGTCGCGCCAGCGCCAGTCCCTCGCGCTCTAGTTGCAGGCAGGCCTGCACCGCGGTCGCGGCGCTGACCCCGTGCGCCTGCGCAAGCCGGCGAATCGAGGGCAGGCGCTCGCCGGCGCGCAGCACGCCGCTGGCGATCTGTTCGCGCAGCTGCGCGGCGAGGGTTTCGTAGAGCAGCATGCGGCGGCCATCTGTATCGGTCTGATTTCACGATAACTGATGCTGTACCGGTAACGCCAGCAGCGCCTACGCTGCTGCCATGAGACTTCCGATCAGCATCGTCGATGCCTTAAGTCGCGCGTGCTTCCACATCGCCGGCGACACCGTGCAGTCCCTGGAAGGCCATATCTAAGTCTGAGCACACGTTCCCTTTTCCCAGGAGTTTCCGATGGACGTCCCCGGACGCGGCGCCTCGCGCACCGCGCTGCTGCAACTGCTGCTCGGCGAAGTGCTGATCGGCTCGGTCGGCGTGTTCGTGCACGAGAGCGGGCAGGACCCGATCACCGCGGTGTTCTACCGTTGCCTGTTCGGCGCGCTGTTCCTGCTGGCCTGGGGCGCGGCGCGCGGGCACCTGCGCGGGCTTTGGCGCGAGCGCGCGCTGCTGCTCGGCGCGGCCGTGTCCGGCGTGCTGCTGGTGCTGAACTGGGTGGCGCTGTTCGCCGGGATGGCGCGCTCGTCGATCGGCGTGGCGACGCTGGTCTACCACTTCTTCCCGTTCGTGATGCTGATCCTGGCCGCGCTGGTGCAGGGCGAGCGCACGCGCCCGGCCGACTGGGGCTGGACCGCGCTGGCGTTCGCCGGCGTGGTCGGCTCGGCCGATCCGCTGCGGCTGCTGCGCCAGGCCGACGCCGGCTACCTGGCCGGGATCGGCCTGACCCTGCTGGCGGCGCTGTTGGCTGGTGCGTCGCTGCTGATGTCGCGTCGGATCGGGCGTGAGCGGCCGTTCGCGGTGGTCACCGTGCAGTGCTGCGTCGGCACGCTGATGCTGGCCGGCTTCGCCAGCGGCGCGGCGCTGCACCCGGGACCGCACTGGTTCTGGCTGGCCGGGTTGGGCGTGATTCACAGCGGCATCGTCTACGTGCTGTTCTATTCGGCCTACCGGCACCTGCCGGTGGTGACGATCGCGGTGGTCGCCTTCGTCTATCCGCTGGTGACGCTGCTGCTGGACTACCTGCTGTACGGGCACCGTCTCGGCGGCGTGCAGTGGCTGGGCCTGGGCCTGATCGTGCTCGGCACGCTGGGCGTGAACCTGAAGTGGCGGCTGTGGGAGGGACTTCAGTCCCGACGAATGGCCGGCGAGGCCCGTCGGGACTGAAGTCCCTCCCACACCTCGCACACGGGATGGCGTCAGCGCACGTTGCGCAGTTCCCAGTGCGAGCCGGCCAGCACGTGCATGCGGTGCTTGAGGATGTCGCCCGGGATCGTGGTGGTGGCCACCAGGTTGATGCGCAGGTCCTTCTGCTCGCCGGTGACGCGCGCGCCGGCATCGGTGACACCCAGGCTCGGGTCCACCTCGTCCGGGTCCGGCTGCAACGCGCGCCAGCGCTCGAACCAGGCCGGATCGGCCAGCGCCGACTGCAACTGCTCGGCGAAGGCGTCCGCGCCGTGCGCGGTGAAGCTCACCGTTGCATCGCCGCCGCGGGCAAGGGCGGGATCGGGCAGGCTGATCGAATAGCTGACAGGCATGTGCGTTGTCTCTTGGATCGACGCCGGGAAGGCTAGCAGTTCGGAACGTGAGCGGGCCGTCGAATCCGTGCCGGGCGCGGCCGGCTCCGGGACCGGCGACGCGGCTAGGCCGAGAAATCATGCGGCGCGGCCGCGAAGCCCACCGCCAGCGCGCCCTTGCCGACGTTGACCATGCCGGTCAGGCTCATCACGCTTTCGAACAATTCCACGCCCTGTTCGCTACAGGCATTGCGCAGCGCGGAATAGCCGGCAGTGCGCGCAGTTCGCCCAACTCGCCGCCGTAGCCGACGCACACGGTCGGGCTCAGCAGCCCCTCGCGGACCTTGCGCGCGGTGAACGCGAACAGCTTCTGCACCGACGATTCGAAGCCCTTGAGCTTGGCCACCGGCTCGGTCACGCCGCGCCAGGCGCGCAGCACCGGCTTGATGTCCAGCGCGCTGCCGAGCGTGGCGTTGATCAACCCGACACTACCGCTCCGGGTAGGCCCTGGGCAGCGCGCCCTGCGCGCGCAGATAGCGGTCGCGCAGCTCGGTCTGGCGCGAGCGCATCGGCATCGGGGTCCCGCCCAGCCAGATCTGTTCGGCATAGTGGCCCACGTCGAGCGGATCGCCTTCCCACAGCACCAGGTCGGCCTGCCTGCCGACCGCGATGCTGCCGATGCGCTCGCCCACGCCGAAGATCTCCGCCGGCACCCGGGTCAGCCCGGCCAGGCCGTCCTCCCACGGCAGGCCATTGGCCACGGCATTGCCGGCCAGCTGGCGCAGTTTGCGCGCGTTGTGCGAGGCGTCGCCGCCCTGGCTGAAGCTCACCTCGACGCCGGCCGCGCGCAACCGCGCGGCGTTCTCCAGGGTCGCGCCGATCTGGTCGAAGTTGGCGGGCAGGTCGGCCAGCGCGTCGACCAGCACCGGCACCTTCGCCTGGGCCAGCTGCGCGGCCAGCTTCCAGGCCTCGCTGCCGCCGGTGATGGCGATCCGCAGCTTCTCGCGCTGCGCCCAGCGCAGCAACTGACGGATGTCGGCGGCGCGCTCGACCTGCACCACGATCCGGCCCTGGCCGGCCAGGAACCTGGCCAGCGTCGCGCGCCCGGCGGGAGTGAGCAGGGCGTGCGGGGAATCGGCCGGCACGCGTCCGCGCGCCTCGGCGACCAGCTGGTCGAGCAGCATCCACTGCGCCGCGCGCGAGTTGCCGGTCAGATCGGCGGCATCCGCGCCGAGGCGCAGGAACAGCGCGCGTGGGCCGATCGGATCGGCGCTGCCGTCCAGCCGCACCACGCCGCCCTGGCCGGCGATGAAGGCGCCGGAGGTGGTCGCGCCGAGCGCGGTGAAGCCGATGCCCTCCATGCGCGCGACCGGCACCAGCACCGAGTCCGGGTTGTAGGCGAGGGTGACGTCGAACTCGGGACGCATCGGCTGGTCGGCCAGCTTCAGGCCGGAATCGACGGTGGCGTCCTCGCCGGACACCTCCTCGATGCCGATCTCGGTGATGCCGCCGAACAGCGCCGGGGTCAGCGGCCGACCGGCCGCCTCGACCACGCTGGCGCCGGCCGGCGCGGTCAGGCCGCGGCCGACCGCGCGGATCACCCCGCCCTGGACCAGCACGTCGGCGTGCTGCAGCGTGCCCTGCGCGGTGGCGGTATGGACGGTGGCGTCGCGGATCAGCAGATCCTGGGCGCTGGCGTGGCCTGCACAGAACAACGCCAGCAACAGCATCGTCATGCCCGCGCACGATACCGGCATCGTCATTCCCGCGAAGGCGGGAAGCGGTTTACAGCGGCCCGAAGGGCCGATCATCCAGGGACGTTGCCTTGGCTTTTGCGTTCCAAAGGGGCTGGTGCGACGTCTCGGTATGAAGGGCAACGTCCATGGATTCCCGCCTTCGCGGGAATGACGAGCAAATGCAAGGCGAGCAAAAGCAAAGCGAGCAAAAGCAAAGCGACTCACGGCGCACCTCCCTGGCCCAGCATGAAGTCCGACACCGGCTGCAGCCTGCGATCGTGGCGGTCGTAGACCTGCGCGCCGTCGATGTAGACCTTCTCGGCCAGCGCGTAGGAACTGAACGGACTGCCGTTCCAGACCACGACGTCGCCCATCTTGCCGGGTTCCAGCGAGCCGGTCTGTTTCTCGATGCCCAGCGCCCGGGCGGCATTGAGCGTGATCCAGGCGATCGCGTGCTCGGGGGCGATCGCGATCCCGGCGCGGCGCGCGTTGGCGATCGCCTTGGCCGCTTCCTGGTTGAGCCGCTGGATGCCTTCCGCCGAGTCCGAATGCACGATCGCGCAGCTGTTGGCCGGGCGGTCCACCAGCGCGATGTTCTCCTGGATGCCGTCGAAGGCCTCCATCTTGAAGCCCCACCAATCGGCCCACATCGCGCCGCAGATGTGCTCCTGCGCCAACTTGTCGGCGATCTTGTAGGCCTCCACCGCATGGTGGAACGCGGCGATGTGGAAGCCGAACTCCTTGGACAGATCGATCATCGTCGCCATCTCGTCGGCGCGGTAGCAGTGGATGTGCACGCGGATGTCGCCGTCGATCGCGCCGGCCAGCGTGTCCAGCTTGAGGTCGCGCTTGCCGCCGCTGTCGCCGCTGCTGTCGTCGTTGCCGCCGCGGCTCCACCAGTGGCGCTTGGCGGGCTGCTTCTTCGGCGCGTTCTTGCGCAGGTACTCGGCCGCGTCGATGAACGCGGCGCGGTAGCCGGCGACGTTGCCCATGCGGGTGGCCGGGCCGCCCTTTTGCCCGTAGACCCGCTTGGGGTTCTCGCCGCAGGCCATCTTCAGGCCCCACGGCGCGCCGGGGAACTTCATCGCCTGGTAGGTGGTGGCCGGCACGTTCTTCAGCGTCACCCCGCGCCCGCCGATCAGGTTGGCCGAGCCGGGCAGCACCTGCAGCGCGGTGACGCCGCCGGCCAGCGCGGTCAGGAAGCCGGGGTCCTGCGGCCATACCGAGTGCTCGGCCCAGACGTTGGGGGTGACCGGCGCGGTCATCTCGTTGCCGTCGCTGTGCGCCTTCACACCGGGGCTGGCGTACACGCCCAGATGCGAATGAACGTCGATGATGCCCGGTGTCACCCACTTGCCGGTGCCGTCGACGCGGGTGGCGCCAGCCGGCGCCGGCAGGCCGTGGCCGATCGCCTGCACCTTGCCGTCGGCGAGCAGCACGTCGGCATCGTCCAGGCGCTGGCCGGTGCCGGTCAGCACGGTGGCGTGCGCGATCAGCACCGGGCCGGAGGCGATCGGCGCGTAGGTGCTGGGATACGGATCGGCGACGAAGCGCGCGGCCGCGGCCGCAGGCCCGCACAGCAGGACGCCGGCCAGACCGGCGAGCAGGAGGTGGCGCATCGGTTTTCCCCAGGTCAGGCGAATGACCCGTGGAGGCTAGGGTGTGCGATCGATTCCCACAATAGCCAAGCGCCCAGGCACGTTCCTTCCCCGCACGCGCAATAGCCCCAGCTACTCCCTTCCCCCGTGCACGGGGGAAGGTGCCCGCAGGGCGGATGGGGGCATCCCTGACGCACAAAGCCCCCCATCCGGCGCTGCGCGCCACCTTCCCCCGCACGTGGGGGAAGGGACGAGCGTGGATGTTCGATGGGGCCGGTACTGTGCGTGGCGCGCCGAGGGCGGACAGGCGCGGGCCAGGCCCGCTGCCGCGCCGTGCTCAGTACTTCGGCACGCTGCCGTCCACCTCGTCCGCCCAGGCGTCGATGCCGCCGGTGACGTTGTGGACGCGGGTGAAGCCCAGCTCGCGGAAGTGCTCGGCGGCCTGCAGGCTGCGGCCGCCGCGGTGGCACAGGAACGCCAGTGGGGTGTCCTTCGGCAGCTGCTCCAGCGCGGCGCGCTCGTCGCCGTCGAGCGTGCGGAACGGCGCCTTGACCGAGGCCAGCGCGCGTTCGTCGGCCGGACGCACGTCCACCAGGGTCAGCGTGCCGGCCTTGACCCGGTCGTCGGCCTCGCGCGGGGCCAGCTCCTGCACCGGCCTGGGCGCGTTCGGGTTGTCGATCGCCAGGCCGCGGCCGCGGATGTCGTCGACCCAGTCGATGGTGATGCCGTTGGCACGGCGCGCGCTGGACGGGTCGAACTGCACGCGCAGGCCGTTGGATTCGGCCGCGATCGCCTTCGGGTTGGCCGGCACCAGCTGGAAGTTGGGCTGGAAGCGCGCATCGATCGACAGCTGCAGCGCCGCGCCCGGCGCATCGGCGAGCGCGCCGCGGAGCATCTCCACCGCGGCCGGCGTGACCGTGATCGACGGCGGGGTCAGGTCCGGCGCGGCCACGCCCAGCAGCTGGCTCAGCTCGCCGCTCTCGTACATCTGCAGGATGATGTCGCTGCCGCCGATCAGCTCGCCGTCGATGTACAGCTGCGGGATCGTCGGCCAGTCGCCGTAGGCCTTGATGCCTTCGCGGATGTCCTGGTCGGCCAGCACGTTGACGTGGGCGTAGTCCACGCCCAGCTCGTTCAGCACGCCTACCGCCTTGGCCGAGAAGCCGCACTGCGGCATGTTCGGCTGACCTTTCATGAACAGCACGACGCGGTTGGAGTGCAGCAGCGATTCGATGCGCGAACGCAGGGCGGGGTCGAGGGACATCGGCAGACCGTGGATCCTGGGAAGACCGGTCATTCTACGCGGCGTGCGATCATGGGGCATGAGTCCTGCGGAAACACTGCATCGCGCCGCCCTGAAGCCCGGCTGGGGCTGGTGGCTGGCCGCCTCCCAACTGGCGGTGGCGGCGCTGTGGTGGCGGCTGGGCTGGGCAGCGGGTCTGCCGGCGCTGCTGCTCTCGCACGCCTGCTTCGTGGTGCCTGTGTTCCTGCCGCGCGCGCGTCTGTACGCGCCGGTGGTGGCCCGGCTGGCCGGGCCGGCGCGGCAGGTCTGGCTCACCATCGACGACGGTCCTTCCGAGGACACCCTGGCGCTGCTGGACCTGCTCGACCGCCATGGCGCGCGCGCCACGTTCTTCCTGGTCGGCGAACGCGCGGCGCGGCGGCCGGAACTGGTGCGCGAGATCGTCCGCCGCGGCCATGGCATCGGCAACCACAGCCAGACCCACCCGCAGGCCTGGTTCTGGGCGCTCGGGCCACGCCGGATGGCCGCCGAGATCGGCCAGGCCCAGCGCACGCTGGCCGAACTCGCCGGACGGCCGCCGCGCTGGTACCGCTCGGTGGTCGGCATGACCAATCCCTGCGTGGCCGCGCCGCTGCGCGCGCACCGGCTGGCGCGGGTGGCCTGGAGCGCGCGCGGCTTCGACGGGGTCGGCGGCGATCCCGGCGCGGTGGTCGCCAGGATCCTGCGCGACCTGCGCCCGGGCGCGATTGTGCTGCTGCACGAAGGCGCCGCGCACGGGCACAACCCGGAAATCCTGCGCCAGGTGCTGGAAGCCCTGTCCGAGCGCGGCCTGACGGCGGTGCTGCCCGACGAGCGCGTGTCGTAGAGCGCGGCTTGCTCTGCTGGGGACATTCCCGGGACCTGATTGGTGGTAACCATCGGTCGCTACAACAGAACCGGCCGTCGTCCCCGCGCAGGCGCACTACTGTCCGGAGAACTTTTGGGAAGGGGGCGTGCCAGGCTTGGGGGGCAAGGACTTCCCGTATCCGGACCGGCTCGGGACTCGGATCGTGGCTTGCGTACCCATCTCTCCCCTCGTCATCCCCGCGCAGGCGGGGGTGAGGACGGGTGGCTTGCGAGCCATTGGCTCGCACCCGGCCGAACGCCCTCGCGCGGTGCGCGAGGGCTGGGGATC
>JASGDF010000078.1:0-9445 GCA_047607345.1 Pseudomonas sp. | reverse complement strand
GGTGGGTGTCCAACCCCCCCTTCAGCGCCTGGGCGGCGGCCGGGGGGGCTCCCACCCCCCCCCCCCCACGACCGGCGCGCCTACGCGAATCGACGATGCGGCGCAGCAAACCGGCCCACCCCCGCAATGCGCGGCCTGCGTGTTTGCCCTCGAAAAACCGCACCTCGCGCGCTTCAAGCAACTCGCTCACGGCTTGCTCACGCGGCGTTGATTGCGAACCGGCGCAGAAGTGCTAGAAAGGCCCTGCGACCGTTTGCCGCATGCCATTGCTCGTACCCGCCGGAAGGAGCTCGTCATGATCGCTTTGTTCAGGGGTTTGGGCCTGCTTCTGCAGGACAACGCGCTGCACCGCCAGCCATTCGAGGAACAGGTCGCGCACTGGCGCGACAAGACCGACGCGAAAATCGACGAGGAAGTCGAGTTGCTCACCGTCGCCAAGCAACAGTGGGTGGTCGCCTCGATCATCGGCTGGCAGGCGATCTCGCTGGTGCTGCTCGGCGTGATCGCCCACCAGTTGTGGCAGCACGACTTCGAGGTGACCTTCAGCCGGGTGGTGATCGTGTTCACCTCATGGCTGGCGATCCTGTTCGTGCTCTGGTACATCGCCGACCTGTTCGACCACAGCGCCGGCTTCGAGCGCTGGCTGCGCGCGTTCAACAGCCGCGCGCGGCTGGCGCCGGACGCCGACTCGGTCGAATGCGTGGCCGAGGCGCTGGAGATGGCGCGCCGCTATCCCGAGGTGCTGCGCTACAAGCAGCAGGTGATGGCCCGGCGCGACCTGCGCCACGAGGACATCGTCAACATGCGCGAGATGGGGCGCCTGCACCGGTATACCGAAATCGTGCGCGAACTGGACCACTACGACGGCGGACCGCGCCTGGTGGCCAACACCGCGTAGCGCGGAGCTCGCTCCGCTGGGCCGCACCGGGAAAGCCCGAGCGGAGCAAGCTCCGCTCCACCGGCGGGTGCGCGGGTTCAGGCGGCCGCGATCGCCTTCTCGATCGCCGGGGTGCGCCAGCCGCTGCGCACGCCCCAGACATAGAACACCAGCCCGACCACGCCGACCACCACCAGGTCGACCCCGTAGGACAGGTAGCCATGGCCGCCGAAGGTGCTGCTGCCGGCCCACGACAGCAGCGCGATCGCCGGCAGGTAGGCAATCATCCAGACCGCGCCCTTGAGGTTGCGGCGGAAGTCCTTGAAGCCCTGCCGGGCCTGGTAATAGACGTACACCGGCAGCGCCACGACCATCAGCAGGATGATCTCGCCGGTCAGCGGCCAGCGCGCCCAGTACAGCAGTTCGGTCGCCATCACGAACGCGACCCCGGCCAGCAGCGGCATCGCCCAGATCCGCAGCGGGCGATGCACGTCCGGCGCGGTGCGGCGCAGCGTCATCGCGCTGATCGGGCCGGTCAGGTAGGAGATGATCGTCGCCACCGAGATCACCGCCGCCAGCGTGCCCCAGCCGCGGAAGAAGAACAGGAACAGGTACGACACGGCGAGGTTGAAGAACATCGCCGGGCGCGGCACGCCCCACTTGGGATGCACCTGCCCGAGCAGCTTGGGCATGGTGCCGTTCTTCTCCATGCCGTAGATCATCCGCGCGGTGGTCGCGGTGTAGGTGATACCGGTACCGCTGGGGCTGACGAAGGCGTCGATATACAGCAGCATCGCCAGCCAGTGCAGGTTGACGATGATCGCCAGCTGGGCGAACGGCGAGCGGAAGTCGATGCCGTGCCAGCCGGCCTTGGCCAGCAGCTCCGGCGGCACCGCGCCGAGGTAGGCCACCTGCAGGATCAGGTAGACCACGGTCGCCAGCGCGATCGAGCCGAGCACCGCGAACGGGATGCTGCGCCCGGGATCGCGCGCCTCGCCGGCCAGGTTCACCGGGCTCTGGAAGCCATTGAAGCTGAACACGATGCCGGCGGTGGCGACCGCGGTCAGCACCGCGGCGAAGTCGATCACATGCGCGTCGCCGTGCAGGCCGACGCTGAAGTTGCCGGGGTGGAAGCCGCTGGCGATCAGCGCGACGCCGGTCAGCGCCGGCACGATCAGCTTGAACACGGTGATCGCGGTGTTGGAGTGCGCGAACAGCTTCACGCTCCAGAAGTTGAGCAGGAAGTACACCAGCACCAGCACCGCGGCGATCAGCAGGCCGGCGGTGGACAGCTCGCCGGCCCCGCCCGGCGCCTGCATGTACAGGTCCTGCGCCCACTGCCACGGCCAGGACGCCATGTACTGCACCGAGGCCTCGGCCTCGACCGGGATCACCGAGACGATCGCGATCCAGTTGGCCCAGCCGGCGATGAAGCCGACCAGCGAGCCGTGCGAGTAGTGGCTGTAGCGGACCATGCCGCCCGACTCGGGGAACATCGCGCCCAGCTCGGCGTAGGACAGCGCGATCGTGGTGATGATCGCCGCGCCCAGCACCCAGGCCCAGATCGCGCCGGGACCGGCCAGCCCGGCCGCGCGCCAGGCCCCGAACAGCCAGCCGGAGCCGATGATCGAGCCCAGGCCGGTGAGCATCAGGGCGAACGGGCCGACTTCGCGGCGCAGGGGGCTGTGGGACATGGGCTTGGGCTGCCTGATGTGAACGCCGCGGGCACGGCACAAGCGACCAATGATCGCAGAAGCGGAGCGTGGCCGTCACATCGTATTCAGGCGGGGCGCCTCACCTCATCGGGCCCCGCGCCTTCGGGGAGCGAGCCTGGATGCCAGGCCGTTCCGTCGCGGTGTGCCTCGCCACGACTCACTCGCGCTCGGCCGCGCTCGCGTCGCGGGTGGCGCGGAACTCCGAGTCCTGGCTCCAGTTCGGCCACTGGCGCGAATCGGCCAGTTGCAGGCCCAGCGTGTACAGCACCGCCAGGTCGCGCGCGGCACCGGCGAAGCTCCAGTCCGGCTGCCATTCGTCGCCCTGCTGGTGGTAGCGCTTGGCGGTGTAGTCGTCCGAGGCCGCCTTGCCGGCCGCGATCCCGCCCACTTCCCAGTCCTGCCCGGCCGAGTACGAGATCGCCGGCACGCCGCGCTTGGCAAAGGAGAAGTGGTCGGAGCGGAAGAAGTAGCCCGCCTCCGGCTTCGGGTCCGGCGTGTAGCGCAGGTTCCAGCCCTGCTTGGCCACCGCCTTCAGGTCGTCGAGCAACTCGAGCTTGGCGGTCCCGTAGATGCCGAAGTCGCGCGAGGGCACGAACGGGCTCATGCCGTCCATGTTGATCACCGCCACGGTCCTGGCCAGTGGGTACAGCGGCCTGGAGGCGTAGAACTCCGAGCCGAGCAGGCCCTTCTCCTCGGCGGTCACCGCCAGGAACAGCACCGAGCGGTCCGGCCTGGCCCCTTTGGCGAAGCCGCGCGCCAACTCCAGCAGCGCGGCGGTGCCGCTGGCGTTGTCGAGCGCGCCGTTGAAGATGGTGTCGCCGCGCGCGTCCGGCTTGCCGACGCCGATGTGGTCCCAGTGCGCGCTGTAGATCAGCGTCTCGTCCGGGCGTTTGGCACCCTCCAGCCGGGCGACCACGTTGTGCGAGGTGATCACGTCGCGCTTGACCTGGTAGCGGGCACTCAGGCCCTCGCCCTTCAGCGCGACCGGCTTGAAGTCGCGCGACTGCGCCTGCTTCTTCAGCGCATCGAAATCCAGGCCCGCGTCCTTGAACAGCTGCACCGCCAGGTCGCGCTGGATCCAGCCCTCTAGCTTGGGATGCACCGTCGACGGGTCCTCGCGCACCACGTCGAACATCGTATTGGTGTTGGAGCTGGCGACCGTGGCCCAGCCGTACGAGGCCGGCGCGGTCTCGTGCACGATCAGCACACCGAGCGCGCCCTGGCGCGCGCCCTGCTCGTACTTGTAGGGCCAGCGGCCGTACCAGGTCATGCCCTTGCCATCGAAGTCGCCCTTGCCGGTCTCGAAGTCGGGGTCGTTGATCAGCACCACGGCGATCTTGCCCTTCAGGTCCACGCCCTTGAAGTCGTCCCAGTCGCGCTCCGGCGCCTTGACGCCGTAGCCGACGAACACCAGCGGCGCGTGGACGATGTCCACCTCGGTCGAGCCATCCAGCGCGGCGCGGATCGCGATCTGCCGGCCCTGGGCCAGTGCCTGCGCCTTGCCCGCGACGTCCAGCGCCAGCGCCGGCGTGCCGACGATGTCGGCGCGCTGCAACGGCACCGCCTGGGTCCACGCGCGCGTGCCATCGGCCCGCAGGTCGCCGCCGGGCTTCAGGCCCGCGGCCTGGAACTGACCGCTCAGGTAGGCGATGGTCTTCTCCTCGCCCGCCGTGGCCGGGCCGCGCCCTTCGTAGGCGTCCGACGCCAGCGCCTTGACGTCCTGCGAGATGCGCCTGCCGTCGAACTGCGGCGGCGCCGCCAGCGCGCCCACGGACACCGACATCGCCAATACGCCCATGACCCAACGATTCACCCGATACCTCCTGCATGACGGACAAGCGCCGCAGTCTAGGCGAGACCGCCCCCCGTCCGCCCCTGCCTGATGGCACGGCCGCCTCCTGCATGTCCTCATGCGCCACTCAACCACATCAGAAGACATTTCAAATGTGAAGCAATCATTAACAATATGAAGTGATTCGCATTTCGGAGATCTGACCTGATGTTCAACACCCCCCACCCGTCACGGTCTGTACGGCCGTCGTTGCTGGCCTGCGCCCTGATGCTGGCCAGCTGGAGCCTGGCCGCCAGCGCCGAGGAAGCCGCCGGCGGCGGCAGCACCACCGACCTCGACCCGGTCCTGGTCCGCGAGCAGCGCCTGAACGAGCAGGTCGCGCCCGGCGGCCAGGTCGCCAAGGCCGCCAAGCTGGGCCTGCTCGGCAGCACCGACGTGAAGGACGCCCCGTTCAACATCACCGCCTACACCGCCAAGACCATCGAGGACCAGCAGAGCCGGACCGTGGCCGAGGTCCTGGAGAACGATCCGTCGGTGCGTACCACCAACAGTGACGGCCACGCGATCGAGAACTTCCAGATCCGCGGCTTCAGCGTCGAATCGACCGAGATCGCCTACGGCGGCCTGTACGGCCTGGCCTCGTTCGGCCACGTGCCGACCGAGTTCCTGGAGCGCGTGGAAGTGCTCAAGGGACCGGGCGCATTGCTGAGTGGCATCGCCCCCAGCGGCGGCGTCGGCGGCGTAATCAACCTGACGCCCAAGCACGCCGGCGACCAGGACCTGACCCGGATCGGCGCCGGCTACGTCTCGGACGCCTACTACAGCGGCCGCGCCGACATCAGCCGCCGTTTCGGCGAGGACCGGCGCTGGGGCCTGCGCGTCAACGCCGCCTACGGCGACGGCGACACCGGCGTGGATGGCGAGAGCAAGACCCGCAAGCTCGCCAGCCTGGCGCTGGACTACCGCGGCGAGCGCGGCAGCGCCAGCCTCGACGCGTTCTACACCCATGAGCAGTCGGACAACGGCACCTCGGCGATGTACGGCTTCGCCAAGATCGGCAAGCTGATCGCCGCGCCCGACCCGGATACCAACCTGCTGCGCGGCACCTACAGCGACTTCGAGAGCAAGACCGCGGTGCTGCGCGGCGAGTACCAGCTGACCAGCAACTGGAGCGCGTTCGCCGCGCTCGGCGGCTCGCGCCAGGACTTCGACGGCTACCTCTACGGCACCCGCGTGGCGCTGACCAGCACCGACGGCACCGCCGCCAGCACCTACACCTACCACCAGCGCGGCTACTACCACAACACCGCCGGCGAGACCGGCCTGCGCGGCCAGTTCCGTACCGGCGAAGTCAGCCACCAGCTGACCCTGGGCCTGTCCTACCTGCAGCAGATCCGCTATTACAAGAGCGTGACCGGCAGCAAGTACTCCACCAACATCTACGACCCGAACGAGAACCCGTTGCTGGTCGCCGCCGGCACCCCGGTCAAGAGCACCGACAACGTGTTCTCCAGCCTGGCCCTGGCCGACGTGATGGGCTTCCTCGACGACAGCGTGCTGCTGACCGTCGGCGCGCGCCGCCAGCGCGTGCAGCAGAAGCTCAGCGACTACGACGCGCATGCGCTGACCCCGGCGGTGGGCGTGGTGTTCAAGCCCGGCAACGGTCCGGTCTCGCTGTACGCCAACTACATCGAGGGCCTGAGTGCCGGCGAGATCGTCAGCGACACCAGCGCGGCGAACTACAACGAGCAGTTTGCTCCCTACAAGAGCAAGCAGAAGGAAGTCGGCGTGAAGTGGGGCTTCGGCGAGTTCACCGCCACCATCGCGCTGTTCGAGCTGACCAAGCCGAGTCTGATCGAGAACAGCACCACGCTGGTCTACAGCGCCGACGGCGAGCAGCGCAACCGTGGCATGGAGTGGAACGTGTTCGGCCAGCTCACCCCGAGCGTGCGGCTGCTGGGTGGCGCGGCCTATACCCAGGCCAAGCTGACCCGCACCGAGGACGGCGAGAACGAGGGCAACTACGCCTACGGCGTGCCGGAGTGGACCGCCAACCTCGGCGGCGAGTGGGACCTGCCGTGGGTACCAGGGCTGACCCTGACCGCGCGCACGATCTACACCGGCGAACAGTACCTGGACAGCGCCAACACCCTGCAGCTGCCCGACTGGGTGCGCTTCGACGTCGGCGCGCGCTACGCGACCCAGCTCGGCGGCAAGTCCACGGTGTTCCGCTTCGGCGTCGACAATCTCGCCGACCGCCGCTACTGGGCCGGCGTGTTCAACGAGAACTACGCCTCGCTCGGTGCCGGCCGCACCTACAGCGTCTCGGTCACGTTCGATTTCTGAGTGAAAGTACCCACGTGGCCGCGTACGCGGCCACGTGGATCGACCGGAGTGTGGAACGCCCGCCACGGCGGCGATCGCGGTGGCGGGCCCCATCGCGCTGCCGCCTGGTCAATTTTCTGCCAGGCCTGCCGATATCCGTTCCGATATCAGAATGCGCAGGCCCTACATGAACCCGATCACTTCGCTGCGGCACCACGTCGCCAACCTCCCCGTTTCCCGCAAGTTCGTGCTGCTCTGCTCGCTGCTGACGCTGGGCGTGATCCTGCTGGCCGTCGCCGCCGCCCGGCTGCAATACCTGGACCTGGTGGAAGCGCGCAAGCAGAACGTCAAGACCCAGGTCGAGATGGGCGTGGACGTGATCGAACACTATGCCGGCATGGCCGCGCGCGGTGAGGTCCCGGCCGAGCAGGCCAAGGCGATGGCACGCGCCGCGCTGGCCTCGATCAGCACCAACGGCGGCGTGGACTACTTCTTCATCATCGACCCGCAGATGCACATCGTGATGCATCCCAAGCGCAAGGTCGGCACCGACATGAGCAGCTACAAGAGCGATGCCGGCGAGTACGTCTACCGCGACATTCTGAAGGCGGTCAGCCAGGGCGACGGCTTCAGCTACTACACCTCGCCCAAGCCGGGCGAGAAGAAGCAGCTGCCGAAGATCAGCTATGCGCGCGCCTTCCCCGACTGGAACTGGATACTGGCGATGGGCGTCTATGCCGACGACATCCAGGCCAGCGCCTGGAAGTTCACCGGCCTGGTGACGCTGGTCGGCGGCATCGTGGTGGTGGTGATCGGAGCGCTGTCGTGGCTGATCGCCAACGCGATCGTGGTCCCGCTGCGCGCCGCGACCCGCACCGCCGAGGCGATCGCCGGCGGCCGTTTCGACAACGCCATCGTGGTCGCTTCCAGGGACGAGACCGGTCAGCTGTTGTCCAGCATGGCGCAGATGCAGCACCAGCTGCGGCGCTTCAACGAGGAAATGCAGACGATGATCCGGCTGCAGCACGGCGAGGATATCAGCCACCGCATCCCCGAGGACTTCCCCGGCGACTACGGCGCGCTGGCGCGCGGCGTCAACACCGTGCTGTTCGAGCATCTGGACGCGATCGGCGAGGCGCTGCAGGTGATGGATGCATACAGCCGGGGTGACCTGCGCGGTGACATGCGCCGCCTGCCCGGCCAGCGCGCGCTCCTGCACGAGACGCTGGACGCGGTAAAGGCCAACCTGTCGGCGGTCAATGGCGAGATCGCGCGCCTGGCCGAGGCCGCCGCGCAAGGCGACTTCAGCGCGCGCGGCGATGCCTCGCAATACCAGTTCGCCTTCGCCGAGATGGTGCAGGCGCTGAACCGGCTGATGCAGCAGGCCGATGCCGGCCTGAGCGACGTCGGCCGGATCATGGCGGCGATCGCCGACGGCGACCTGAGCCAGCGCGTGGAAACCGGCTACCACGGTGCGTTCGGGCGCCTGGCGCTGGCGGCCAACCGTACCGCCGAGCAGCTCACCGTGATCGTGCGCGGCATCCAGCATTCGGCCGATTCGATCGACACCGCCGCCGGCGAGATCGCCACCGGCAACGCCGACCTGTCCACGCGCACCGAGAGCCAGGCCGCCAACCTGGAGGAGACCGCGGCCTCGATGGAGGAACTGACCTCGACCGTGCGCCAGAACGCCGAACATGCGCGCGAGGCCGACCGGCTGGTGCAGAACGCCGGCCAGGTCGCCGGCGAGGGCGGCCGCGTGGTCGAGCAGGTGGTCGCCACGATGGCCTCGATCCAGGAAGCCTCCGCGCGCATCGCCGACATCATCGGCGTGATCGACGGGATCGCGTTCCAGACCAACATCCTGGCGCTCAACGCCGCGGTCGAGGCCGCGCGCGCCGGCGAGCAGGGCCGCGGCTTCGCCGTGGTCGCCAGCGAGGTACGCGCGCTGGCGCAGCGTTCGGCGCAGGCCGCCAAGGAGATCAAGACGCTGATCGACGATTCGGTGGAGCGCGTCGCCCAGGGCTCGCGCCTGGTAAACAGCGCCGGCGACACGATGTCCGAGGTCGTCGGCGCGGTGCAGCGCGTCACCGGCATCATCGCCGAGATCAGCGCCGCCTCGCAGGAACAGTCGGCGGGCATCGAGCAGGTCGGCCAGACCGTGATGCAGCTGGACGAGATGACTCAGCAGAACGCCGCCCTGGTGGAGGAAGCCACCGCCGCGGCGCGCAGCCTGGAGGAACAGGCCAGCCAGCTCACCGAGGCGGTCGCGGTGTTCAGGCTGGAGGATCGGCCGGCGGCTGGGCGCACATCCAGCACGCACTACGCCTCGGCGGCCTGACGAGCAGCGCGGAAGCCCAGCACACCCGCCGTTGCTGTTGCTGTTGCTGTTGCTGTTGCTGTTGCTTCGAGGATTTTGATCTGCCGGGGCCCCTGTCGGAGCGGCGGAGACGGCGGGAAAAACCCCCGCAGGGGGCGACGCGCATGGGCTCGCCGGAAAAAGGCGAAGCACTGCTTCGCCCCGGCCTCGGCCGCGTAGCGGACGAGTGCGTCGTTTTCGGCCGCGACAGGAGTCGCGTCCGAAAATCCCGCCGGCTCCGCGGCCCCCCGAAGGGGGCGCGCAGACGGGGTGTGCTTTATCAGCCATTCGGCTGCTGTGAAGCACTTCTTTTGGTTACTTTTCTTTACGCGGCACATCCCTGTGCCGCGCCCTGCGGGCGGCTGCGCCGTGCGGCG
>JASGDF010000077.1:0-18274 GCA_047607345.1 Pseudomonas sp. | reverse complement strand
GGGGCTTTGCCGGCAAAGCCCCTTCGCGACTGAAGTCGCTCCTACAGAATTGCCTGACGCGTTGCGGACCGTCAGCCGAAGCTGAGCGTGCCCTTCATCATCGCCCAGTGCCCGGGGAACGAGCAGAAGAAGGTATAAGCCCCGCCCTTCTGTAGCTTGGCGGTCGAGAACTTGATCGTGGTGCTCTCGCCGCCGCCGATCACCTTGGTATGGGCGATCACGCGCGCGTCGTCCTTGGGCAAGTAGCTGTCCTCGATCTTCGCGCGCAGGCCGGCATTGGCGACCGCCTGGAAGTCCGCGCTCTTGGTCAGCACCCAGTTGTGCCCCATCACCGTGGCCGCCATCTTGCCCGAGTGCTTGAGGGTGAGGCTGACCTCGGTGCAGTCCGGCGCGAGCTTGATCGTGCTCTGGTCGAACTTCATCTGGTCGTTGCCGGAGATCGTGACCGCGCAGGTCTTGGCCCACGCGGCGGGGGCGAACGACAGCAGGCACAGCAGCAGCGATACGGAAACGGATTTCAAGACAAACTCCCATGGGAAAAGACAGGCCGCTCGGGGACGGCTGACAGGGCGGTCACCCCCGCCTGCGCGGGCACGACAGCGACGATTCTGCTGCAGGCCCAAGCGTTCAAGCAATCTGGATGCCGGTCCGGCTCAGGTAGTTGTCCGCCAGGCGGTCTCGCTCCGGCAGCGGATACGGGCCGCGCTCGCCGGCCTCCACCCGCACGAAGGCCTGCTTGAAGCGCGCCATCTCCGCCACCGTGCCGACGGTGATGCGCGACTGAGTCGGAAAGCCCTCCCAGCTGCGCCCCACCATCACGCCATGGGTCGCCATCACCTCGATGAAGTCGCCCGCCGGCATTTTCACATCGACCATGAAGCAGTTGCTCTCCGATGCGCTGCAGGCATGACCCCTGGCCGCCAGCCAGGCGGTCACGTCCTCGCGGATCGCGCGGTTGGCGGCGCGACGCGACGCCACCAGGTGCGGGTCGCGCAGGCTCGCCAGCCCCGCCGCCACCGCGGTGACCGGCAGGTTGTTGACGCTGTAGAACTTCAGCCTGGCCAGCAGCTCCGGACGCGCGGCGGCGTAGCCGAGACGAATGCCGGCCATGCCGTACAGCTTGGAGAAGGTCCGCAGCACGATCACGTCCTCGCCGGCGGCCACCAGGTCGATGCCGCTGACCGGGCTGTCGGCGAAGTGGATGTAGGCCTCGTCGAGCACCAGCACGCTGCCCTTGGGCTTGTGCGCCAGTGCGTATTCGATGTCCTTGCGCAAGGTCACCGAACCGGTGGGGTTGTTGGGGTTGCAGATGTAGATTACCCCGGCGCCGGCATCGGCCGCGCACATCGCCTGCACGTCGTGCGAGCCGTCCTTGCGCAGCGGCAGCTTGTACACCCGTGCGCCATTGCGCTCGGCCGCGCGCCAGCTCTGCTCGTAGGACGGGTTGGCAGTCACCAGCGCGCGCTGCGGCGAGGTGAAGGCAAGCATGGAGTAGTCGAGCGGCTCGGTCGAGCCGGCGTAGGGAAGCAGCGAATCAAGCCCTACGCCCAGTTGCCTGGACAGTTCGCCCAGTAGTTCGAACTGGATATCGTGCAGGTAGCGGCCGCCGCGCGGAGCGATCGCGGCGATCGCCTGCAGCGCGGCGGGGGCTGGGCCATCGGGGTGCTCGTTGGCGCTGATCTCCACCACCGGCGGCAGCGCACCGGTGGCCGGGGCTGCCTCGCCCGATGCCCTGGCCAGCAGCGGCAACGACGCGGCGCCGGCGAACAGCGCCGAGTCGCGCAGGAAGGAACGACGGGAAAGCGAGGGTTTCATGGGGGACTCCGGGTTGATCGTGGATGTTTTTCGCGTTGCCGCATGGTCGTGGGGGACGCCAGTCCCGATGCCTGGCCGGCGGCGGTCGGGACTGAAGCCGCTCCTGCAAAACCCCGGTTGCAACGCGGCTCGGATGCCTTCGGGGATGACGCGCGGGACGGCGCAAGCGCGACACAGCTCGGATCACGGCCGAACCGCGACCACCTCGATCTCCACCCGCCACAGCGGATTGCCCAGCGCCGCGATCTGGAACGCCGAGCGCGCCGGCAGGTTGGGCTGTTCCTGGGTGCCGAAGAACTGGGTGTAGCCGGCCATGAAGCCGGCGAAATCCATCTTGCCGCCGAGCGCGGGATCGCCGACCAGGAATGCCTGCATCTTCACCACGTCGCCCATCGTCAACCCGATCGATTCGAGCTGCTGCCTGATCTGACTCAGCACGCTGACGGTCTGCGCCTTGGTATCGCCCCAGGCCGCCTGCGAGTCCTTGGGCGCGGCAGGATCGAGCAGCGCCGGCACCTTGCCGCTGACGTAGACGGTGGCCTTGCCGGCCGGCACTTCCACCGCCGCGGCGATCGGGAAATCGCTGCCCGGGATCTTGTGCCGCACCACGTCGGCGGCGCTGGCGGCCAGCGGCGCCAGCAGGAGCAGGCCGGCGCCGGCGAACTTGGAGAAGGGCATGACCGTTTCCTCTTTGCGTGGATACAAGACATCGATGCATGGCGCGGTTGCGCCCGGACACCGGATCAATGGCGCAGGCTGCTCACGTCCTCGATGCCGAGCGCATCCGGATAAGCGTTGCCGAAATGGCTGCGCACATACCCCACGACCTCGACCACCTGCCGGTCGTTGAGCATGTCGGCGAAACCCGGCATGCCCCCGTGGCCATCGAGCACCATCATCGCCACGTACGGCGCCGCGGCCAGCTTGGGGTTGTCGGCCAGCGCCGGATATTCGCCGGCCCCCAGCGCGCCCTGTCCCTCGGGCATGTGGCAGCCCTGGCAGATCGCCTGGTACACGGTGTGGCCGTCGGCGCCATCGAACCCCGCCGGCGGGTACAGCGGCGTGGCGTCGGAGCTCTGCGCGCGCGCCTGCGGGCCGAGCGGTGGCACGACCAGCCAGGCCAGCACGGCAATCAGGGTGACGGTCACCAACACATGCAGTGGCTTCATGCGCGACCTCCTTGGGACAGCACGCGCCGATGCAGGCGTTCGACAATGTCGTGGGCGGACAGGATCGCGCCCTCCTGCCAGGCCGGGATGTAGGAGACGTGCTCGCCGGCCAGTGCCAGCCGACCGTCGATCTGGCAGAGGTTGTGGTAATGCTCGCTGCGCGCCTGCTCGCTCCACTCGCCGAAGCAGCCTTGCGTGAACGGCACCCGGTGCCAGCCAACCGCGATGCCGTTGTCGAATTCGCGCGGATACTGCGGATGCAACTGCGCTCCGTACTCGACCGCCTTGCGCACGCGCTGCTCCGGCGCCATCGAGGTGAACTCGAACGCCTCCAGCCCCCACACGTAGGCGCCGAGCAACACGCCCTTGCCGCTGCCGTGGTAGCCGGTGCTGGGATAGCTGATCAGGGTGATCGGCAGATCGGTGTAGCTGATGCCGCCATAGATCGCCTCGTCCTCTTCCCAGAAGCGCCGCTTGAACTGCAGGCCCACCTTCACCGAGGCCGCGTAGGGCACCGCCGCGATCGCGCTGCTCATCGCCTCGCTGGCGGTGATCGGAATGCGGCTGAGGATCGACAGCGGGATCGTGCAGATGCACCAGTCGGCCCTGGCGAGCTGCTCGGCGTTGCCGTTGGCGGTGTCCTGCCAGGTCACGCTGACGCCATGCGCGTCTTGGTCGATGCCGGTGACCTTGGCGTTGTAGCGGATCAGCCCCGGCAGTTGCCGGGCGAACGCCTTGCCGATCTGGTCCATTCCGCCGACCGGCTGGAACATCGTGGTCTGCATCTCGTAGTTGTTGCCGGTCGCCAGCGTGGTCCACAGCCGCGAGCGCAACACGTCCTGCACCGAGAACGGCTCGGAGAACTCCGGCTGGCCGGACAGCCCGCCGCCGGGGTAGCGGGCGAAGCCGCGGCGCTCGCTGCTCTCGCGCCCCTTGGCGTAGCCGAACCGGGCATCGAGCGCTCCCCAGCTGCGCAGCGATTCCAGCAGCAGCTCCTGGTCCTGCTGGCTGACGACCTGATCCAGCGCATGCTGCTGCGTGCACTTGGCGAGCAGCTCGGACACGTGCCCCTTGTAGTCGGCGTCGATGTCGCGGAACCGCTGCGGCCTGCCGCCGAAGGCGTCCTTGCTGTGCAGCAGCGCGTTGTAGTTGACCTGATTGAATGCTTCCAGCGCCACCCCGAACTGCCGGCAGTAGCCGAGCACCGCGCGATGCTGGTGCGGGATCCGCCACGGCCCCGGATTGAGATACAGATCCTGGTCGAAGCCGCAGTGCTGGGTGGCCCCACCCAGCTCGGTATAGCTGTCGCCGCCGTGCAGGGTCCAGTTGCGCCCACCGGGGCGCGCGTTGAACTCCAGCACCTGCACCTGGTAGCCGGCCTTGCGTAGTTCGTAGGCGGCGGTCATGCCGGCCAGCCCCGCGCCGAGGACCAGCACCGAAGCGCCGCGTGCGTCGCCCTCGAGCCTGAAGCCCTCGCGGAAATTCGATTCCGCCGCCATCCCCAGGCTGCTCATCGCCTGGTACATCATCGCCCCGCCCGCCGCCATGCCGATCCTGGCCAGCAGCTGGCGGCGCGTCATCGCCCCGTGACGATCGCCTTGCATGAAAATCAACCCCTTCCCCGCGTGTTGTCCCGAATGCCGGCCCGCCCCGCGGCGGGCCGGATGCACAGATCAGAAGTCGTAGGCCAACGTCAGGTAGTAGCTGCGCGGCGCCAGCCAGTAGTACGAACCGTAGGTCTCGTTGGCCGAGATCGCGCCCACCTTGCTCTCGTTGAAGATGTTGTAGACCGACAGCTGCAGCTTGCCACCGGCAAGGAACCCGCCCTGCTCGCCCTTGTAGCTGACACTGCCGTTGGCGACGACGTTGCTCGGCACCAGCTCGGTGTTCATCGTGTCGCCGTAGCGACTGCCGGTGTACTTGGCCTCCAGGCTGGCACCAACCCTCTCGCCGTTGTAGGCGGTGTTGAGGTTGAACATGATCTTCGGCGAATCCGGCACCTCGTTGCCGGTGACCTCGCGCAGCACGCCGTCGGTGTTGGTGTAGTCGTCCATGAACTTGGAGCGGTTGTAGGTCATCGAGGTGCCGGCGGTCCAGTGCGGCGCCAGCTTGATCATCCCGGAGATCTCCGCGCCGTAGCTCTCCACGTTGCCGACGTTCTGGTAGACCGTGGAATTCACCGCGTAGGGATCGTCCGAGGTCAACTCGACGATGCGGTTCTCGTAGCTGATGTGGTAGAGCGCGACATAGCCGCTCCACAGCGAGTTCTCGCTGCGGATGCCGAGGTCGATGTTCCTGGATTTCTCCGGCTTCAGCGAGCTCAGGCTGTTGCTTTCAGAATAGTAGGCCACCAACGCCCCGCGCGGCGTGGCACTGAAGTTCTCGGCGTAGTTGGCGAACAGCTGGGTACTGTCGGTCACGCTGAAGCTGGCACCAGCCTGCGGCTGGAACCAGTCCGAATCGGTACGCGAGAGGCTGCGCGAGGTGCTGGTATAGAAATCGTCCAGGTTGGCGATGCCCTCGAAGTCGCGCTTGACCTTCAGGCCCTTGCCACCGAACTCCAGGGTCAGGCGATCGTCGAGCAGCTTGATCGTGTCCTTGACGTAGACCTGCGCCACCTTGGTGGTGAAATGGCGGTCGTAGTAGACCAGGATCGGGTTGGCGCTCTTCAGCAGCGCGCCGGTATCCGGGTCCAGGTTCCACAGCGGGCGGACCTGGTCGAACTTGTAGTGTTCGAACCAGCCGCCGACCTCGAGGGCATTGTGATCGGTCGTCCAGGTCAGGCTGGCGGTGGCCCCCTTGCGGTCACCGTGGATGATCTCCTCGCGCTTGGCCAGCGCGGTGCTCGACAGCAGATAGACGTCGGTGCGTCCCGGCGTGCCCTCCAGCGCCGCCTCGTAGTCCTCGGTGGCGCCGGACGGGGTCGCGGTGCCCATGCCATAACCGCGCTTGTTCTCGCCGTAGACGGTGAACTTCAGCTCCAGCGCGCTGGTGAGGAAGAAATCGCCCTGCAGACTCAGCAGCGAATCGATGCGGCCGTTGGTCCAGTTGCCGTAGTAGCTGGCATCGTGGGTCGGATCGCCGCTGGCGGTCTTGTACAGCTGCCAGTCGTAGCCGCCGTCGATCGTGTAGTTCTGCATGTCATGGTCGTCGCGCTTGTTGTAGCGCCATGCCAGGGTCAGGCTGTTGTCGCCCCAGAACTGCTTGATCTTGGTCTCGAAGTGGTCGGTCTTCATGCTGGCCTCGCTGTTGTCCCACTGCGTGGCACGCGTGCGCGCGACCGCGAAGTAGGCGGCCGGGCCACCCTCCCACCAGTCCGGCGTCTCCAGCCGGAAGAACGTGCGGACCAGGTTGTTGGAGCCGATCGTCTGGCTGGCGCTGCCATGCCACTGGTCACCCCCGATCGGATCGGCGCTGGTATAGCGGATCGCGCCACCGAGCGCGTGATAGGACGGCTGAGTGACGTCGCCCGAACCGGCCGACACCGAGACGTCGGCCAGGTCCTCGGACAGCACGTAACGCGAGATCGGGCCGCCCTCGCGCACGTCGGAAGTCTCCAGCGGGATGCCGTCCAGGGTCACGCCCAGCTGGTTCGAGCTGAAGCCGCGGATGTGCATGCTGTCGCCGAACTCATACAGGCCGAACGGATCGCTGGTCTGCACGTTGACGCCAGGCAGCGACGCCAGCAGCGCCTGCGGCGCAACACCAGCCACCTGGTTCTCTATCTCGGTCTTGGAAACCGCCGCGGTGGTACGGGTCGATCCCGCGCCGATGACGCTGATGGTATCCAGCGTGGTGGCCGACTCCTCGGTGCTCTGCGCCAGTGCCGGGGCTGCCTGCAGGCCCGCCAGCAGCGCCACAGCCGAGGCCATCGCGCCGCTGCGCCGGACGCCGTTGATGGCCACCGAAACCGAATACGCCAGACGATCAGACTTGAAGCACTTTGCCATTGCACGAACTCCCGAGATGCGAAAAGTAGTTGTGCGTCGCATACATCGGCTCTCCAGCGGTGAAACGCTCACGACATCTGCTTGCGGCTCGATCATGGCCGCGCGGTTTAACGAATCGATCACATCCGGCGGGTAGGGCCCGCTCACCCGGGTAGGCACGGCCGGTCGCGCACCCCACCCGCTGCGCGATGCTTCCAGCGGCAACTTTCCGGCGTCGCCGCGCAGCGGCCGGCACATCCGTCATCTGCCGGGATTCAATTCCCGGTGGCAGCGCAGCTGCTGCTGCGCAGCCTTCTCTCCCCACACGCCACGACCGCAATGGCTCCCCATCTCCCCTGTGTCGCCGGGCGTCCCGCATGACCCCCGCGCTCGAACTGTTGCTGCTCGATTTCGACGGCGTGCTCGCCCGGTACTCGCGACCGTTGCGCTTCGCCCGGCTGGCGGAGATCGCCGGTTGCAGCTGGCCCGGGTGGAGGAGGTGCTGCTGGAAACCGCCTACGACGGCGGCGAGATCGCCACCGCCGACTACCTGCGCCGGTTCGGCGAGGGTCTCGGCGCGGACGTGGACGAGGCCGGCTGGATCGAGGCGCGGGTGGCCGCCTGCGAAGCCGATCCGCGGGTGCTGGAGATGGTGGCGCGGGTGGCCGAGCGCCTGCCGGTCGCGGTGCTCACCAACAACGGACCGCTGATGGCCGAGGCGATCACCCGGATCGTGCCGTCGCTGTCACCGCTGCTGGACGGTCGCGTGCTGTGCAGCGGCGCGCTCGGCGGGCGCAAGCCGAACACCCGGTCTACCGGCGCGCGCTGGAACGGCTGGAGGCGCGGGAGGCGCGGGAGGCGGCGACGCTGTTCGTCGACGACCTGTTCGCCAACGTGCGCGGCGCGCGCGAGGCCGGGTTGCATGCCGACACCGTCAGCGGGGCGTCGTCGATGCGGCGGGTGTTCCGGCGCTTCAGGCTGATCTGAGCGTACTTCGGGGCCCCGGCCGCGCTTTTTGCCGCGGCCGGGGCGGCGTCGCCGCCCCGGCGCGCGAGCGCGCTCAGAACCGATACGTCGCCTTGGCGTACCAGCGCCCACCGAAGTAGCCGATGGGGCTGTAGGTCTGGTACTTGGACAGGTAGCCCCATTGGTTCTCGTAGTGCGAGGTCACCCAGTTCCAGACCGCCGCCGGATACTTGTCCGGGTACTTGTTGAAGATGTTGTCGCCGCCGACGGTGAGCGTCCACTTGTCGTTCGGCTTGAACGAGATGCTCAGGTTGGTGGTCGCCAGCACACCGATCTCTTGCTTGTAGTAGGTCACGCCGTCCATGACCCGGGTGGTCAGCTGCGCCAGCACCTCGTCCGGAAATGCGGTGCCAAAGCCCTCGTCGTTGGTATTGGCGGCCTGCCAGCGATGCTGCGGCCCGTAGATCGCCTCGGTGACGTTGATACTGAATTTGCCGACGTTGATCGTGGCCCCCAGGTTGATGCGGTACTCCGGACTGGCGCTTTCCAGGTTCAGCAAGGTGGCGGTGCTGTACATCGAGCCGCCGCCGAGGCTGGCCGGCGCGGACTTCACCCCGGTCACGTCGAGCGTTCCATAGTTGGCCGCCAGCGTCCAATCGACGGTGCCCCAGCCGAACTCGGTCAGGTAGTTGGTGACCCAGTCCACGCCCTGGGTCTTGGTGTCCAGGCCGTTGTTGAACAGATAGACGCCGATGTTCTGGCGCGCACTGGCGTCGAGCGTACCGCCACTGGTGCTCGGATCGACCGCGCCGAGATAGCCGGCGTCGACCAGCGCCTGTCCCAGCGCGGTGTTGTAGCTGTCGGTCTCCGCGCCACTGACCGGGTCGCACGGCGCACTGCCGCTGACGTAGCAGAAGTAGGCGCGCATGATCCGGTCCTTGATCTTGATCTGGTAGAAATCCAGGGTGCTGCTGAGGTTGGGCAGCGGGTTGAATACGAAGCCCAGCGAGAGGTTGGTGCTGGTCTCGGGCTTCAGTGTGCCGAAGCCCAGCGAGGCGGCTGCCGCGCCGTTGGGCTGCAACTGCGGATAGGCGCCGGACGGGCTGACGTTGACCGCCGAGTAGTATTCCTCTCCAAGCGTCGGTGCACGGAAGCCGGTGCTGGCGGTGGCGCGGATGGCGAAGCTGTCGCTGACGTCGAAACGCGTGGTCAGCTTGCCGATGGTCTTGCTGCCGAAGTCGCTGTAGTGTTCATAGCGCACCGCGCCGTCGACCAGCCACTTCTCGAGCGGGTAGATCACCGCGTCGGCGAAGACCGCGTAGCTGTTGCGGCTGTAGCTGCCGGTGTTGGTATCCGGGTTGTAGCCCGGGAACGACGAGGCGCCGGTCTTGTAGTAGGAGGCATAGTCGCCCGGCGAGATCGCATACTTGTCCTGGCGGTACTCCACGCCGACGTTGAAAGTCATCGGGGAGGAAAGACCGATGTCGAAATCACGCGTGGCGTTGAGGTCGGTGGTCCACTGGCTGGCGGTGAACGTGCCGTCGTAGAAATCGCTCGGCGAATAGCCATACTCGCTCCACAGGTTCCGGTTCATCGAGTCGAGCGTGTAGACGTCCATCTTGTCCTTGCCGTAGGTCGTGGACGCATCCCATGTCCAGTCTGCCGCCGTGCCCGTCAGCCCGGCGGTAAGCGCGTAATCCTCTTCGTCCGAATATTCCGACGGATTGAAGCCGTACGGATACATGTACTGCACGGTACCCGACGCATCGGTATAGCCGCCCAGCTGCGCCGGGCCGCGGTAGTTCTCCTCGGACTCGGCAGTCTTCTTGCCGTAGCCGCCGAAGGCGTAGAAGGACACGCTGTCGCCGAGCGTCGCACCGGAATTGAAGTACAGCGCCTTGCGGTGCACTTCCGGCGGGTTGAGCCAGTTGTTGAGGTAGGGGTACTTGGTGTTGTACTGCGAGGTGCGGTTCGGGTCGATGCTGTCGAAATACTCGTAGGCCGACGGGTTGACCGCGGCGCAGTCGGCCTCGTTGCTCAGGCAGTTGGCCATCGCGGTTGGCACGAAGCGGTACACCGATTGGCGGTTCTCGGCTTCGGCGCTGAGGTTGAAGAAATTGCTGGAGTCGCCGAAGCCGATGTTGGCGCTCCACTTGAAGTCCTTGCCACCGCCGTCCTGGTAGCCGGAGTAGCCGGTGTTGATCTCGCCGCCATCGTGGTTCTTCTTGAGGATGATGTTGATCACGCCGGCGATGGCGTCCGAGCCGTACAGCGCCGCGGCACCGTCGGTCAACACCTCGACGTGGTCGATCGCCGACTCCGGAATGAACGACAGGTCCGGCGCGGCCGAGCCATCGGAGGCGTTGACGTTGGCGGTGTTGTGCAGACGCTTGCCGTTGACCAGGATCAGGGTGTGGTTGGGCGACAGGCCACGCAGCGCCGCGGTCAGGGTCTGGCTGCCCATGTCGTTGCCGACCTGGTTGACGTTGTACGACGGCACCTGGTTGGCGATGGCGTTCTGCAAGTCCGGCGCGGCGGTGGAGGCCAACTTCTCCGGGCTGATCAGCTGGATCGGCGCCGGGCTGTCGGTCACCGCCATGTTGGCCTTGCGCGTGCCGGTGGAGATCACGGTGATCGCATCCAACGTCTTGGCCGTCTCGCCACTGTCCTGGGCCAGGACAGGCCACGCCTGCGTCCCCGCCAACAGCATGGCCGTCACCCACAGGCCTGCCTGCGCGCGGCCCTGAAGCACACGGGAAATCGAATATGCCAGATGATCGGAATTGATGCGTTTGCCCATTGCTGGGAGCCCCTGGATGGAAGTGATGGTGATCGAATTGCCCCACACGCCTCCCCCATGTCGAATTTTCGACACATGGAGAGGTTTATTTACAATAGTCTCGATAATGGACACATAAGCCATGCTCGGCGGGTAGGTACGGCATTAGCGGGTAGGTTGTGGAATTTTTTCCATTCATGAACATCTAAAGCCCGCCTCGGCGAGCAGCTGAACAACAGCCCGGGCGCCGGGCGCGGGTATCCTGCAGACTGTCTCCGCCACGCCACCGCCCCCTTGCGCCCCTATCGCTCTTTCATCAACGCGCACACATCCACTGTTGCGGGCATGCGCCGATGAGCCCCACCCTCAACCTGTTGCTGCTCGACTTCGACGGCGTGCTGGCCGAATACGCACGTCCGCTACGCTTCGCCCATCTCGCCGACAGCACCGGCAGCACGCCGGAGCGGGTCGCCGCGGCGCTGTTCGACTCGGGCCTGGAGACCGCCTATGACGGTGGCGAGCTGTCCACCGCGGACTATCTGCGCCGCCTGAGCGAAGATCTCGGCGCGCCGGTCGACGAGCCGACATGGATCGCCGCGCGGGTTGCCGCGTGCAGCGTCGATACGCGGGTCCAGGAGATGGTGCAGCAGGTGGCCGCGCGCATGCCGGTGGCGGTGCTGACCAACAACGGAGCGCTGATGGCCGGGGCGGTACCGTTGATCGTGCCGGCGCTGGCGGAGCCGCTGCGTGGACGTGTGTTGTGCAGCGGCGCGCTGGGCGGTCGCAAGCCGCAGGCGCAGGTCTACGAACGGGCGCTGGCGCGGTTGGGCGCAAGCGCGGCAACCACGCTGTTCATCGACAACCTGTTCGTCAACGTGCGCGGCGCGCGCGCCGCCGGGCTGCATGCCGATACGGTCAGCGGCGCCGCGTCGATGCGGCGGGTGTTGCGACGCTTCGGGCTGGTATGACCGAGTGCCCCTGGCACCGGCTCGACCTGTCCGACCCCTCCACGGCCAGCCGGCCGGCAGCTCGCCGGCCGTGTGCGATCGTGCCGAACGGACAGGCCCGCGCGGTCAGTCCTTGCGGCTGGCGAGATAGCCAGACACCGCCTCGCGCAGGCGGATGACGCCCGCGGCCAGCTCGGCGTCGGTGATGTTCAGGGCCGGCACGAAGCGCAGTACATCCGGCCCCGCCTGCAACGCGAGCAGGCCCTGCCCGGCGGCGGCATCGAGGATCGCGCCGGCCTGGCCGGCATGGGCCGGGGCCAGCACCGCGCCCAGCATCAGGCCGCGACCGCGCACCTGGGCAAACACCCCGGTTTCGCGGCCAATTTCTTCCAGCGCCTTGCGCAGCGCCTGCGCCTGCCGGCTCACGTTGGTCGCGATCTGCGCCGAAGCCAGCTTGCGCAGCGCCACGCGCGCCACCGCCGCCGCCAGCGGGTTGCCGCCGAAGGTGGTGCCATGCGCGCCGAACTGCATCGTCTCGGCGACCTTCGGCCCTGCCAGCATCGCGCCGATCGGGAAGCCACCGCCGAGCGCCTTGGCCAGGGTCACGATGTCCGGCGTCACCTGGTCCTGCCAGTGCGCGAACAGCGTGCCGGTACGGCCCATGCCGCACTGGATCTCGTCCAGTACCAGCAGCGCGCCGTGGTGATCGCACAACTCGCGCACGCGCTGCAGGAAGCCAGCCTTGGCCGGCATCACGCCACCCTCGCCCTGCACCGGCTCGAGCATCACCGCGGCCACGTCGCCGGCGGCCATCGCGGTCTCCAGTTGGATCTCGTCGTTGAAGTCGACGTAGCGGAAACCACCCGGCAGTGGCTCGTAGCCTTCCTGGTACTTGGGCTGGGCGGTGGCGGTCACCGCCGCCAGGCTGCGGCCGTGGAAGCTGCCACGGAAGGTGACGATCACCCGCCGGTCAGGCGCGCGTCCCTGGCCGGCGGCCCACTTGCGCACCAGCTTGATCGCCGCCTCGTTGGCCTCGGTGCCGGAGTTGCACAGGAACACCTTCCGCGCGAAGCGCGAGGCGGTCACCAGTTCCTCGGCCAGCCGCAGCGGCGGCTCGCTGTAGAACACATTGCTGGTATGCCACAGCTTGCCGGCCTGCTCGGTCAGCGCCGCGACCAGGTCCGGATCGCCGTGACCGAGGCTGCACACCGCGATGCCCGCGGACAGGTCGACATACTCATGCCCTTCGCTATCCCACACCCGCGACCCCTGGCCTCGTTCCAGCACCACCTGGCGCGGACGGTAGACCGGCAGGTAGTAGTGCGCGAGGGACAGCGGGGAGTCGATGACAGTACTCATGGCGTGCGCAAGGCTCGAAAGGCACCCGGAAGCGGGGCAGGCATTTTCGCTCATTTGCACCGGTGTCCGCCGGGCGATGGCGCCCTCCCCGACAGCGTCACAAATGGAACGATACGTCGCAATAATACAACCAATCCGGGGATCCATGACCTTCATGGATCGGCGAGGAGCCGCCCTGGAGGAAACCTACTGGACAATTCAGCCCTGGCCCGTCAGCCCCGCGCAGCCGGGGCAACCCAACACGGCCTTGAACAGAGGCATCAACGCCTATTTACCCAGTCGCGACAGCACCGCGTTGACGTCATATTCCGCCGGGACAACGCCATGGCAAGCGCCGGGCCGCCGGTATACGCAATAGGCCCCGCTCGTGCACCCCACCAATTTGTACCGTTCGCTCAGCACCGGCACATTGCCGTTCGACAGCACCACATTGAAGGCGTCCTGATATTTCAACGCCTCGGCAGCATCCGCCCCGGTGAACAGGTACAGCGGAGTATCCCGGTGATAGTAGACATAGGCCGCGGTCAATGGATGAGGAGGCTGATACAGGGCGAAGCCACACGTCCTGGAATCATTCCCGGCCAGTTGCAGTGCGGTAACCAGGGCGCGCCCGCCCTTCCATTGGCGTTTCAGGGGTCCGGCGACCCCCACCAGCAGTGACGCCACGAGCCAGGCCAGGACGATCCACCTGAAAGCGCGTTCCCGCCGCCCATCACTGCCGAACTTGTAGCGCTGCAGCACATCGACGCTGCCGATTGCGGCCAGGAACACCATGAGCGCCACCGACAGCAATACGAAGCGGTACTCCTTGTGCGGGATCGCCGAGTGCGCCAGAACGTTCACCACCGCCACCATCAGCAGCGCCGGATAGCGCCGCGCGCCGACGATCATCAAGGGCACTATCGCCAGAAACGCCAGCCGCCAGACATTGGCGATCCGGGTGAGATACCAGTAGGGCGGATCCACGCCATAGATGGCGCTCTTGTTCTCCACCAGGTTGATGTGGAAATTCTCGTAGATCCACATCAGCGGCGGATGCCCCCCGACCAGGCCATCGACCAGCGCGTCCACGCCCAGGCCCAGCAGGCCGCCGGCGATCAGCCAGGTCCAGGCACGCCACTGCAGCCGGCACGCCCACAACGCGATGACGCCCAGCGCGGGCGCCAGCTGGAAGCGCGCGCTGAAGCACAGCCCGAGCAGAACGCCGGCCGAGAGGTAGGTCGCCGCGCTGCGCTGCGCCGCGGGACGGCACAGCAGCCACGCCACCGGAAAGAACAGCGCCAGCGACACCGGCTCGGACATCGCCCGCGGGCCGAAGTACACCAGCTCGGCCCAGGTCGCCGTCACCAGGCCGGCCATCACCCCGTGCAGCCGCGAGATGCGCAGGCCCATCAGCGTGGAGGACACCACCACCGACAGCGAAAGCACCACCAGCAGCAACTTGGGCAGCAGCAGGTACAGGCCACTGTCGGGCGCGATCAGCGCGCCCAGCTTCATCGGCCCGGCCAACAGCAGCGGAATCAACCAGGTACGGATACCGTCGCGGTACTCCCAGGCCACCACCCAGCGGTCAAACACCAGGTGATGGGCCGGTTCCAGGTACTGCCAGACTTCGTCGGGATGATGGAAGGCGGGCGGCAACGCGGCCAGTACCCGCAGCACGAACGCCAACACGGTGACGCCCAGCAACAGCCGCCAATGGGTCCGCGCCAGGTTTTCCGCAGCAGGCGCGACCGGCTCTCGCAGTGAATCAGAACTCATGGACATGAAGTCCGCGCACGCCGCCGGCACATCCCGCTGACATCCCGCATCGGGCTCACTTCTCCAGTGCAGCCGCGCCGATATCCGCCTCGACGATCGTCGCGGCCACGGCGGGCTCGCGCTTGCGCCACGCGGTGCGCTTGGCGACCTGGTAGTTCCAGACCCCGGCAATCAGCGCCCCGGCGGTACCGGCCAGCAGATAGGGCGCATGCAGCGCGGCCAGCGCGCTGCCGAGCGTTTCGCTGACGATCGCTCCGCTCAGGCAGCTGGCGTAGAACATCACCAGCCCATGCCACATACGCAACCCGGTCAAGCGCCGGTCGCGGAAGGTCAGCAGGTTGTTGAAAACGAAGTTCCAGGTCATCGCCATGCAGATCGCCAGCAGTTGGGCCAGCCAGAACGGCAACCCTGCCGTGGTGGTCGCCCACAATACCGCCAGATGCACCAGAAGTCCGCTGAGGCCGACGCCGAAAAACAGGGCGGCACGCGCCGACACCCGGCCGCGCGCGGCCTTCTCGCACAGCTGCGCGCCCAGCTCCAGCAGCACCCTCAGGTCGAGCTTGGACTCGCCGCCGGCGCGGCTGCGCAGGCAGGTCGGGATCTGCGCGATCCGCGGCCGCACGCCATCCGGCGGCGCCAGCACGTCGAGCAGGATCTTGAAACCCATCCCGGACAGGCTCGGCCGGGTCTTCTGGTACCACTGCCGGGTCATCAGAAAGCAGCCGCTCATCGGGTCGGCCAGGCGCAGCCCGAGCAGGGCCCGGGTCAGCCAGACCCCACCGCAGCTGAGCAGGTGGCGAGCGCGGCCCAGGCCGGATTGGTCCGAGTCCAGATAACGGCTGGCGATCACCACATCGGCCTCGCCGCGCGCGGCCAGCATGCGCGCCACCAGCTCCGGATCGTGCTGGCCGTCGCCGTCCATCAGCGCCAGGGTGCGGCCGCGCGCGCGGTCCCAGCCCTCGATCGCCGCCGAGGCCAGGCCACGGCCGTTACGCCGGCGCAGCAGGCGCACCCCGGCGTGGTCGGCGGCGAAGCCACGCACCGCATCGGCGGTACGCTCGTCCTTGGAGTCATCGACCACGATGATCTCGTGGCTGCATCCGGACAGCGCCGCGGTGACGTCACCGAGAACGCCGGCGATGGCTTCATGCTCGTTGAGCGTGCAGATCACCACGGAGACCTCAGGGATACCGCTCGGACTATCGAATTCGGACGACATGCAGATTCCTCGATGGACAACGCCGGAAGCCTCCGGCTGTTCAAGCTGATACGTCAGGGAACACCCCCTTGCCCCACCAACGTTCGAGCCGCGAAGCTAGCGGGGCCCGTTCCCGACCATTTGCCGGCGCCGCCCCAATTCTCGCAAGACACGACACAAACCAGGCCGCACGCCCGGACATGCACGGCGCGGCCCGCTGAAACCATTGGAGCATGGAGAGTTCCCCACATTCACACCTATTCATTAAGTTGACACAAAGCAAGCGTCCGGCATGAATGCAGGACAACCGGCATCCCCCCGATGCGCGCAACCGAACGCCACGACGGTGATCCGCGCGGGAAACAGAGCGCGTCATCAGTCCAGGAACAGGTCCGGCAGCAGCCGCGCGGTCGGATCGATCGCATAGCCGGACAGGTCGGTCACGCCGGCTTCGGCCAGCACCGACTCGTCGATCAGGAAACGGCCGCTGAAACCCGCCGCCACGCGGGTCAGCACCGCATGCGCGGCATCGGCCACGATCTCCGGGCGGCGGCCATTGGCGCTCTCCACCCCGGGAATCATGTTCAGTGCGTCGGTCGCGATCAGCGTGCGCGGCCACAGCGCGTTGACCGCCACGCCCCGCGGGCCGAATTCGGCCGCCAGCCCGAGCGTGACCAGGCTCATGCCCATCTTCGCCAGGGTGTAGCCGGTGTGCGGCCCCCACCACTTCGGGTCCAGCGAGGGCGGTGGCGCCAGAGTCAGGATGTGCGGGTTGGCGGCCTGCAGCAGGTGCGGCAGGCAGGCCTGCGCGCACAGGAAACTGCCGCGCGCGTTGACCTGCTGCATCAGGTCGAAACGCTTGATCGGCGTGTCCAGCGCGCCGCGCAACCAGATCGCGCTGGCGTTGTTGACCAGGATGTCGATGCCGCCGAATGCATCGACCGTGGCCGCGACCGCCGCGCGCACCTGGTCTTCCTCGCGGATGTCGCATTTCAGCGCCAGGCCCTGCCCGCCGGCCGCGACGACCGCCTCGGCGGCGCTGTGGATGGTGCCCGGCAGCTTCGGATTGGGCACCGACGACTTGGCCGCGATCGCGACGTTGGCGCCGTCGCGGGCGGCGCGCAGCGCGATCGCCAGGCCGATGCCGCGCGAGGCGCCGGTGATGAAGAGGGTCTTGCCTGCGAGGGTGGTCATTGGGGGTTTCGGATGGGGAGGCAAGGGCCCACTCTAAGGACTCTTCGCCCAGCGACGAACATATCGGCACGATCGCGGCGCTCGTCATGGAGTGAAGCCCTCCTATGTTAAGGGGGGCGCCGAAGGCGCGGGGGATAGGCAAGCCAGTGGCCGGGGCCCGAAGTTGCGCAGCAACTTTGGGGGGCCAAGCCCGCAACGCGGGATTGGTCACGCCTTCGGCCCCTGCCCCTCGTTGTCCTCCCAGTGCAGGACCCGGCGGGTGACGAAACGGTAGACCGGCTTGCCGGTGGCGAACCACAGCTCGCGCACCCACGAATGCCGCCTGAGCAGCCGCCGCTCGACCGGGGTCAGCGCCTCGCGACAGTACATGCGCTTGTGCTTGAGCAGGTGGCGCAGGTCCTCGCGCGCGAGCAGGCGCATCCAGCGCGAGCGCGGATCGCCGCGCACCGCCAGCTGGAAGTCGATCAGCGCCGGGCCGCCGTCCTCCAGCACCAGCCAGTTGGCCTCCTTGGCCAGGTCGTTGTGGGCGATGCCGCGCCGGTGCACCTGCTGCAGCAGCCGGCGCGCGGCGCGGAAATAGGCCAAGTCGCCGCGCGGCGGGCGCTGGTACATCGCCTGCCCCGGCATGAAGCTGCGGTCCAGCCAGGTACCGTCCCAGCCCAGCAGCCGCGGCGTGGCCGGCATTCCGTCGAGCTGGCGCAGCGCCAGCGCCTCGCGCCGCGCCAGCCACCAGGCCGGTAGCCGCAGCCACCACGGCGAGGCACTCAGATCGCGGCGTACGAACGGTCCGGTACCTCCGCGCACCAGCAGGATGCGACCGAAACTGTCGGACTTGAGTGCGGAAACGTCGGCCGGCAGCGATTTCATCGGCGCATTCTAGGGTGTGTCGGCGCCGGTTCGCGGAAGTCGCTGGGTCCCCGCCTTCGCGGGGACGACGAAATGCTGGGCCGTCGTCCCCGCGATGGCGGGGACCCAGCGACTTGCCCAGGCACGCACGGGAGCCGCCGCCCCGCTGAGCCAGGCGTCATCGACGCGCTCCTATAATCGGCGGATGAATCCATCCTGGATCGACGCCACGCTGGAGTGGATCGGCAGCCACCCCACCCTGGCGGGCGCGGTCATCTTCGCGATCGCCTTCAGCGACGCGGTGATCGTGC
>JASGDF010000076.1:0-26000 GCA_047607345.1 Pseudomonas sp. | reverse complement strand
GGCGCTCGGCGCCGGGCCGCGCCCGCCGAAATCCACCAGCAGCGCGGTCGCCGCGGCGACGTGCAGCAGCAGCGCGCAGGCGATGCTGCCGGCCCAGCGCGGCAGCTCCGATCGCCCCGGCGGGACGGCATGGACCGGCGTGCGTGCGCGCTGCCCGGCCACCAGCGGCTAAGCCTTCCGGTCCAGCGTGACCAGCGCCACCTTCAGGTAGCCGGCCTCGCGCAACTGATCCATCAGGCGCATCAGCTCGCCGTAGGACACCGATTCGTCCGCGCGCAGGAACACCCGCCCGTCGCGCTCGCCATACAGCGCCGCATCCAGTGCCGCGGCCAGCGCGCCGCGCTGCACCTCGTCGTCGCCGACGAACACGCGCAGGTCGGTGCGCAGGCTGACCACCACCGGCGCCTGCGGCTCCGGCCGCGCCTGGGCGCTGGACACCGGCAGGTCCAGCGGCACGTTCACCGTGGCCAGCGGCGCGGCGACCATGAAGATGATCAGCAGCACCAGCATCACGTCGATGAAAGGGGTGACGTTGATTTCGTGCAGGCCGGCATCGGCGTCGTCGCCGGCATCGAGCTTAAACGCCATGCAGCCCTCCCGCCCGGCGCGGCAGGCCGGCGTCGCCGGCCTCCAGTTCGCGGCTGAGCAGGCACATGACCTGTGCGGTGGCATCGCCCAGGCGCACGCGGTAGCCGGCCACCGCGCGGGTCACCGCGTTGTAGACCAGCACCGCCGGGATCGCCGCGACCAGCCCGAAGGCGGTGGCCAGCAGCGCCTCGGCGATGCCGGGCGCGACCACCGCCAGGTTGGTCGTCTGCGCCTGGGCGATGCCGACGAAGCTGTTCATGATGCCCCAGACCGTGCCGAACAGGCCGATGAACGGCGCCGCCGCGCCAACGCTGCCGAGCAGGCTCAGCCCGCGCGAGAGCCGGCGCTGGCGGCCGGCCTCGACCCGCACGATCAGCGCGGCGGTGCGCTCCTTGATGCCTTCGGCGAACCGCGCGCGGGCCGCCGGCGGATAGCGCTCCAGTTCGCGCCGCGCCACCCGCACCATCTCGGCGGCGGCCGCATCCGGCAGTGCCCCGGCGGCCTCCAGGTCGGGCGCCTCGGCGAGCGCCGCCAGCGCGCGGGCGATGGCTCGGCGCGCGCCGAGCAGTTCCGCCACCTTGTGGATCCAGACACTGAGCGTGGCCACCGAGGCCAGCACCAGCACCGCCATCACCGTCTTCACCACCCCGTCGGCGCGCTGGAACATCGAGCCGACGGTGAGTTCAGGCGGGACCACCGGGACCGCCTGCGCGGCCCCGCACACCAGCAGCAATCCGAGCACCGGCACGCATGCGACGAGACTACGTTTCAAGGGACTCTCCATGTGACCAGGGTCGAGCGCGACCCTCGCCATGGACACGGACGAGGATTGCTTGGGAATGTAATGCCTGGCCTGTCCCGAACTGGCAACGCATCGGAAAGAAAATCGACATCCATGCCGACGATCCTTATGAGAAATTGGAATGAACGACACTCGCCCGCGCGGGTGAACGCGCACCGTGCACGCCATCCGCTGATGGTTCCGATCCGTAGTGCCTGCACTACCGGGTCATTGCCGAACTCCGGTCACGCAACCACAGCGGCGCGGCAAACGGCGGCGGCGCACGCAGTCGATGGCTGACGCTGCGATATGCGCCCCTGCGCCCGATCGGGTCGGGACTGAGCAACAACGTCCTGTCCGAGCATGGCGCCTGTCAGCAACGCGACGCAGCAATGGCCGACCGGGGCGACGACCGCGCAGGTCCGCAAGACCGATCAGTACCCGGCCGGCGACCTTGCCTCCGCTCCTCTGCAAGCGCCCCTGAGCCGATCGATTCCGAAGCGCCGCAGCAGCTCGGCAGGCCGCCGCTCACTCAGGCCGCGCGCGCCACCTCGGCAGGCAGCCGCGCGCACGCACGCGCCGGCAGCTCGGCGAGCACCCGCTCCAGATGATCGATCAATTGCAGCGTGCCGTCCGGGTTCTCGCACAGTGCGGTCAGGCTCTCGACCCAGTCGCCGTCGTTGGCGTAGACCCGCCCATCGCGCTCGAACAGGCCGGCACGATGGATGTGGCCGCAGACGATGCCATCCAGGCCGCGCCGACGCGCGTCGTCCAGGCCGGCCGCGACGAAGCGGGCGATGTAGCGTTCGGCCGCGCCGCTCTGGCGCTTGAGGTACTCGGCCAGCGACCAGTAGCGCAGCCCGAGCCGCTGGCGTATCCAGTTGACCAGCTTGTTGCCGGTCAGGATGCGGTAGTACAGCCAGTCGCCGAGCTGCTCCTGCAAACCGCCGAAATGGGTGACCGCATCGTAGTCGTCGCCGTGGGTGACCAGCAGACGGCGGCCGTCGGCGGTGACGTGGATCGCGCGCCTGCGCACCTGCATCGTCGGCATCGCCAGGCCACAGAAACGGCGGATCGCGCGGTCGTGGTTGCCCGGTACGTAGATGATCTCGGTACCGGCCTGGGCCAGCGCATGCAGCGCCTCGACCACGCGCTGGTGCGCGGCGTCCCAGTGCGCGCGGCGCTGCGACATCCACCACAGATCGACGATGTCGCCAACCAGGTAGAGGGTGCGGCAACGCAGCCGGCCGAGGAAGTCGGCGACCTGCGCGGCATGGCAATGCCGTGAGCCCAGGTGCAGGTCGGAGATGAACACCGCGCGCCGCGCGGGCTCCAGGGTCAGCACGCTCATGCGGTAGCCTCCTCGTCGTGGCGGGCGCCGAGATAGCGCTCGCGCTTCTTCGGCTTGAGCCGGTGCAGGTCGACCTCGATCAGGCCATCGACCGAATCACTGAAGTCCGGGTCCACCCCGAATGCCAGGAACCGCGCCCCGCCCGGTTCGCACAGCTCGACGTATTGTTTGTAGAGCATCGGCACCGCCGTGCCGAGCGCATCGAGGTTGTCCTTGAGCACGCGGAAGGCGGTGGCGGCGTCCAGCTCGGCGAACAGCGCCGTGGGGATGTCCGCGGTAAATGGCCGCTTGGCGGCCGCGCCCTCGCCCACGTCGCCGTGATAGTGGCGGTAGTAGGCCACGATCTGCGCGCGCGCCGCGGCCGGCAGCGCGGCGCTGATCGAGACCGCGCCGACCAGGTAGCGGATGCGCGGATGCCGGCGCAGGTAGGCACCGATGCCCTGCCACAAGTAGTCGATGCTGCGGCTGCCCCAGTAGTCGGGGACCACGAAGCTGCGGCCCAGCTCCAGCGCCTGCGCCAGCCTCGGCACCATGGCCTCCTCGTCGTAGTCGAACAGGCTGGCGGTGTAGAGACCGGTCAGTCCACGCCGGGCCAGCAGGCCGGCGCAGCGCGCGACCCTGTACGCGCCGACGATGCGGCCGACCGCACCGTCCCACAGCACGATGTGCTCGTACCAGGCATCGAAACGGTCCAGATCGCGCGACAACCCGGTGCCCTCGCCGACCTCGCGGAAAGTCAGCTCGCGCAACCGGCCGATCTCCAGCAGCAGCGGCGCGTCGGCGGCCAAGGTGCCGTAGCGGACCTGCTTGCCGTCGAGAGTGTGGCCGAGCAGTTCGAGCGCAGCGACGCCCTCGGCCAGAGCCTGCGGCGGCAGCGGTTCGGCCAATGGCTCGGCGCGGCAGCCGCCGGCGAGCTTGCCCAGCGCGTACAGCTCGCGGCGCAGCGCGTGCAGCTCGCGCTGATCATCGCTGCCGTCGTCGGGCAGCCGGCGCGGCTGGCCGATGTGCAGCTGCACCCGCTGCGGGCGCCGGCGCGCCAACGTCTCGCGCGCCAGCAACGCGGTGCCGGCCGGCTTGAACACCACCGAGGCACCGTAGAACAGCGCAGAGTTGCGCGCATCCACGCACACCGGCAGCACCGGCGCACCGGTGCGGCGCGCGAAGTGCAGGACTCCGCGCCGCCAGCGCCCGTCCTGCACGCCGCGCCAGCCCAGCCGCGAGACCTCACCGGCCGGGAACACGATCACGCAGCGCTCCTGGCGCAGCGCCTGCTCCACCGCCAGCATGCTGGCCCGCGAGGGATTGCCGCCGAGGATACGCACCGGCAGCAGCAGCTCGCGCAGCGGCTCGACCACTTCCAGCCAGTCGTTGGCGACGATGCACACGTCGCGGCGCACCCGCCCGACCGCCTCCAGCAGCGCCAGCGCATCGCGCGCGCCGGACGGGTGGTTGGCCAGTACCAGCACCCGGCCCTGGCGCGGGATGCGCTGCAGCTCGGCCGCCTGGACCTCGCAGGTGGTCTTCAGGAACGCCAGCCCGGCGCGCACGAAATCCAGCCCGCGCAGTTCCCCGGGCAGATCGGCCAGGAAGCGCTCGGCCTGACCCAGCCCGGACCAGCGCCCGAAGCCATGCAACAGCGGCTTCACCAGTTTCGCGCTGCGCCCGTTGAACAACCGCGGATACCGCTGCTGCAGAGTCCGCTCGAGCAGTGTCGCCATCACGACATCTCCGTTCCCGTCGTGACAATGCTGCGGAACGGCGGCGACGTTCATGTTGCAACGGCAAGGCAGTTGCGTGACCGCGCCCAGCGCGGTTGCACGCCGCGCAAATTTAACCCCCGCCCCGTCCGGGGCAAGGCACAATGCACGCCCACCCCCGGCGCGTGTATCATGCGCGTCCATCTTTTCATCCGAATCAAGGGATATAAGCCCGATGTCCAGCTACCTGTTCACTTCCGAATCGGTCTCCGAAGGCCATCCGGACAAGATCGCCGACCAGATCTCCGATGCGGTGCTGGACGCCATCCTGACCCAGGACAGCCGCGCCCGCGTGGCCTGCGAGACGCTGGTGAAGACCGGCGTGGCGATCGTCGCCGGCGAGGTCACCACCTCGGCCTGGATCGACCTGGAGGCGCTGACCCGCAAGGTGATCCTGGACATCGGCTACAACAGCTCCGAGGTCGGCTTCGACGGCGAGACCTGCGGCGTGCTGAACCTGATCGGCAAGCAGTCGCCGGACATCAACCAGGGCGTGGACCGCAAGAAGCCCGAGGAACAGGGTGCCGGCGACCAGGGCCTGATGTTCGGCTACGCCACCAACGAGACCGACAGCTTCATGCCGGCCGCGATCCACCTCTCGCACCGCCTGGTCGAGCAGCAGGCCAAGGTCCGCAAGAAGAAGAACTCGCCGCTGCCCTGGCTGCGCCCGGACGCCAAGTCGCAGGTCACGCTGCGCTACGAGGACGGCAAGGCGAGCGCGATCGACGCGGTGGTGCTGTCGACCCAGCACGACCCGGGCGTGAAGCAGAAGGACCTTATCGAGGCGGTGCGCGAGGAGATCCTCAAGCCGGTGCTGCCGGCCAAGTGGCTGCACAAGGGCACCAAGTTCCACATCAACCCGACCGGCAAGTTCGTGATCGGCGGGCCAGTGGGCGACTGCGGCCTGACCGGGCGCAAGATCATCGTCGACACCTACGGCGGCTGGGCCCGCCACGGCGGCGGCGCGTTCTCCGGCAAGGATCCGTCCAAGGTCGACCGCTCGGCCGCCTACGCCGCGCGCTACGTCGCCAAGAACGTGGTGGCCGCCGGCCTGGCCGACCGCTGTGAGGTGCAGGTGTCCTACGCGATCGGCGTGGCCGAGCCGACCTCGATCTCGGTGACCACCTTCGGCACCGGCAAGATCCCGGACGCGCAGATCGAGAAGCTGATCCGCAAGCACTTCGACCTGCGCCCCTACGGCATCATCCAGATGCTCGACCTGATCCATCCGATGTACCAGCCGACCGCCAGCTACGGCCACTTCGGCCGCAAGCCGAAGGAGTTCACCTACGTCAACGGTGCCGGCGAGAAAGTCACCGCCACCGCGTTCTCGTGGGAAAAGACCGATCGTGCAGAGGCGCTGCGCGCCGACGCCAAGCTGAAATAAGCATCACGGCACAGGGATGTGCCGTGTCGTTGCGAAGGACCCGCGTAAGCGCCGGTCCGGCCGCATGCCGCTCCAGCAAGGGCCGCCCTCGGGCGGCCCTTTGCTTTGGCGCCGAACCGCTAGCGGTCACGGCGAAGCCTCGGTTAGCCTTTGGACTCCCACGTCCTGCGGCATGCTCCCGATGTCCGAGCTCAAGCCCCACCAGTTGTCGATGACCGTGCTGATGTCCCCGGAGATGGCCAACTTCTCCGGCAAGGTCCACGGCGGGGCGATCCTGCGCCTGCTCGACCAGGTCGCCTATGCCTGCGCGAGCCGCTACGCCGGCAGCTACGTGGTCACGCTGTCGGTGGACCAGGTGATGTTCCGCCAGCCGATCAACGTCGGCGAACTGGTCACCTTCCTGGCCTCGGTCAACTACACCGGCACCTCCTCGCTGGAGGTCGGCATCAAGGTCGTGGCCGAGGACATCCTCAAGCAGAGCGTGCGCCACGCCAACAGCTGCTTCTTCACCATGGTCGCGGTCGACGACGAGGGCAAGCCGACCGCGGTACCGACGCTGGAGCCGCACAGCGCGGACGAGAAGCGCCGCCACGCCGCCGCGCAGATCCGCCGGCAGCTGCGCCAGGAGATGGAGCAGCGCCAGCGCGAGCTGCTCGGCTCCACGCCGGAGGCGGCGGACTAGGGCCGGCTCCGTGGGAGGGACTTCAGTCCCGACGCTTCTCCGGGCAAGCCCTGTCGGGGCTGAAGTCCCTCCCACAAACCGCGACGCTGCGGCGCAGGGCGACGAGGAAAGCGTCCAGCGGGCACCCCAGCGGCGTGGCCACGGCCTTGCATATCGCCGGCGCCAGCGTCTGCCGCAGTGGCGGATGCGCCAGGTCAAGCGGCTGCAACGTGCGCAGCTGGTCCAGCGATTGCGCCAGATACTCTACCCGCACCCGGCGTTCGCCGCTGGCGCGGTCGCGCCATAACTCCACCGCCAGCGCGCCTCCGGGCGGCGGGTCATCGGCACCGTAGCCGGGCAGGTGGAAATGCACGCCGAGCAGGCTGCTCAGCGCGGCGATGTGGTTGTCGCTGCCGACGAACAGCGAGACCTTCGGTGCGCCGTCCTGCCCGAGCCGCCCCAGCAGTTCGCCGACCAGCGGCCCACCGCTGCGCACCGCCATGTAGCGCGGCCGCGCATAGACCTCGAACAGCAACGCGTGCAGCCGCGAGACCTGCGCCAGCCGCTCGGGCGTGGCGCGGCCCCAGCCGACCTGGTCCAGCGGCATGCCCTCGGCGTATTGCAGCAACAGTACCTCGCCGGTGCCGGAGGTCAGGTGCACGGGGCCTTCGAGGACGAAGCCACGGCCGTCCGCCGCCGGTTCCAGCTTCGACGGCATCGCGGCGAAGTCGCAGGGCGTGCGGGCGCAGCCCAGGATCTGCCGCATCGCCTCCAGCTCGCGCCGGTGCGCGGCGACCAGCGCCGCCGGCCCGCCGTTCTCGCGCTGGATCGAGGCGATGGCCGCATCCGCATCGAAATCGACCACGCCGGCCTCGACCGGGCGGAACAGCGGATCGTGGGTGCCGGCCGGGCGATGCTCGGTGTGCAGCCCGCAGCCCGGCGCCAGCGCGCCGGCCAGGATCACGCCGCTGTCGATGGTGCGCTGGTCGGTGTTGGCGCGCACCGCCACATCGCCCGGCGCCGGACAGCCACGCGCCGGCAGCAGCCCTTGCTGGCGCAGCCACTGGCCGAGCCAGTCGCCACTCAGCCGCACCGCCTCGCGGCCGCGCGGGCTGAGCTGGCTGTGCGGCGTGTCCCAGGCCGGCCACGGCGCGTCGGCATAGGCCGCCGCCGCGTTCTCGCCCGGCAGCGGTGCGCGCACGCCGTGGCGGTACACCAGCACGACCTGCTCCAGCCGCGCATCCTCGGTCAGCGGCTCGGCGTGGCCGGCCTGCGCGCCCCGGGCGAGCCGGCCGGCCAGCAGCACGATCCGCGAAAGCGAACGTGGCCGCGCCATCAGAATGCATACCTCAGCGTCAGCAGGCCGGTCATGCCGGCATCGACGATGTCCTGCAACGCCATGCTGTCGCGGCCGACGCGCGCGCGATAGCTCTCGCGCTTGGTCAGGTTGGCGATCGACAGGTCCGCGCGCCAGCGCTCGCCGACGGCGTAGCCGACGTGCAGGTCCACGCGCTGGACCGGCTCGACCCACAGGTGGTCCCAGTTCTCGCCCTGGCGCAGGTAGTCGTAGACCGCGACGTATTGGCCCGAATAGTGCCAGCTCAGGTTCACCGACAGCGGTCCGTTCTCGTAGAACAGCTCGGCGTTGGCGAGCAGGTCCGGCGCATTCTGGATGCGCTCGCGCTCGAAGCCGTCCATGCCCAGGTCGACGCGGGTCTTCTGGCGGGTGGCGTTGAGACCGACACCGAACCCGTCCAGCAGCGCAGGCAGGTCCTGGAAGCGCTGCCGCAGCGCCACCTCCACGCCGAGGACCTCGCCGTCGCCGCCGTTGCGCGGCCGCCGGTAGATCGTATCGCCCTCGCTGCTCTCGCCACGATTGACCGCATTGGAGCCGCTCTCGTAGATGTAGTTGCTCAGGCGCTTGTAGTAACCGGCCAGCATCGCGTGGCCACCCCGGTCGTTGCGCCATTCGCCGGACAGGTCGAGGTTGAGTGACTTGATCGGGTCCAGGTCCGGATTGCCCTCGGTGATGGTGATCCGGCCGGTGTCGGCGGAGATGCTGGTGGTGGAACCACCGCCGAGCTGGACGAACGCCGGCCGGGTATAGCTGGTCCACAGGCCCGCGCGGTACACGCTGTCGCCGGCGCCGGGACGCCAGTTCACGAACACGCTGGGCAGCGCCACGCCGTAGCGGGTGTGGTTGTTCTCGAAATGGCCGGTCACTTCCGCGCCGTCCTGGTTCGGCTGCCGCGCCCAGTAGGTGTTGCGGATGCGGGTGTGCTCGTAGCGCAGGCCGGGGATGATCTCCAGATCGCCGTAGCGCAGCGTCGCCATCGCATAGGCCGAGGACACCGACTCGGTGCCGCGCATGGTGTTGCAGTTCCAGTTGTTGACGTACAGCGAGCCGCAGGTGTCGAAGCTGCTTTCGGTCAGCCGCTCGTTGATCAGTGTGGTGAGCGCGTCGTTGCTCAGGTGCACGGTGCTCCAGTCGTACTTGCCGGGGAACACCGCGTCGTAGCGCCCGTCGACCAGACCGGTGTCGTCGAGCGTGGCATAGCCGCCGTAGTAGCCTGTGGTCCAGTTGCGCGAGGTGAACTCGCGCGAGCTGGTCGTATGCTTGAGGCCGAACTGCAGTTCCTGCAAGGCGCCCTGGTCGAACACGCGGCGCAGGTCGAGCTTCGCCCCACCCTTCTTCTGCCCGCTGTACTGCCGGGTCAGCTGGCCGGCGCGGCGCACGTACAGGCCGCCGATGTCGTCGATCGCGGCGGCCATCTCCGGGGTCAGCTGCGGGATCGGATAGCCGTCGGCATCCTGGCTCAGCAACTGGCCGGCGCCGTAGGCGAAGGTGCCGCCACGATCGGCATACTGGTCGGTGCGCGCGGAGATCTCCAGGTGGTCGGGCCGGTCGTTGTGGCCGAAGCCGTAGAACACGTTGGGCGAGATCGTCCAGTTGCCCCAGTGCTTGTCGGCACCGAACTGCAAGGTGGCCAGGTCGGCCATCTCCGGATTGGTCTCGTACCAGTAACGCACCGCGTAGCCGCCGATGATGGGTTGGTAGACGCCATCCACGCCGGTCTGCGCGTAGCCAACATTGCGCGGGATCAGCTGCGAATAGCCGGTGTTCTGTTCGGTGAAGGCACGCGCGAAAGTACCGCGCGCATACACCAGCAGGGTTGGATCGACCCGCCAGTCGAACGAGACATTGCCGCCGAAGCGGCGCGTGTCGCCCTGGGAATAGCCGGCATACAGGCCGGTCCCCATCAGCGCGCGTTGCGGGTCGTAGCCGTCGGCGAGGTTGCCGTCGGCATCGGTGCGGCTGAACTCCCAGGTGCCGTCGCTACCGGCCGCGGTGGCGCCGGCGTACTGGCTGTTCACGTAGTCGCGAGTGTCGTAGTAGCCGCTGGCATAGACGCCGAACTGCCTGTCGCCGCCGAAGCGGCCGTGCCAGTCGCCGGCCACACCACCGCCCAGGCCGCTGTCGCCATAGTCGCGCGCGCGGCTCTCGACGCGGCCGCTCAGGCTGACGCTGCCGCCGCTTTGCGCGCCGTAGTCGAACGCGGTCGGGGTGCGGTAGTCGATGGTGCCACCAATCGCGTCGCCGTCCATCGCCGCGGTGGAAGTCTTGTTGAGCACGATGGTCTGCAACCCGGATGGCGGCAGCAGGCGCAGCTGCACCGCGCGGCTGTAGGGCATGCCCTGGGCCACGGTGACGCCGTTGATCAGGTTGACGTTGTACTCGGCGTTGAGACCGCGCACCGAGGCGAACATGCCCTCGCCGCGCGCGGCGCCGTCGATGCCGCCGAAATACGACTGCCCGGTATTGATGACGTTGACCCCCGGCATCAGCCCCAGCGCCTCGGCGATGTTGTGCACGGCGGTGTACCGCAGGTCCTCGGCCGACAGCACGCTGGCGGTGTTGCTGGCCGCCATCTGCATATCGGCGGCGCTGTAGCGGGTTGCCGCGACGGTGACCTTGTCGAGGTTGACCGCATCCTGCGCAGTGCCGTCCTCGGCGTCCGGATCGCGTTCCTGCGCGAATGCCGGCATGCCCAGTACGCTTGCGCATGCGAACGCGAGGATGCTGCCGTAGACCCGCCGGTCACGACGACGGAGGTTTCGATGGAAATACATTGTTGTTGGCCCCTGAAGACAGCAACACACGGCACATGGGCAGCAAGACGCCGCCACCGGCACACGGTCGCGAATCAAATAATCGGAAGGAAGTGCAAAAAAATCGCGACGGCCTGCGGCCTGCCGCGATGTGGCTGCATTATCGTGAAGCGTCCTTTCATCCCCGTTACAGGGAACAACGCGACATCGCCGCGCGCGTGCAATGGCTCAGCGCAACGGCTCGGACGCCATCTGCTCGTGCAGGATGCGGCGGATCTCCAGGATCGCCTGCGGCGTTTCCTGCACGCTGTGCCAGGACGCGATCACTTTCTCCGATTCGGCGCCGTCGAGGTGGGCGCTGCGATAAGGCACCACGCCATCGCTGGAGTCGGCCAACGGCAGCGCGTCGTCCTTGCCGACGATGGTGTGGTAGCGCACCCGTGGCGAGATCGGCAGGTTCTCGGTGGCGAGGATGAACGGGTCGGTGTCGCGCAGGTTGTCGATGCCGGTGGGCACGACGTTGTCGCCCTTGCCGTCCTGCCCGGCCAGGTCCTGCAGCACGTCGCCGAAGCGCTGCAGCAACGTCACCGGCAGGCGGATCAGCCTGCCGACCAGGCGTCCGATCCTGCCCTCGGCCACCGGCGTGCCGCGGTGCGGGGCGGCGATGAAGATCGCGCGATCCACTTCCGGCAACGGCTCGAAATGCAGCATTGGCCCGATCCGCTCGCGGATGCGGCGGCCACGCTCGCCCTCGAGCCGGCGGTCCGCGGCCAGCGACTGCCACAGCGTCTCGCCGGAGTTGGACACCAGCAGCCGCCCGATCACGCCGCCCATGCTGTGTCCCACCAGCACCATGTGCCGCGAGGCCGCGGCGCGGCCGTCGGGATCGAAGTGCCCGAGCGTGCGCTGCACCAGCGCCTCGATCTGCGCGCGGTTGTACGCGATCGGCGCATTGGTCGGGTAGTAGACCTGCCAGATCTGGTAGTGCCGGCGCAGCGCCTCGTCGCCCATGATCTCGTTGGCGACGTTGACCCACGCCTCCGGGCTGGAGGCCAGCCCGTGCAGCATCAGCAGGATGCGCCGGTCCGGATCGTAGGGTTGCATCAGGTACAGGTGCGGGCGGTCGATGCCGCGCGCGCGGCCGAGCATCGAGCGCAGCGACTGGGCCGCGAAGCCCGATTGCGCCAGCCACAACCCGTAGGCCGCGGTGAAGTTGCCCGCCAGCGGCACGCGCTGGCCGTGCAGCACGACCTCGGCGTTGCGGTACGGGTCGTACGGCACCAGGGTTGCCTCGTGGGTGGCCAGCACCTCCTGCAGCGAGGCGCCGTCGAAGCGCAGCAGCGCGGTGGTCGGCGCGTAGGGCATCTCGCTGAAATCCACCTCGGCCTTGCCGCCGTGGCGCTGGCCGGCGCCATCGTCCGCGTCCGCTGCCGGATCGAGCAGCGCGGCGGTCGGATCGCCCACCGCCGACGGCGGCACCTTGGCGACCAGCTCGGCACCGAAGCCATCGCGCCGGTAGGTACTGCGCAGGCCGTCGAAGCGCAGGCCGTTGGCATCGTAGATGTCCTGCGGCACCTCGCTACCGCCGGGCAGGCGGAAGCCGGAAAGGTCGGTGCCGAAGCGCCAGCCGTCGATCGCCAGGTTGCCGCCGTCCTCGGGCCGCGGCATCGCGCGCCAGCGCCGGAACGCCTCGCCGACCACCTGCTGCACCGCGTAGTTGTAGTAGTCGCGGACCTGGGTCTGGCGATTCTCGAACGCGCGCTCGCCCGGCGTGCGCGCGGTGAAGAACAGGTAGGCGTAGGCATGGCGCGCGGCTTCCAGCCAGGCGTCCAGGGTCGCGTCGTCCATCGCCTTGCCGGCGCGATGGCCCCGCGCGGTCGCCTCGGCGATCCACAGCTCGGCCTGGGTGGCGAGGCGGCGTTCGTCGCCGAGCCCAGGCACCGCGTCGAGCTGCGCGGCGCAGCCGGCCGGCGCGTCGCGGCACGGCCTGGGCTCGATGCCGGCCACGCGCAGCGTCTCGATGCCGCTCTCGCCGAGCCTGCCGGTGGTCAGCACGTCGCCGCGGGTCGTGGCCACGTAGTCGCCGGCGCCGCGCGATTTCACCGTCACCATCGCGCAGCCGGAGCCCGCCAGCAGCGCGGCCAGCAGCAGCCACCGCGCCAGTGCCTGCAACGTCATCGCGGCTCCCGTGCCGGTTGTAGCGGCATGCCTGCGCGGATGCGCGCGGAGAACCCGGGATCGCCGTCGGCAACGCGCGCGCGGGCGGTGACGTGGCCGCCCTGCCTGAGCTGTTCGAACGTGTAGCCAGGCAGCAGGCCGTGCTGGTCGAACGCGTACTCGGCCAGGTAGCCGGAGGCCAGCAGCCGCCAGTCCAGCGGCAGGCCGGGATCGAGCTGGCGCGCCAGCTCGAACACGATGGTCGTGCAGTTGCTGGTCAGCGTGTTGTAGAAGCGCGGGGCGCGGTCCAGCGCGCGCGCGCGCTCGACGTAGCCGAGAAACATCCGCCGCAATGCCTCCCGCGGCAGATTCAGCCGGTACAGGTACATGTCCTCGTCGCGCACGTTGGTGCGCACGCGCAGGATGTCGCGCTCGTCGGCGGCCACCAGGGTCTCCTCGAACGTGCGGAAGAAACCGCCCAGCGCCGAGAACGACTCGCCGCGCTCCTTGCGGATCTCCAGCGAGAACACCACCTGCGAGCCGTCGTCGAAGCCGAACGACACCAGCGTGTGCGCGATCGCCGGCCCCATCCAGTACGACATCGCCAGGTCGGCGCTGGCCAGGCGGTCGAGGTCGTATTCGCGGGTCTGCCAGCGGATGCGGTAGTCGCTGTCGCTGTGCCAGTCGAAGTCGCGCACGTTGTGCAGCACCACGCGGTGGCCGTGAACCTCCGGGCGCAGGCGCTCGGCGACGTCGTCGGCCCAGTCGCGGTCCTGGCTGGGCTGCATCGTCCACCAGCCGGCCTGCAGGCCGGCGAAGGCCAGCGCGAAGATACCCGGCAGCGCCCAGTTCTCGCGGCCTCGGCGCAGGCCCCACAGCGCCGCGGCGGTCAGGCCGCTCCAGGTCGCCAGCGTCGTCCAGCGCAGCAAGGCGTGATCGCGTATCAGGAAATACAGCGCCAGCAGGCTCCAGACGCCGGCCGCGAGTACCGCCGCGCGCAGCACCCAGCGCCCCGCCTGCCGTAGCGCCGGCCTCACGCGTGACCGCGCGGGTTCGAAGCCAGCGATTCCGGCGACAGGCCCAGCGCTCGCATCAGCAGGTCGGCCGAGCGGTGCGCCAGGCGGCGACGCTCGCCGTCGTCGGTACCACGCATACAACCGCCGAGCATGTCCATCACCAGCAGCACCTGCTCCTCGTCCACGTCGGGACGGCACAGGCCGGCGTCGATGGCGCGGCGCACGAACGGCATGAGGATCTCCAGCGCACGCCCGTCGGCGCCCTCGATCGCCGGATGGTCGCGCTCCATCGTGCGCCAGAAGTCGAGCATCGGCGCCGACTCGGCGATGTACTCGGCGATGTCGTGCAACAGCACGCCCAGGCCGTCGGGGCGGTCGCCGAGGTCGCGCGCGGCGCACGCGAAGGCTTCCAGGCTGCGCTCCAGCAGCGCGGACATCAGCGCGATGCGATCGGGGAAGTTGCGGTAGAGCGTGGCCTGGCCCAGGCCGGCGCGCTCGACCACGAGTTCGAGCGGGGCGTGGACGCCGTGTTCGCTGAACACGTCGTCGGCCGCGTCCAGGATCTGCTGGCGGCGCAGCGCGGTATCGATACGCAAAATTGTCATGGCTGACATTTTTGGACAATCCTGTCCGATCGCGCCAGTGCTTTTTTGTGAGTCCTTCGCAAGGGCACGGCTCATCCACGTACCGGGGTGCTTTTTTGTGAGTCCCTCACAAGAGCACGGCACATCCATGTACCGGGGTGCTTTTTTGTGAATCCCTCACAAGGGCACGGCACATCCATGTGCCGGGGTTCTTTTTTTTGCAGGCGCGCCAGGTATCGGTGCATGCCACAGCGCGGATGCCTCAGGGAATCAGCCGCAACGCCTCCGCCCCGCCCTGCACCGCGTCGGTGACCAGGCGCCGGTCGAAGCTGGCCAGGCAGCCGCCCTGGTCCACGGCCAGCGCCAGCAGATAGCTGTCGGTGACCTGCGCGGAAGAAAGCAACCGGCTGCGCAGCACCCGTGGCGAATCCAGCAGGCTCGGCGCGTCAGGCCAGAAATGGTGTGCCGGATGCGCGCACAGCCCGGCCAGCACCTCGGCGGCCGCGCCGACCGAGCCGACCGGGTTGGCGTAGCGCGGGTTGGCCATGATCCGCAGCGCGCCGTTCTGGGTGATCGGGCACGAGGCCCAGCCGCGCGCGCCCGCCTCGGCGAACCAGACATGGGCACGATCGTGATGGACGTGCAACGGATCGAGCAGCGCCAGCAGCACGTTGACGTCGAGCAGATGGACCGGACTGCTCTCCGGCCAGCCGGAGGCCCGCTCGGCCACTTGCAAACGCCGCTTCGCCATCACGGCGACTCGTCGCGCAGCCGGTTCACCTGCTCCAGGGTCGCCCGCCCCGCCCCGGGCGAGGCCGGCAGCAGGCGGATGCCGTTGCGGTACTGCGGCGCGGCCGCGGCGGGCGCCAATCCCCGGCGCGCCAGTTCCGAGACGACCTCGCCGAGGCTGCGGCCCTGCGCCTCGGCCAGCGCGCGCGCGGCGGCCAGGATGTCGTCGTCGAGGCTGAGGGTGGTACGCATGGGGAATCGTCGCAGAGCAGAACCACATCAATCATCACGCATCACGCATCAGCCGTCAAACCACTGGCCTCAACCGGTGTTCTGCAGCCCCTGCGAGACGCCGTTGACGCAGGCCACCAGCGCGCGCAGCAAGTCCTCGTCCTCGCCGCCGGTCTCGCGCCAGCGCCGCAGCAGGTCGACCTGCAGCACGCTGACCGGGTCGATATAGGGATTGCGCAGGCGGATCGACAGCGCCAGCCGCGGATCGTGCTGCAACAGCGACTGCTGGCGGGTCAGCTGCTTGACCCAGCGCTTGGTCAGTGCCAGCTCGTCGCGGATGCGCGGGAAGAAACGCGCATGCAGCGGCCCGGACAGGCGCGAGAACATCTCGGCGATGTTGAGGTCGCCCTTGGACAGCACCATCGCGATGTCGTCGAGGAAGGTACGGAAGAACGGCCAGTCGGTCGCCATCTCGCGCAGGACGTCCTCGTGGCCGGCGTCGGCCGCCGCCTGCAAGCCGCTGCCGACGCCGTACCAGCCCGGGATCACCGCGCGCGCCTGGCTCCAGGCGAACACCCACGGGATCGCGCGCAGGTTGGTCAGCGCCGCGTCCTGGCCAAGCCGGCGTGACGGGCGCGAGCCCAGCGTCATCCGCTCGATCACATCGATCGGCGTGGCCTGGCGGAAATACGCCATGAAGTCCGGCCCGCCGACGAAATCGCGATAGGCCCGCGTGCTGGCCTCGGCCACCACGTCCATCACTGGCCGCCACCGCGCCTCGCGCGGCTCCGGCGCGCGCGGGCGCAGACTCGACAGCAGCACCGCGCCGGCCATCTGTTCCATCGAGCGCAGTGCCAGCGCGCGGATGCCGTACTTGCGGTGGATCACCTCGCCCTGCTCGGTCACGCGCAGGCGCCCGTCGACACTGCCGCGCGGCGCCGCCTCCAGCGCCTTGGTGGTCTTGCCGCCGCCGCGCACGATCGAGCCGCCGCGGCCGTGGAAGAAGGTCAGGCGGATGCCCAACTGCTCGGCCGCCTCCAGCAGCTCGACCTGGGCGCGCTGCAGGCCCCAGCGCGAGGCCGCGATGCCGCCGTCCTTGCCGCTGTCGGAATAGCCGAGCATCACCATCTGCACGTCGTCGCGCGCGGCCAGGTGGCGGCGATAGACCGGATCGACGAGTAGGTCGTGCAGCGTGGCAATGCTGCCTCGCAGATCGTCCACGGTCTCGAACAGCGGCACGATGTCCAGCGGCACCGCGCCATCGCCGTCGACCAGACCGCCGCGACGTGCCAGCGCCAGCACGGTCAGCACGTCGGCGCGGTTGTGCGCCATCGAGATGATGTAGCTGCCGAGCGCATCGGCGCCGTGGCGCCGGCGCGCATCGGCGAGCGCGGCGAACACCGCGTCCAGGCGCGCGTTGCCTTCGTCGCCACCGGCAGGCAGCGCGGCCTCGCCGGCCGCGAACGGCTGCAGCGCATCGGCGCGCTCGGCGTAGTCCTTCGATTCCCATGCCGCGTCGCCGAGCGCCACGCCCACCGCGCGCGCATGCACGCTCGACTCCTGGCGCACGTCCAGCCGGGCCAGGTGGAAACCGAAGGTGCGTACCCGCCACAGCAACCGGCGCACCGCGAACCAGCCTGCATGCAGCCCCTTGTTGGCCTCCAGGCTGTCGAGGATCAGCTGGATGTCGTGCTCGAACTCGGCCGGCGCGGCATAGCCACCGGGCGCGTCGTCGAGCGTGGCCTGCAACCGGGCCCGCATCAGATCGTTGAACAATCGGTACGGCATGTCGCCATGCCGCGGGCGCGAGCGCCCGGCCGCCTCCGGCAGTGCCGCCTGGTACTCGGCCAGCCGCGCCAGCAGCGGCTCGCCGACCGGCACCAGCGTGGTCGACTGGCTGAGCAGGCTGGCCAGCTGCCACAGCTCCTTGAGGTAGCGGTCCAGCACCGCGCGACGCTGCGCGTCGAGCGTGGCGGTGACGGTCCTGGCGTCCACGTTCGGATTGCCGTCCATGTCGCCGCCCACCCAGGTGCCGAAGCGCAGCAGGCGCGGCAGCGCCAGCGTCGTGCCCCAGGTTTCCTCGATGGCGTGCTCGAGCGTCTCGTACAGCGCGGGGATCACCCGGTACAGCACCTGGGTCAGATAGAAGCCGACGTGCTCGCGCTCGTCCTCCACGGTCGGGCGCACCGGCGAGGAATCGGCGGTCTGCCAGGCCGCGGTCAACGCCATGCGGAAGCGCGCCTGGTCCACGGCCTGCTCGCCCGGGGTTCTGGTCCCGTCGAGGTTGTCGATCAGGCTGGCGACCATCAGCTGCTCCTTCTCCAGCAGCGCGCGCCGCACCGCCTCGGTCGGATGCGCGGTGAACACTGGCTCGATGTCGATGCGCGGCAGCCAGCCGGCCAGTTCCTCCAGCGTGGTGCCCTGCGCCTTGAGCCGGCGCAGCGCGTCGTGCAGGCCATCGGGCTGCGGCGTGCCGGTGCCGCTGCGCTGGTAGTCGCGGCGGCGGCGGATCCGATGCACCCGCTCGGCGATGTTGACCACCTGGAAATAGGTACTGAACGCACGCACCAGCGACTCGGCCTCGCGCGGCTCGCGCGCGTCCAGCAGCGCGCTCAGCGAATCCGGCGGCGCATCGCTCTCGCGGCGGGCAATGGCAGCGGTGCGGATCTGCTCGACCTCGTCCAGGAAGGCCGCCGACACCTGCTCGGCCAGCAGGTCTCCGACCAGCGCGCCCAGCTTGCGCACGTCGTCGCGCAAGGGAAGATCGGGCGTGGCGAAGACGATGCCGCTGCGGTATTCGTTCATTGGAAACGTATTGCCTCGAAAGCCCGGATTTCGCGAAAGCCTAACCGAAAAGTACTAGGCCGTTCCGCGACCAGCCATCGGCATGCCGTGCGCGCTTTCCGCGGCAGCAGGCCCCGGACGCACGCATTCAAGCGGCGCGCGCGCCAGCGGCTATAATGTGCCGGACGTCTCTGCCGAGGGGCGCTGCGACCGTATCGACGCGGAGATCCCGCCTTCCAGATCCGGCCAGGCTCGGCGGCAGGCAGCGAGCTGCAACGGCGCCCGGACCTTCGCGAGACCTCTCGCCATTGACCGGAGCACATCGATGAACGCCGCACTCAAGCGCTTTTCCACCGCGGGCGACTACAAGGTCGCCGACATCACCCTGGCCGACTGGGGCCGCAAGGAACTGGACATCGCCGAGCACGAGATGCCGGGTCTGATGTCGATCCGCCGCAAGTACGCCGCCACCCTGCCGCTGAAGGGCGTGCGCGTGACCGGTTCGCTGCACATGACGATCCAGACCGCGGTGCTGATCGAGACCCTGAAGGACATCGGCGCCGACGTGCGCTGGGCCTCGTGCAACATCTTCTCGACCCAGGACCACGCTGCCGCGGCGATCGCCGCTACCGGCACCCCGGTGTTCGCCTGGAAGGGCGAGACGCTGGAGGAATACTGGGACTGCACCCTGGAGGCGCTGACCTTTACCCTGGCCGACGGCACGCTGACCGGCCCGGAACTGGTGGTCGACGACGGCGGCGACGTCACCTTGCTGATCCACAAGGGCTACGAGCTGGAGAACGGCTCGAAGTGGGTGAACGAACCGGCGTCCTCGCACGAGGAGCAGGTTATCAAGAACCTGCTCAAGCGCGTCGCCGTCGAGCGCCCGGGCTACTGGACGCGCGTGGTCGCCGACTGGAAGGGCGTGTCCGAGGAGACCACCACCGGCGTGCACCGCCTGTACCAGATCGCCGAGGCCGGCAAGCTGCTGGTGCCTGCGATCAACGTCAACGACTCGGTGACCAAGAGCAAGTTCGACAACCTGTACGGCTGCCGCGAGTCGCTGGCCGACGGGCTCAAGCGCGCGCTGGACGTGATGCTGGCCGGCAAGGTCGCGGTGGTCTGCGGCTACGGCGACGTCGGCAAGGGCTGCGCCGCGTCGCTGCGGGCCTACGGCGCGCGCGTGATCGTCACCGAGATCGACCCAATCTGCGCGTTGCAGGCGGCGATGGAAGGCTACGAGGTCAACACCATCGAAGACAGCCTGGGCCTGGCCGACATCTACGTCACCACCACCGGCAACAAGGACATCATCCGGATCGAGCACCTGACCGCGATGAAGGACCAGGCCATCGTCTGCAACATCGGCCACTTCGACAACGAGATCCAGGTCGACGCGCTCAACGCGCTGGCCGGCGTGCAGAAGGTCAACATCAAGCCGCAGGTGGACAAGTACGTCTTCGGCAACGGCAACGCGATCTTCCTGCTGGCCGAAGGCCGCCTGGTCAACCTGGGCTGCGCCACCGGGCACCCGTCGTTCGTGATGTCCAACAGCTTCGCCAACCAGACCCTGGCGCAGATCGACCTGTGGCAGAACAAGGACATCTACGAGAAGACCGTCTACCGCCTGCCGAAGAAGCTGGACGAGGAAGTGGCGCGCCTGCACCTGGAGAAGATCGGCGTGAAGCTGACCCGGCTCAGCCAGGAACAGGCCGACTACCTCGGCGTACCGGTGGACGGACCGTTCAAGCCGGAGCATTACCGCTACTGAGCGGCAGGCCTTCGCCTGCATGCAAAACAACGGGCGCCGCGAGGCGCCCGTTGTTTTTCCACTCGCTGCGCTTGCGAAACCCTGCACGTTCGTAGGAGGGACTTCAGTCCCGACGGGCTTCGCCAATAAAGCCCGTCGGGACTGAAGTCCCTCCTACACCGGACACCATGCCTCATCGGCGGGCGCCGGCATGGCTACGACCGCCAATTCGCATGCTGCTCCCAGAACGCCACGCTGCGCCGGTAGGCCTCCCGGTCCAGCGCGACGCCCGAGCCGCCCTCGGCCACTCCCAGCGCGTTGCGCAGCATCGTGATCGGCGTCATCGGGATCTCCTCCGGCTCGGCGGTGTACAGGCAGCCGACCACGCCCCAGTCTGCCTCGATCGGCGCGCCCTCCTTCGCCAGTTGCTCGCGGCTGTAGAGGATCGGCAGCAGGTAGTTCGCGACCGGGGCCTCGACGCCCTCGAACCAGCGCACCAGCACCGGCAGCTCCTCCGCGTTGCGGGCCTCGTAGGCCGAGCGCAGCAGGTGGCGGTTGTCCGCGCCAATCGGCACGGTCAGGCAGCGCGTGCTGGTCCAGTTGCTATGCACATGCAGCTTGCAGAACGGCGCGTAGCCATCGAGCACCTTCAATGGCGCCTCGTCATTGAGCCGGCGCTCGAACTGCTCCGGCGTGCAGTCCTGGATCGCATTGAGACGACGCGCGCGAGGCCGGTTCTCGGGGAACAGGCGGGCGCGGGCGAAAGGGGTCAGAACGATGGACATGCGCGATGGCAGGAAAACAGAAGACCCGCACATGATAGGAGCCCGGCAGGCTCCACGGAGCGCTCGCCAAGGACCGGCCACGCCGGAACCCGCAATTGATTTCACATCCATCGCGATGAAGCGATATTATCCACATCCCACTTCCTGCCGCTTCGCCATGACCGCCCTCAGCTTCGAGTTCTACCCGCCCAAGACCGACGAGCAGCGTGCCCAGCTGGACCGCACCGCGACCAGGCTCAAGGCCTACGCGCCCGAGTACGTCTCGTGCACCTTCGGCGCCGGTGGCTCCACCCTCAGCTACACCTCCGAGACCGTGCGCCACCTCAGCCAGCGCCATGGCCTGGAGGCCGCCCCGCATCTGTCCTGCGTCGGCGGTAGCCGCGAGGAGATCCGCGAGCTGCTCAAGCTGTACCGCGCGATCGGCTGCAGGCGCATCGTCGCACTGCGCGGCGACCTGCCCTCGGGCATGGGTCATCCGGGTGACCTGCGCTACGCCTCGGAGCTGATCGCCTTCATCCGCGCCGAGCACGGCGACGCGTTCCGCATCGAGGTCGGCGCCTACCCGGAAACGCACCCGCAGGCGAGCGACGCGCTCAGCGACCTGAAGCATTTCAAGACCAAGGTCGACGCCGGCGCCGACGCGGCGATCACCCAGTACTTCTACAACGCCGACGCCTACTTCCACTTCGTCGACGCGGTGCGTGCGCTCGGCGTGGACATTCCGATCATTCCGGGGGTCATGCCGATCTCCAACTTCGCCCAGCTGCGCCGCTTCTCCGAGCAATGCGGCGCCGAAATCCCGCGCTGGATCGCCAAGAAAATGCAGGCCTACGGCGACGACACCGAATCGGTGCGCAGCTTCGGCGCCGACGTGGTGGCGCAGCTGTGCCAGCGCCTGGTCGAGGGCGGCGCCCCGGCCCTGCACTTCTACACCCTCAACCTGGCCCGGCCGATCTCGGCAGTGCTGTCCCGGCTAGGCTGAATCACCCCGAAATCGGCGATGAGTGCCCGGCGGATGTGTTTGTAATGAAATATTCACACATGGCGCGAATAGGTATCCTTCGCCCTCTCACCGCTCCATTCCCGGAGCCGGCGACACCCCAAGACACCGGCTAGCCAGCCCCCAGGTCCGACCTGCCAGCAAGCGCGCCTTATCGACACGCCTCCCCTCCGGAGGAGGCAGATGAGGATTCCATGCGCATTTCCCCACGCGTTCGTCCTGATCGGCCTGTCCCTCGCCGCGCCGGCCCGCGCCGACGAAGCCACCGACCTGCCGCGGCTGGACGTCACCGCCAGCAAGCCCTCGATCAAGCTCGATACCCCCGGCACCGTCTCAGTGATCGCGCGCGAGCAGATCGACAAGTACACCTGTTCGACGTCGCCCAGGTCCGCGCCGTGGTCAGCGACCTCGATGCACGCGGCCGCGTGGAGGCCGCGCGCGCCGACCTGCGCGACCTCGGTGCGGTGATGCCCGAGGCCGGCGCGCCAACCACCGCCGCGGTCGCCATGCCCGCGGCACTGGGCTGGCTGTACGTCTCCGAAGGCTCGACCCTCGGCGTGGCGTTCCTGTTCAAGGAGGCACGTGACCGGCTCGGGCTTTCGGCCGCGTTCGGCGCGCGCAATCTCGCCGCCTACCCCGAGGGCCGTGCCAAGGTCTGGCGCCGCTTCATCGAGGCGCTCGACAGCGAGCGGATCGCGCCGGAGCAGCACGAAACGGTCATCGCCGGCGCCAACGCCGCCTACGACCGCTTCGGCACGCTGCTGCAGATGAACTTCGTGCTCGCATGAACCAGGATGCGGGCACGCCGGTCCCCACCGCACAGGCGCAGCGTCCGCTGCTCCGCCTGCTGCTGCGCGGACTGGCGTTGCTCGCGCTCGGCGTGGCGGTGGTCGGCGTGTTCCTACCGGGCCTGCCGAGCACCGAGTTCGTGCTGCTGGCGGCGTGGGCGGCCGCGCGCAGCTCCCCGTGCCTGCACCACTGGCTGGTCACCCACCCGCGATTGGGCCCGCCGTTGCGCGACTGGCGCGACGGCCGTCGGGTCAGCCGCTACGGCAAGTGGGCCTCGGCGATCTCGATGGGAATCTGCGCGGTACTGCTGTGGTGGGAGCCACATGCATGGGTACGCTGGACGGCATGGATCGCGATGGCGATCGTGCTGGTCTGGCTGTGGCGGCGCCCACTACCGCGCCGCTGAAATTCCGGTTCTCCCCCGCGCGCCGGACCAGGCGAGCGGAGCGCGCATCCAGCCGGCCCACGCCTCGAAAGGATGGATCACGCTCGCTAGCGCAGCACCGCGATTCCCTGCGCGCCGTGCCGCCGCGCCTCGGCAACCTGCTCCAGCTGCAGTTCGCCGCCCACATAGATCGGCAGCGACACCTTCTCGCGCAGTGCCTCGAAAGCCATCCAGTCGAATCCTGCCGGCGGTAGTGGCGCCGGCGCCAGCACCGCGAAATCGCAACCGAGCCGCTGTGCCTGCTGCAACCCGGCCAGGTCGTGGCAGGACGCCGCGACTGGCTGCTCAACCGGCAGTGGCCGCGCCTCCAGCCCCGCCAACTGGGTGGCATCCAGATGCACCCCGATACCCAGCTCGCGCGCCAGCGGCACGTCGCGATCGAGCAGCAACTGCACCGGCTTGCGCCCACACAGCACCAGCACCCGCTCGACCAGCGCCTGCCAGCGCGGGGGATCGTACGTCCGGGCGCGCAGGTGGATCCGGCCAATGCCCTCGCGCAGGCGCTGGCCGATGCGCTCCAGCCAGCGTTCCTCGTCGTCCCCCGGTTCGGGCGTGACCAGGTAGTGCTGCGGCTGGCGCAACATCGCGACCACCGGCAGGTCGGCCGGAGGCATCGAATAGCGTCCGAGCCGATCCGGGCTCACCCAGGTCAGCGCCTGGCCCTCACGGCCGCGCGGCTGGCCCTTCCAGCCGTCGATGCGCCGCACCTCCAGGCGCAGGCGCTTGTCCGGATACAGCTGCGGCACCTCCATCAGCCACTCGCCGACCTCGGCCTCGATACCGAGCTCCTCCTGCAGCTCGCGCACCAGCGCTTGCTCCGAGCTTTCACCGGGCTCGCGCTTGCCACCGGGAAATTCCCACAGCCCCGGCATGTCGCGGGTCTCGGTCCGACGCGCGAGCAGGATGCGGCCGCGTGCGTCCTGGATGACGCCGGCCACGACATGGATCGATCTCAAGGGTTCAGGCATGCGGGGACTTTGCCGTGCCGAGCCGGCATCGGGCAATACCCGATGCCCTTTCGAGCCTGCCGGCCAACTCCCGGGCACGTGGCGAGCGACGCGAAAGTCCCTGGACTCCCACCTGCGCGGGAGCGACGATCAGGATTTCTCCAGACGGCAGTGCGCCTGCACGGAGATGACGATCTGGAAGAATCACGCCCATCCGCCCCCCCACCCGAGAATGCGTCCGGAGCAGAGCCCCCCTTAGTAAGGGGGGCGCGGCGACAGCCGCGGGGGATTGGAGGAAAGCCCGTCACCCAAGTCCGCTACGCGGACTTGGGTGCATGCAGCCCGCGACGCGGGCTGCATGCACGGGCAGCTCAGCGTCAGCTGAGCTGCCCGTGACAATGCTTGTATTTTTTCCCGCTGCCGCAGGGGCACGGATCGTTGCGGCCGACCTTGGGCGCCTCACGCGTGACCTGCGCGACCGCGGCGCTGCCGGCGACCTCGGCGGCCTCCTCGTCGGCGCCATAGCCGCCGACGTCCTGGTGCTGGAACTGCGACTGGCGCAGCCGCGCGTTGATCTGCTCGCGTTCCTGCTCCTCCAGCGCGGCCACTTCCTCCTCGCTGCGGATGCGCACGCGCGCCAGCAGATTCACCACCTCGCGCTTGACGTTCTCCAGCATCTCCGAGAACAGCTCGAAGGCTTCCTTCTTGTATTCCTGCTTGGGCTGCTTCTGCGCGTAGCCGCGCAGGTAGATGCCCTGGCGCAGGTAGTCCATCTTGGCCAGATGCTCCTTCCAGCCCTGGTCGAGCACGGTCAGCATCACATGCTTCTCCAGCGCGCGCATGGTCTCCGCGCCAACCGCGATCTCCTTCTCGGCGAAGTGCGCGTCCACCGCTTCCTGCACCTTCTCGGCGATCTGCTCGGCATCCAGTTCCTCGTGCTCGGCAGCGATCCTGGCCAGCGGCAGCTGGATGCCCAGCTCCGATTCCAGCGTGGCCTCCAGGCCCGGCAGGTCCCACTGCTCGTCCACCGAGTTGGCCGGCACGAAGCGCGCCGCCAGGTCATGGACCACATCGCCGCGGATGCCATCGATGTTGTCCTTGACCGACTCGGCATCCAGCAGCTCGTCGCGCTGGGCGTAGATCACCTTGCGCTGGTCGTTGTTGACGTCGTCGAAGTCGAGCAGGTTCTTGCGGATGTCGAAGTTGTGCGCCTCGACCTTGCGCTGCGCCTTCTCGATCTGCCTGCTGACCAGCCGGTCCTCGATGACGTCGTCCTCCTTCATGCCCATCAGGCGCATCGCCTTCTGGACCCAGTCGGAGGCGAAGATGCGCATCAGGTTGTCTTCCAGCGACAGGTAGAAGCGCGAGGAGCCCGGATCGCCCTGGCGGCCGGAACGGCCGCGCAACTGGTTGTCGATGCGCCGCGATTCGTGGCGCTCGGTGCCGATGATGTGCAGGCCGCCGGCCGCCTTGACCGCCTCGTGGCGCGCCTGCCAGTCACGCTTGACCTGGGCCCGCGCGGCCTCGTCGGCCCCCTCCCCAAGCGCATGCAGCTCGGCCTCGATCGAGCCACCCAGCACGATGTCGGTACCGCGGCCGGCCATGTTGGTGGCGATCGTCACCGCGCCGGGCAAGCCGGCGTTGGCGACGATGGTCGCCTCGCGCTCGTGCTGCTTGGCGTTGAGCACTTCGTGCTTCACTCCGGCCTTGCGCAGGTGCTCGGACAGCATCTCCGAGGTCTCGATCGAGGTGGTGCCGACCAGCACCGGCTGGCCGCGCTTGGCGCAGTCCTCAATGTCGGCCAGCACCGCGTTGAACTTGCCCTTGCGGTTGAGGAACACCTGGTCCGGGTGATCCTTGCGCACGGTCGGCCGGTTGGTCGGGATCACCACCACTTCCAGGCCGTAGATGCTCTGGAACTCGTAGGCCTCGGTGTCGGCCGTGCCGGTCATGCCGGACAGCTTCTTGTACATGCGGAACAGGTTCTGGAAGGTGATGCTCGCCAGCGTCTGGTTCTCGCGCTGCACCGGCACGCCTTCCTTCGCCTCGACCGCCTGGTGCAGGCCGTCGGACCAGCGCCGGCCCGGCAGGGTGCGGCCGGTGAACTCGTCGACGATCACCACCTCGCCGTCGCGCACGATGTAGTCC
>JASGDF010000075.1:0-20887 GCA_047607345.1 Pseudomonas sp. | reverse complement strand
TCGCCAGGCGGATTGCCGCCCGCCGGCCGTGCGCCGGCATGTGCATGCGCGTGGCGCGGCGCTTCGCCGTGCGGACGGCGCGCATGCGCCTTGCGCGGCGGACGCTCGCCGCCCGGCTGCTCGGCCTTGCCGGGGGCGCTGTTGCCCCAGCGGATCGGCACCTGCGGCTCGAAGCCCGGCACGTCGCGGATCTCCATGTCGCGGCCCAGCAGGCGCACGATCGCGCGCAGCAGCTTGGCCTCGTCCTGGGCCACCAGCGACACCGCCTCGCCGCTGGCGCCGTTGCGGCCGGTGCGGCCGATCCGGTGCACGTAGTCCTCCGCGACCATCGGCAGGTCGTAGTTGATGACCTTCGGCAGCTCGTTGATGTCGATGCCGCGCGCGGCGATGTCGGTGGCGACCAGTACGGTCACGCGGCCGGCCTTGAAGTCGCTGAGCGCGCGCAGGCGTTGGCCCTGGCTCTTGTTGCCATGGATCGCCGCAGTCTTGATCCCGGACTTCTCCAGGAACGTGGCCAGCTTGTCGGAGCCGTGCTTGGTGCGCGCGAACACCAGCGTCTGCAGCCGCGAGTCCTGCGCCAGCAGGTGCAGCAGCAACTCGCGCTTGCGCGCGCCGTCGACCGGATGCACGCGGTGCGTGATGGTCTCGGCCACGGTGTTGCGCGGGGTCACCATCACCTCGCGCGGCTGGTGCATGAACTCCATCGCCAGCTGCTTGATCGGCTCGGCGAAGGTTGCCGAGAACAGCAGGGTCTGGCGGTTCTGCTTGGGTAGCTTGGCCAGGATGCGCTTGATCGACGGCAGGAAGCCCATGTCGAGCATGCGGTCGGCCTCGTCCAGGATCAGCACCTCGATCCCGGACAGGTCCACGCTGCGGCGCTCGATGTGGTCGATCAGCCGGCCCGGGCAGGCGATCAGCAGGTCCACGCCGCGACGCAGCGCATCGAGCTGGTTGCCCATGCCGACGCCGCCGTAGATCACCGTGCTGGGGATGCGCAGGTACTTGGAGTAGCCGCGCAGGCTGTCGCTGACCTGGGTGGCCAGCTCGCGGGTCGGGGTCAGGATCAGCGCGCGAGGCTTGCGTGGGCCATTGACCGTCTGCGGCGAGGTGCCCAGGTGCTGGAGCAGCGGCAGGCCGAACGCGGCGGTCTTGCCGGTGCCGGTCTGTGCGCCGGCCAGCAGGTCATGGCCCTCCAGTACCAGCGGGATCGCCTGCTGCTGGATCGGGGTGGGGGTTTCGTAACCCTGCTCGGCGAGCGCACGCAGCAGGAAGGGCGCGAGGCCCAGGGACTCAAAGGACATTGGATGACTCCGGTGTGCCCCGCGCAGGCCATGGGCCGATACGCGAAAGGCGTGGGCGACTCGGAGCGTTCCCGTGAACCGCGCTGCGAGGATCGATGGCAGCCAGCGCCCAGGGGCGTGACCGGTATGCAGGAACGAAAGGCGTCGGATGGGGCGGGCGGCCGGGAGATAACCCGGTACGCCGGCGGTCCCTGAGGGAAACGGACGGCCGCTTGCAGACCAACATAGTGTAGCCGGCTTTGCGGCATAGCACAAAGCCGGGGCCAGGTGCGCCAGGTTGTGCCGCAAGGTGTTGTTTTCGCTTGTCTTCGTGGGTACGGCGGCGAATGCGTTTGATTGCCGCCAGGCCAGGAGCGCTTCGGGTGGAGCCAGTCCCCGGCTCTGCCGAGGATTCCGGTTCAAAGGAAGCCGTGGCTGATCCCTGGCGTGCCGACGCTCTCGTAGGCGGCGTACGGATCGTGCTCGCCGCTGGCGCCCTCCGACAGGCGGAACTTCAGTGCCAGGCCGTCGCGTGAATCGGCTGCGCGCAGCGCCTCCTCCTGCTCGATCTGGCCGTTCTTGGCCATCCGGAACAGGCACTGGTCGAAGCTCTCCATGCCTTGCTCCAGCGACGCCTCCATCGCCGGCTTGATCTCGTGCACTTGCCCGCGCCGCAGCAGGTCGCGGATCACCGGCGTATTGAGCAGTACCTCGGCGGCCGGCAGGCGCCGGCCATCGGTGCCCCTGACCAGGCGCAGCGAGACCACCGCGCGCAGGTTCAGCGCCAGGTTCATCAGCACGTTCTTGTGCGCGCTCTCGGGAAAGAAGTTGAGGATGCGCTCGATGGTCTGATCGGCGTTGTTGGAGTGCAGCGTGGCCAGGCACAGGTGGCCGGTCTCGGCGAAGGCGATCGCCGCCTCCATCGTCTCCGCGTCCAGGATCTCGCCGATCAGGATCACGTCCGGCGCCTCGCGCATCGCGTTCTTGAGCGCGTTGTGGAAAGCGTGGGTATCCAGCCCGACCTCGCGCTGGTTGACGATCGACAGCTTGTGCTTGTGCAGGTACTCGATCGGGTCCTCGATGGTGAGGATGTGCCCGGTCGAGGTGCTGTTGCGGTGGTCGATCATCGAGGCCAGCGCGGTGGACTTGCCCGAGCCGGTCGAGCCGACCACCAGCACCAGCCCGCGCGGCGTCATGACGATGTCCTTCAGCACCTGCGGCAGGTTCAGCGCCTCGATGCTGGGGATCTTGCTGCGGATCGCGCGGATCACCAGGCCGACCTCGCCGCGCTGCTTGAACACATTGACCCGGAAGCGGCCGGTGTCGGGCAGGGCGATGGCCATGTTGAGCTCCAGCTCGCGCTCGAACTGCGGCACCTGGCCCTCGTCCATCAGCGAATAGGCGATCTTCTTGACCATCCCGGGCGGCAGAGCGGTGCTGCCGAGCGGATGCAGCTTGCCCTCGATCTTGATGTGGACGGGCGCCCCGGTGGTCAGAAACATGTCCGAGGCGTTCTTTTCGGTCATCAGCTTCAGGAAATAGCCGATATCCATGCGAAATATTTCCCCAACGAACTGCTGCGTCCCGTTGCAAGCGCGCCGCAGGCTTCCGACAATGGCCGTGCACGATTGACTCGCTACGGCTCCCCCAATGACGGTTAGCTTCGCACAAATGCGGCGATCCCTGTATGTGACCGCCTGCGCATTCGCATTCTCGCTACCGGCCCTCGCGCAGGTCGCGTCGCCGGAACTGGCCGCCGCCGAACAGGCGGTACAGCAGGCCACCCAGGCCGATGCCGACCAGTACGCACCCGACCTGGTGAACCTGGCCCGGCAGGAACTGTTGCAGGCCCAACAGGCCGCGCTGGACCGTCGCGAGCGCAAGCAGGCGCCCCGACTGGCGCTGCGCGCGGCCGCCGACGCCGACCTGGCCCGCGCCCGCAGCGACGAGGCGGTGGCGCAGGCCCAGCTCGAACAGCGCAAGGCCGAGGTCGCCCGGTTGCAGGACAGCTTGAACGGTGGAGACAGCCGATGAAGCTGCGCCATTTTGTCGTGACTGGTCTGTTGCTGGCGCCGCTGCTGGCCCTCGCCAAGGACGATCCGGAGGTCGCTGTCCTGTCCGGCCGGCTCACTGCGCTGCAGGCAGACCCGCAGACCGCCGATGCTGCCCGTTACGAGCGCCTGCAGGCCCAGCAGGCGATCGATGCCTTCGCCGAAGCCAAGCGCCGCGATCGCGACGAACTGCGTTTCCTTGCCGATCGCCGGGTCGAGATCGCCGAGACTTCCGCCCGCGCCACCGCGGCACGGCGCCAACTGGAGCAGGTCGAGAGCACTCGCAGTGAATTGCTGATCGAGGCCAGCCGCCGCGAGGCGGCCCGTGCCCGGCAGGAGGCCGAGCGTCTGCGCATGCAGTCGCAGATGCAGGCCGAGGAGGCCGAGCAACTGCGCCAGCAGGCCGAGGCCGAGATGCTGGCGCGCCAGGATGCCGAGCAGGCGCTCAGCAGCGTGGCGAGCAAGCAGACCGCCAAGCTCAGCGCGGCCCAGCAGAAGGCCGCCCAGCTCGCCCGCGAGGAAGCCGAACTGACCTCCGGGGCCAAGTTGCCGCCGTCGAAGTTCGACGCGCGCGGCGAGGTGTTCGCGGTTGCCGCGAGTGTGTTCGACGGGAACAAGGCCGAGCTTTCCAGCGATGGCGGCGGGCAGGCCAGGGCGCTGGCGGACTACCTGCAGATCGGCAAGAAGGGCCGGGTCAGCATCGTCGGCTATGCCGGCGATGCAGCCACCGCGCAGAAGCGCGCCGAGGTATTGAAGGAGGCCCTGGTGGCGGCCGGGGTGAGCGCCGCCCGGTTGCAGGTCAGTGCCGGCAAGGGGGGCGCCGGCAAGGGGCGCTCGGCCGAAGTGATCGTGTTCCCCTGAGTTCAATTCACTGATTTTTAATTGATTTTTAGCGTTGCCGTGATGGCTGGGAGCCCCTGCTGGTCATGAATGCGCGCAGGTCTGGAAAAGTGTGAGCTGTGCTATTGCCCGGACGCCGGGAGCGGCGTAGCGTCTGATGCCCAGGTGGCAGACCGGCCGCCTGGAAGTACGGAGGGCCGGGCCGATGAAGCAGTGGCACGCACCAATGAACGAGGTTCGCAGGAGGAGCATGCGCTCCCGCAGCCGCAGCCGCCGGTCGTGCCCTTCCGTTCGTCCAAGCAGCGCCCCGTGCCGTAGCGGCCGGGGCGTTCTTGTTTCCAGCTGAAGGAGGCAATGCCAATGTTCGAAGAGCAACCGCAGTCCGAAATCGATGCTTTGATCAAGACCGATCCGGAGTTCAAGCAGCTCTATCAACGCCACAAGTTTCTGGACAAGAAATGCATGGATGCCGAACTTGGGGTGCTTCCCATCGACGACATGACCCTGGGGCAGATGAAGCGCGAGAAACTGCGTGCCAAGGAGAAGCTCACCCGCATCTACGACCGGATGACGCACTGAACCTGAACCTCTCTCACGATCCAGAAAGTTCACCGTCGCGGGCGGTGGCGGTCTCCTCGTCGATCCGCCATCGCCCGCGTTTTATGTGGGGATTCGAGTGAGTACCGGTGGCGGGTCCGCGTGGATCGACCCGCGCGGAGCCGGGCGCGCGAACCCCCGGCCGATGGTATCCAGCGGCGTGGATGCACGGACATTTGTCGCGGGTTCGTCGGATAATGGCGTACCCGGACAACCCGCGAACCCCAGGTACCCATGGCAATCCACTCCTCGGTCCTCGAGCTGATCGGCGAAACGCCCATCATCAAGGCGCAGCACCTCGACACCGGTATCTGCGATCTGTACCTCAAGCTGGAGAGTGCCAACCCGGGGGGCTCGATCAAGGACCGGATCGGTCTGTCGATGATCGAGGCCGCCGAGAAGCGCGGAGATATCCAGCCTGGAGCGACCCTGGTCGAGGGCACCGCGGGCAACACCGGCCTGGGACTGGCGCTGGTCGCGCAGCAGAAGGGCTACCGGCTGGTGCTGGTGGTGCCGGACAAGATGAGCCGCGAGAAGATATTCAATCTCAAGGCGATGGGCGCCGAGGTGGTGCTGACCCGCTCGGACGTGGCCAAGGGGCATCCGGAGTACTACCAGGATCTGGCCGCGAAGATCGCCGCCGACACCCCTGGAGCCTACTTCATCAACCAGTTCGGCAACCCGGACAATCCGGCCGCGCACGAGTTCGGTACCGGCCCGGAGATCCTGCGGCAGATGGACGGCCGGCTCGACGCCATCGTGTTCGGCTGCGGCAGTTCGGGCACGATGACCGGCCTGTCGCGCGCCTTCGCCCAGGCCTCGCCGGGTACCGAGCTGGTGCTGGCCGACCCGGTCGGCTCGATCCTGGCCGAATACATCAACGATGGCCGCCTGAGCGACAAATCCGGCACCTGGCTGGTGGAGGGCATCGGCGAGGACTTCCTGCCACCGATTTCCGACTTCAGCCGGGTCAGCAAGGCTTATGCGATCAGCGACGCGGAGAGCTTCCACACCGCGCGCGAACTGCTGGCCAGGGAGGGCATCCTCGGCGGCTCGTCCACCGGCACGTTGCTGGCCGCGGCGTTGAAGTATTGCCGCGAGCAGACCGAACCCAAGCGCGTGCTGGTGCTGGTCTGCGATACCGGCAACAAGTACCTGTCGAAGATGTACAACGATTACTGGATGCTGGACAACGGGTTCCTGGAACGCCCGCAGTACGGCGATCTGCGCGACCTGATCCTGCGCCCCTACAACGAGCGCGACACGGTCGTGGTCGGCCCCGGCGACCTGCTGACCACCGCCTACCAGCGCATGAAGCTGTACGACGTGTCGCAACTGCCGGTGATCGAAGCTGGCGACCTGGTCGGGATCGTCGACGAGAGCGACGTGCTGCTGCATGTCTATGGCGACGAGGCGCGCTTCCGCGACCCAGTCTCGACCGCGATGGTCAGCAAGCTGGACCGGCTGGACGTCAAGTCGCCGATCGAGGCGCTGCTGCCGGTGTTCGATCGTGGCCAGGTCGCGATCGTGATGGACGGCAAGCAGTTCCAGGGCCTGATCACCCGCATCGACCTGCTCAACTACCTGCGCCGACGCGTCCAGTGAGCCGGCCTGGATCCTCGCGCGGCGCCCGTCCACGGTGCGCTGCGCAGTGCGATCGGTTCATTACGGCTTGATACAATGCGTTACTTTTGCCGGGAGCCCATAGATGTCCGACAGCAACCGAAACGGCCAGGATGGCGAGCGCGCGCTGGCGCTGGCCACCTTGGCGATCCATGGCGGGCAGTCGCCCGACCCCAGCACCGGCGCGGTGATGCCGCCGATCTACGCGACCTCGACCTACGCACAGTCGAGTCCGGGCGAGCACCAGGGCTTCGAGTATTCGCGGACCCACAACCCCACGCGCTTCGCTTATGAACGCTGCGTGGCCACGCTGGAAGGCGGCAGTCGTGGATTCGCCTTCGCCTCCGGCATGGCCGCCACCTCGACCGTGATCGAACTGCTGGACAGTGGCGATCACGTGATCGCGATGGATGATCTGTACGGCGGCAGCTACCGCCTGTTCGAGCGTGTGCGCCGGCGCAGCGCCGGGCTGGACTTCAGCTTCGTCGACCTGACCGACCTGGCCGCGTTCGAGGCGGCGATCACGCCGAGGACGCGGATGGTCTGGATCGAGACCCCGACCAACCCGATGCTGAAGATCGTCGACATCGGCGCGGTCGCGGCGATCGCGCGCAGGCACCGGCTGATCGTCGTGGTCGACAACACCTTCACCTCGCCGATGCTGCAGCGCCCGCTCGAACTAGGCGCGGACATCGTCGTGCACTCGGCGACCAAGTACCTCAACGGCCACTCCGACATGGTCGGTGGCATCGCGGTGGTCGGCGCCGACGCCGAGCTGGCCGAGCGCACCGCGTTTCTGCAGAACTCCGTTGGCGGCGTGCAGGGGCCGTTCGACAGCTTCCTGGCCCTGCGCGGGCTGAAGACCCTGCCGCTGCGCATGCGCGCGCACTGCGACAACGCGCTGGCGCTGGCGCAGTGGCTGCAGACCCATCCGGCGATCGAGACGGTGATCTACCCGGGTTTGCCCTCGCACCCGCAGCATGCGCTGGCCGCACGCCAGATGAGCGGCTTCGGCGGCATCGTCTCGATCGTGCTCAAGGGCGGGTTCGAGGTGGCCAGGCGCTTCTGCGAGCGCACCACGCTGTTCACCCTGGCCGAGTCGCTCGGCGGCGTGGAGAGCCTGGTCAACCATCCGGCGGTGATGACCCACGCCTCGGTGCCGGTGGAACGGCGCGAGAAGCTGGGGATCAGCGATGCGCTGGTGCGGTTGAGCGTCGGAGTGGAGGCGGTCGAGGACCTGCGGGCGGATCTGGAACAGTCGCTTTCATGAGTGATGGTGCAGGCGCTCCGTCCGGGGACGCGCACGATCGCGGGGACGTTAGGCTGGCTGCGGCATCGCTGTGGGCGCTCGTGCGGCGCTGGCGCCTGTCGCGCGAACTGAAGGCGGTGCGCTTCAGGCGACTGGGCGTGGACAGCGGAAACTTCAGCTATGCCGATGAAGCGCCCGAGCAGGCTGTTCGGGATCCGATTCCGGGGATGGGGCCGGGCGTCAATCTCTATGGTTATCTGACCGGCGAATTCGGCCTGGGCCAGAGCGCGCGCATGTACGCGCGTGCCTTGCTCGCCGTGGGCTATCCGGTGGCGTTGAACGAGGTTCCGATCGAGATCCCGCACGCCCGCAACGAGCGCAGTCTGGACGCGTACCTGGGGCAGGATGCATGCCATCCCATCAATCTGGTGTTCGTCAATCCGGACCATTATGCGGAGCTGCTTCCGGTATTGCGTCCTGGTACCTACAGCATCGGGTTCTGGTTCTGGGAACTGGAAGTCGTCCCCGATGCATGGCGTGCGCTGGTGGAACGGGTGGACGAGATATGGGTCGCAAGCCGTTTCGTCGAGGATGCGTTCCGGAGCATCACCGACAAGCCCGTTGTTCGCATTCCGCACCCGTTGCAGGTGCGGCGGGTCGTCGGCTGGAGGCGGCGTTCCTTCGACCTCGACGACGAGGCTTTCGTATTCCTGCATAGCTTCGACTTCAATTCCTCCATCCATCGCAAGAATCCGCAAGCGGTCATCGATGCCTTCGTCCGTGCATTCGAAGGGCGCCACGACCGGGTTCAGTTGATGCTGAAGACTAGCAATGGGCACCTGTATCCGGATGCGTTGCGCCAATTGCGCAGGAGCGCTCGTCGCGATGGGCGGATCGTGGTGCGTGACCAGGTGCTGGACACGATGCAGCTGGAGGCGCTGCAGGAGGCGGCGGATGCCTATGTGTCGCTGCACCGTGCTGAGGGGCTTGGGCTGGGAATGGCCGAATGCATGGCGCGCGGCAAGCCTGTCATCGGCACGGGATGGTCGGGCAATCTGGAGTTCATGACCCCCGAGAACAGCCTGCTGGTGGGCTATCGACTGATACCGGTCGCCGAGGGGCAGTATGCATTGGCCGATCAGGGGCGCTGGGCCGAGGCGGATGTGGCGCAGGCCGCGCAGTGGATGCGGCGGCTCGTCGACGAACGCTGGTTGCCGGCCACTATCGGTGCCGCGGCGCGCGCCGATATCGGCAATCGCATGAATTTCAGAGAAGCCGCCAGGGTTATGGCCGCGCGTCTGGCCGAACTGGCCGGCAGTGGTCGCCTGTACGGCCATGTTTCCGAACAATCATCACGGTGAGCAGATGTCAGCCATGATCAGGGCCTTGTGGGGTTATCGCTATTTCATTTTCTCCTCGATCAAGAACGAGCTGAGACTCAGGTTCATCCGCAGCAAGCTTGGGGGGCTGTGGATGATCATCCATCCGCTGGCCCAGGTGCTGATCTTCGCGCTGATCCTTTCCGAGGTGCTCTCGGCTAAGTTGCCAGGCATAGACAACAAATACGCTTATTCGTTGTACCTGATGGCGGGGACGCTGGGCTGGAGCCTGTTCGCTGAGACCATCAATAAATGCATGGGGCTGTTCGTGGACAACGCGAACATGCTCAAGAAGATGGCGTTCCCGCGGGTTTGTCTGCCGGTGATCGCCGCCGGGACAATGCTGGTCAACAATCTGCTTCTGCTGGTGGCGATCTTCGGCGTGTTCGCGGTGCTGGGTCATATGCCCGGCGCGCAAGCGGTCTGGCTGCTGCCGCTGATCCTGCTCACGCTGCTGATGTCGTTGTCGCTGGGGATGGTGCTTGGCGTGCTCAACGTATTCATGCGCGACATCGCGCAGGTGGTGCCGGTGATCCTGCAGGCACTGTTCTGGATGACGCCGGTGGTGTACATGATTTCGATCCTGCCGGCGCACTACCAGCGCTGGTTCTCGCTCAATCCGTTGTATCCGTTGATCGCCAGCTACCAGAACGTGCTGGTGTTCGACAGGCCTCCGCTGTTTCACGAGCTTGCCTGGTTGCTGGCCGGTTCGGTGGTCTTGCTGGGCGTGGCGCTGGTGATGTTCCGTCGCGCCAGTGCCGAAATGGTTGACGTGCTATGAGTGGCTCCTTACGCGTGAGCGGCCTGGGCAAGGCCTACAGGAAGTGGGCCAGCGAGTGGATGCGCGTGGCCTCGTGGTTCGGCCTGCCGGTCCGTCCGTCCGAGGAGCACTGGGTGCTGCGGGACGTGGCCTTCGAAATCGGGGCCGGTGAAACCGTGGGCATCGTCGGGCAGAACGGCGCCGGCAAGAGCACCTTGCTGAAGCTGATCACCGGGACGACCCTGCCCAGCACCGGAAGCGTGGAGCGTACCGGCCACGTCGCGGCGATCCTCGAACTGGGCATGGGCTTCAATGCGGATCTGAGCGGGCGCCAGAACGTCTGGCACGCGGCGGGGCTGATGGGCTATTCGCAGGAGCAGATCGGCGCGGCGATGCCCGCGATCGAGGCGTTCGCCGAAATCGGCGAATATTTCGACCAGCCGGTGCGGACCTATTCCAGCGGCATGCAGATGCGCGTGGCGTTCAGCGTGGCCACGGCGTTCCGACCCGATCTGCTCATCGTCGACGAGGCACTTTCGGTCGGTGACAGCTATTTCATCCACAAGTGCTTCAAGCGGATCCGTGAGTACCAGGCCGCGGGGACCACGCTGCTGATCGTGAGCCATGACCCCTCCGCGGTCATCGCACTGTGCGACCGTGCATTGCTGATGGACAAGGGCCAGCTGATCATGGATGCCGATGCCCAGTCGGTGATGGACTACTACAACGCGCTGATTGCGCAGAAGGAAGGTGGGGCCGAAATCCGCCAGGCACTCAACGAACAGGGCGATCGGGTCACCGTGTCGGGCACCGGCGAGGCTGTGGTCGAACAGGTGACGATGCTCGACGAGCACGATGTCCCGCTCGAACTGGTCCAGGTTGGGCAGCGCGTCAGGTTGCGCATCGACGTGCACTGCAAGCAGCGCATCGACCGGCTGGTGGTCGGCTACCTGATCCGTGACCGGCTCGGGCAGAGCGTGTTCGGAACCAATACCGACCATACCCGGCAGGTCGTGAACAAGCTGGAGGCCGGACAGCGCCTGTCGCTGGTTGCCGAGTTCGATGCCAACCTGGGGGCGGGCAGCTACTCGGTGTCCGTTGCACTGTCCAGCACCGAAACCCATTTGGTGGACAACTACGAATGGCGCGACCTGGCAATGGTTTTCACCGTCGCCAACATCGGACGAGAGCGTTTTGATGGAATCGCTTGGCTGCCACCGGTCATATCGCTTGGGATGCCCGGAGATGGCGGCCAGGCACAGCGACATGAGGTGAGCAGAGATGGTGTTTGAAGTTGATCGTGTGATGCGTTCGTTCGGCGAGGAGCCTGCTCCCGTGCCGCACGCGCAGGCAGTCGGCGGACGTGCCGATTTCGAGCCGAAGGGTTCCTATGTGCTGCAGGAATTGCTGCAGTATTCCGGTGCCGAGTTCATCGATGTCGCATACCGCGCGCTGCTCAAGCGCTTGCCGGATGATTCGTCGGTCTCATACCTGCGCGCCATCGAGAATGGCGATCTGTCCAAGGTCGAGGTGCTGGGAGAGCTGAGATGGTCGTCCGAAGGACTGGACCGCTCGGTGCATGTCGATGGGCTGTTGCTGCCCTATCGCTTCAGGCAATGGTGCCGCAAGCGATGGTTCGGCAAGCCTTTACGCTGGCTGGCTACGCTGGCGCGGATCGATGTCATCCATCCACGGGTGGAAATCATGGAGAACCGCCTGGCGGGTCGTGACCGGCGGCTGGGCGAGGAAGTCCGTTCGGAACTGGAACAGCTGCGCACGATGCTCCAGCAACAGGCCGAGCAGAACGCGGCAGCGGTGGAAATGTCGTTGCGTCGCAGGGATGAGGCGCTGGCACGACTTGGCAGCGAGCTGGGGCGGCGCCTGGACGATGTGGAAGCGCGCCTCGCCGTTCGTGTGCTGGAATGTGAAGGACGGTACGCCGAAGTGGAGGGTGCCGATGCAAAGATCGATCTCTCGGACATGTACCTGAGGCTGGAGGACGAGTTCCGGGGGACGCGCGACGAGATCAAGCGCCGATGCGCGGTATATCTGCCCTGGCTGGAGGCGGCGGCGGAAGCCACCCAGTGCCGCCGCGTACTCGACCTGGGATGTGGACGGGGGGAGTTGCTGGACGTGCTGGGCGAACATGGCTTCGAGGCGCGCGGGGTCGATCTCAACGAGCTGTTCGTGCAGGAGAACGTAGTGGCAGGGCGCCATGCCGAGCTGTGTGACGTGGTGCAGGCCCTGCGCGAATGCGAGCCTGGTTCGCTGGCGGCGATCACCTCGATGCACCTGGTGGAGCATCTGCCGCTCGACGTCATGGTGCAGATGCTGGACCTGGCATTCAGCGCGCTGATGCCGGGCGGGAAGTTGATCCTGGAGACGCCCAACCCGCAGAACCTGAAGGTCAGCACCTATTACTTCTATTTCGACCCCACGCATCGCAATCCGCTGCCGCCGCCCTTGCTGAAATGGCTGGTGGAGGACCGGGGTTTCGTCGAGGGCACGATCGATCCGCTTGCCGATGGCCGGTTCACTCCTGAATTTCCCGGCCCGGCCGCGGATGAGCCTGGCGCGGTGCATTTGAACGTTTTGTTCGATTGGTTGCGGGTATCGCCAGACTATGCGGTGATTGCCACGCGGCCTGCCTGAATTTTCCACAAGGAGAGAGTGTTGTTTCCATGCTTAGAGAGAAGCCGGTAGTCCTGTTTGACCTGCAGGCGCTGCAGAATGGTTCGAGGACGCGGGGAATAGGCCGCTACGCGAGAGAGCATGCGCTGGCCATTGCCAGCAACTGCCACGATCGCGTGGTGCTGCACGTGGCTGCGGATCTCACCTACGTGGAGGAGTCGCAGGCCACTTTGGCGGAGTTCGCCACGGTCCTGGATGGCGATCGATTGCATGGCTACCGTTATCCAAACGGCAGTTGGCAGCCATTCCAGATCGATGCGCCCGGCACGCTGCTGGCCGAGGAACTGGCCCGTATGCACGTGGAGGCGATGGCGCCGGACATCGTGCATGTGACCAGCCTGTTCGAGGGGCTGATCGAGCCCTGCGCCGGCCTGGGCGCCATTGCCAGGACGCAAGGAAGTCTGACCAGCTGCCTGGTCCACGACCTGATCCCGTTGGTCATGGAGGAGCGTTATCTCGGCGACGTGAGGGCGCGCCGCTGGTACGAACGCAAGCTCGCGCAGTTGCGCGAGTTCGACGTACTGCTCGCCAACTCGGCCACGAGCAAGCAGGATGCGGTGCGCCTTCTGGGGATCGATCCGGACCGGATCCATGTGGTCTATGCGGGATTTCCGGATGCATTCCGACGTCCAGACGACATGGAAGCGGCACGGCAACGATTGGCGAACCGGTTTTCGCTGCGTTCCAGGTTCGTTCTCTATACCGGCAACAACGACTACCGGAAGAATTCGAAAGGCGCCATCGCCGGATTCGCCGGGTTGCCCCGTTCGCTCAGGAGCGGCCTTGTGCTGGTGATGAACCAGACCGAGGCCGAGCAGGAACTGCGGGAGTTCGCCAGGCAATGCGGCCTGGGCAGTGCCGACCTCGTTCTGACCGGTTACGTGGAAGATTCGGAGCTGCGTGATCTCTACGCGCTTTGCGAGGCATTCGTCTTCCCCTCGCTCTACGAGGGGTTCGGTCTGCCGGTCGTGGAGGCGATGGCCTGTGGCGCGCCGGTGATCGTGGGCGACAACTCCAGCCTGAGCGAGATCGTCGAGCTTTCGCGGGCCAAGTTCGACGCAACGGACTTTTCCGCGATCGCGGCCTGTCTACAGCAGGTGCTGTCCGACTCGGGCTGGCGTGAGCAATTGCGCAACTACGGCATGGAACGGGCCGGCTTTTTCCAATGGTCTCGGACCGCCGACGCCAGTGTCAGGGCGTGGTCCACCGCACTGGAACGACATCGTGCCGCGCAGCCGCACGGGCAGCAGGCGGGAGGGCGGGTGGCCATCGCGCTGCCCGCTGATGCCGGCACGCAGCCGACGGGTACCAGTGGCTGGATGGATTGGGCGGCAAGACTGGCGCGCACGATCCCGGTACTGCTGCTGGAGGATGGCGGTGTGCGCGAGTGGCCGATCCACCTGCGCTGGGGTGTGGCGTCGCTTGCCGATGATCGCGTGCGCGAGCAGGCGGACCTGATCGTGGTGCTGCGTGGTGTTGGTGGCGATGGCGTGCGTGGTCTGGCATTCCCCGCCGATTGCGCTTCCGACGTCCTGGCGCAGTGGCGTTCGGTATCGGCATTGATGGATGTCGCTGTTCCGGTGGAGGGGGCCCTGCCCGAGTTGCTGTCGAAGGCGCTGGGTGTGTTCGGGCACGGTGACGCCGATCCGTTGCTCTGCGTGTTGGCGCCATTGCTGCCGTTCGGTGCGGTGGTTGAACCTGGATCGGCAGGCGGTGACGCCGACCAGGGGCGGCTTGAACACTGGATCGGCCGCTTGCGCGCACGCATCGGCCATCTGGGGGCCGATGTCGTGGCACAACGGTTGATGCCGCACCTACCGGACGACCGCAGCCTGGTGGCGGCCGAGCTGCGGCAGGCGTTGCACTCCATCAAGCGGTTTGGTTCTGCCAGACGGGTGCTGCTGGACATGAGCGAGCTCGCTCATGTCGACTATGGCACGGGCATCCAGCGTGTCGTGCGCAATCTGGTGCGCGGGCTGTGCGCATGCAATGGGCGGGGCCGTTTGCTGTTCGTGCCGGTCTATCACGAGGGTGAACGCATCCGTTCAGCTCGGGCCCTGGTGCAGCGGCTGCTTGGAATCGATTGCCCGGATTTCGACGAGCGCGCCGGCATCGGTACGCGCGATCTGCTGTTCCTGGCCGACTCAGCCTGGGGTGGTCCCGAACGTTTCCTGCCCAGCATCGAGCAGGTCCACCAATTGGGGGGCGAGGTGGCGGTGTTCGTGCATGACCTGATTCCGTTGCGCCTGCCTCACACCTGCGATGTCGGGATGCCCGAGGTCTTCGGGCACTGGATGGAGTTTGCGGCCAGGCATGCCGACGTGTTCGTCTGCAATTCGCGCAGTACCGGCGACGATCTGGCGGAATGGCTGCAGGAGCGGGAGCGTCCACGCCGTGGCAGGCAGCGGGTGGGTTTCGTGCATCTTGGCGCAGACGTCGTCGAGGTGGAGGCGGGGGCTCGCCTTCGCGAGGATGTGATCGACGTCTTCGGCCAGGGGGAGCCGGTGTTCCTCGCGGTCGGGACGTTGGAGCCGCGCAAGGACTACGCGACAATCCTGAAGGCCTTCGAACTGGCTTGGGCCAGGGGCTGGAGTGGTCGTCTGATGATCGTCGGCAAGCAGGGTTGGGCATCGCAGGCGATCACCGAATCGATTCGCCAGCATCCGCGTTACGGCCGTCAGCTGTTCTGGCCCGAACAGGTATCCAATGCCGAACTGGATTTTGCCTATGGCGCCGCCGCGGGGCTGATCCAGGCCTCCCTGCTGGAAGGTTTCGGGTTGCCGCTGGTCGAAGCGGCGCGCTATCACCTGCCTTTGCTGCTCTCGGATATCTCGGTTTTCAGGGAGATCGCCGGTGGAAGTGCCTCTTATTTCCGGGTGGGCGACAGCGAAACGCTTTGTTCGCTGCTTGTCGGTGCCGACGGCACCGCGCGGCCATCGGCGGTGGCGACGTTGAGCTGGGCCGAATACGGTATCCAACTGCGGGAGTTGTTGCTGGGAGCGTACGGATGGTTGCACCGATTCGGAGGGGCATGACGTGACACTTTCCGAGGAAGGGCCAGCGTAATGTTTCTGGCCTGATCGGGGTGGTTCCTGTTGCGGGCATCAGAGGCTGTCTGGTCTCAAAATGCCGTATCATTTGAGTGTCGTGTTCTGGCACTTTGTGTCTTTTTGAGCAACTTTTACAGCTCTTCGGGGAAAACAAATGTATCGAGGTGACAGCAGGATTCTGGTTACCGGGGGCGCCGGCTTTCTGGGTTCGCATTTGTGCGAGCGCCTGTACGAGCGGGGCTGCGATCTACTGTGCGTGGACAACTTCTATACCGGCAACAAGGACAACGTTGCGGCCCTGATCGGCAAGCCCCATTTCGAGTTGATGCGCCACGATGTGACCTTCCCCTTGTATGTGGAGGTCGATCAGATATTCAACCTTGCCTGCCCCGCATCGCCGATCCACTACCAGGCCGATCCGGTGCAAACCACCAAGACCAGCGTGCATGGGGCGATCAACATGTTGGGCCTGGCCAAGCGGGTGGGCGCACGTATCCTACAGGCCAGTACCAGCGAGGTATACGGCGATCCGGAGATCCATCCCCAGGTCGAAGCTTACTGGGGAAGGGTGAATCCAGTCGGGATCCGCAGTTGCTACGACGAAGGCAAACGCTGCGCGGAAACACTGTTCTTCGATTACTGGCGTCAGCACAGCCTTGAGATCAAGGTGATGCGGATCTTCAACACCTACGGCCCGAGGATGCATCCCAACGATGGCCGCGTGGTGAGCAACTTCATCGTGCAGGCCTTGCGTGGCGAGCCGATTACCATCTATGGAGACGGCATGCAGACCCGCAGCTTCTGCTACGTGGACGACCTGGTGGATGGCATGTTGAGGCTCATGGACAGCCGTGCGGATTTCGTCGGCCCGGTGAACATCGGCAATCCCGGCGAGTTCACCATGTTGCAGCTCGCCGAGACCATACTCCGGCTGGTGGGTGGACGCTCCAGAATCGAGTTCCTGCCACTGCCCGCTGACGATCCCAAGCAGCGCCAGCCGGATATCGCGCTCGCCTGCAGCGAACTTGGCTGGGAGCCGAGAGTCGCGCTCGAGGATGGCCTGAAGGAGACGATCGCCTACTTCCGCAAGCGCCTGCAGCAATGAGCCATTCAAACCATTCCCTGGTCGTGGTCATGCCGGTGTACGAGGACCTGGAAGCCTCGAGCCGACTCTTTATCGAACTCGCCCGCACTCAAGGCGCAAAGACGTTCATCGTGGCGGTAGACGACGGCTCGGTCAGGCAGCCGTTGCATCCGGAAGCCATCGCCACAGCCGGCCTGGACGGCGTGGTGATCAAGCTGCGCCGCAATGTAGGGCACCAGCGCGCCATTGCCATCGGCCTGAGCTACGTCGCGGAGCATTTCGCCGAGGACCAACAGGTCGTGGTGATGGACTCCGATGGCGAAGACACACCTGAAAGCATCGGCGATCTCGTTGGGAGACTGGATTCGCCTGAGGTCGACGTGGTCGTGGCCACGCGCAAGAGCAGGGTCGAAACCCTGAGATTCCGGGCGTTCTACGTGGTCTACAAATTCCTGTTCGCGGCATTGAGCGGGCGCAAGATCAGCTTCGGCAATTTCATGGCCGCTAAGATGCCGGCGGTGAAGCGGCTGGCGGCAATGCAGGAGCTATGGACCCACGTCGCCGCCTGCGTGCTGAGCTCAAAATTGCGCGTGCAGACCTGCGCATTGGATCGAGGTCCGCGTTATGCCGGGCGCAGCAAGATGAACTTCGTGGGGCTGGCGTTGCACGGGTTCCGCGCCCTGATGGTGTTCGCCGAGGACGTGCTGGTCCGGGTCGGTATCGCCTGTACGCTGGTTGCCGTCATGTCGGTTGTCGGCGGGTTGGCCGCGTTTGTGCTCAAGGCCCTGGGCTTTGCCACTCCGGGGTGGTTCTCGCTGGTCAGCGGCATTCTGCTGCTGGTGTTCCTGCAGACGGCGGCGCTTACGCTCATCGTGCTGATGATGTCGGGGATGATCCGCAGTGGTGGCGTGCTGGTGCCGGGGAGCTACCGCGAGTTCATCTCGGAGATACTGCATGTCCGCCGTGAATGAGGGAGGACTGAAGGGGCAGGTCGTGCGCTATGTCGTCAATGGCCTGGTCGCGACGGTGATTCATTACAGTGTGCTGCGGCTGAACATGGAAGTTCTGGGAATGACATCGGCTGGAGCAGCCAACGGAGTTGCCGCACTGTTCGGGATAGCAGTCTCTTTCCTCGGTAACCGGTATTTCGTGTTTCGTGCTGGCGATGGCGGGTTCGCCAGGCAGGGGCGGCTCTTCCTTCTGATCTACGGATGCATTGCGACATTGCATGCGGGCATTTTGTACCTGTGGGCGGACGTGTACGGTCTGGACTATACGTTGGGTTTCGTCCTGGCGACGGGAATGCAGGTCGCCTGCAGTTTTCTTGCGAACAAATTCATGGTGTTCAAGTGAAAATCTTTACGAAAGCGCTGATCTCGACGGCGATATTCATCGCGGTGCTGCTGGCAGTCTATTTCATCCACATGCGCTACTTCCGTGTGAACGTGGTGCTCTATGCCAGTGTGCTGGATGCGGTAATTGCAGTGATCTTGGTCGCAGCTTTTCTGGCGCTTCTGCGCTTCTTCAGGGATTTCTCCGCTCTGGAGGTGACCCAATTACTGGCGATATGGCTGCTGGGCGGTTATCTGTTCGCCATCTCCGTGCCCACGGTCATCGATCGGTCGCTTTCCTTCTACATCCTGGAAAAGCTGCAGCAACGCGGTGGCGGCATTCGCGAGGATGCATTCGATCAGGTATTCACCCACGAGTATGTGCGCGAACACCACCTGATGGAGGTTAGGCTGACCGAGCAGTTGCAGTCAGGCACGATCCTTATCGAAAACGGCTGCGTGAAGCTGACACCGCGAGGTGATCGTCTGGCCTCGTTCAGCCGCTTCTATCGTCGCAATCTTTTGCCCACGCACCGTTTGTTGATGGGCAGCTACACCGATGCGCTGACCGATCCGTTCCGGAACAGCCGCATGAGTTCGGATTATCGCTGCCAGTGATGCAGCGGACCAGAGGATCGTGGCAATGCCTGAAGTGTTGAACTTTCGAAGCCGCGCGAGCGGCCGCGCCCGGCCCGAGGAATGGCGCTGGCTGGCGCCGGTCGCGTTGCTGGTGCTTGGCTTCTGCCTGGTGCCCTTGCTGCACGTCAATTTCTTCAGGAGTGTGCCGGGCGATCTCGGCGATGCTCGCTTTAATGGCATCATTCTTGAACATTTCTATCGTTGGCTGACCGGCCAGGAAGCTTCGCTGCTCAGCCCCGGATTCTTCTATCCCATGCCGGGTGCGCTGACCTTCAGCGATAACCATTGGGGCACTGCCTGGGTCTACTCGATCTACCGCGGCCTGGGATTCGACCGGTACATCGCGTTCAACCTTTGGTACTTGACCGGCTATCTGGCCAATTTCCTGGTCATGCACCTGGTGTTGCGCAGGTTCGGGTTTTCCCCTCCGGCCTCAGCGATGGGAGCCTTCCTGTATGCGTTCGCGATGCCGGTGGGAATAAAGGCGGGGCACGCTCAATTGGTATACCGCTGTCTGGCCCCGATCGCGCTGCTGTGCTGGCAGAGGTTCAGGGTGGGTGCCTCGCCACTCTGGCTGGGATGGTGCGCGCTCGCGGTTGCTGGCCAGTTCTACATTTCCATTTACCTGGGCTATTTCCTGTGCCTGCTGCTGCTTGCCTGGGCCGTGGCCCAGATCTGGGTTGACCGGCCGCAGCTTGGAACGTGGCTGGCTGGCTTCTGGCGCGGACGCGATGGCCGAGCGCTGGCGCTGGCGGCGCTGATGGTGGCCGCCGCTGCGTTACTGGTGGCGGTGTTGATGTATCCGTACATCCACTATTCCAGGCTCTACGGCTTCCAGCGAGACATTGCCGAAGTCACTTCGATGCTGCCACGCATTCGCAGTTATTTTCTGGCGGATGGATCCTCGATCTGGCATGCCACGAGCGAGGTCGTCGGTAACGGCCTTCCGATGCGGCACGAGCAGCAGATGTTCGTGGGTGTCGGGGCTTTGCTGCTGTCGGTGATCGCGCTGGCACTTGGACGCAGTGCACTGGTGCGTGTGGCGGCTGTCAGCCTTGCGCTGCTGGTGGTCGTGACCATCGACATCAAGGATCAATCGTTCTATCTGATCTTCGCGGACCTGCCGGGGGTCAATTCGATCCGGGCGGTGTCGCGGATCATCCTGTTGATGCTGCTGCCGCTGTCGATCCTGGTGGCGAGCGGCATCGATACCGCGCGAAACAGGGGCGGTACGTGGATCGCGGTGGCCGCCTTGCTGTGTTTTGTCCTGGTGACGGAGGCAGCTTCGGTCAAGGCGGGTACATACGATATCGCCGCTGCACGGCAGCGAGCCGAGGACGTCATGAAGCGGCTTCCCGCAGATGCGCGTTCGGCGGCCGTGGTCTACGTGCCGGGTACGCCGAGCGAGGCGTTCTACATGACGGAACTGGATGGGATGCTGCTGGCGCAACAACTGGGAGCCAAGACGCTGAACGGGTATTCGGGCAACAATCCGCCCGGCTATTTTCCCGACGTGGGGCAGTCGCCTTGCGTCCAGGCGCAGGCGCGCATGGATTCCGCGCGCACCTTTTACCGGGACCGCCTCAAGCGCGATCTGCCGGCTGCAACGTTCGCAGGCATCGCGGTACTCGATCAACCGCAATGCAAGGTGCGGGATTGGAGCGAGATTCCGTTCGAGCAGTTGAAGCAGGTGCATCTGCAGGTGACCGGCGTCAGGAGGACTGCACCGAGCGAGTGGATGGTGACGGTGCAGATCGACAATGGCAGCCGCTACACGTTGCAGTCCGCTCCCTTCGAGCATGCCCTGCGCCTGTCATGGCAAGTGCAGCCGCGGAATGCTGCGCCTTCGCCGGCTGGATGGAATACGCGTGTGGAAGTCGGCCAGGCCCAGGACATCGCGGCAGGACAGAGCCGTGTCGTGGAATTCCCGGTGCGAGGTGGATTGGGTGGTGCGGGCGACACCGTTTACGTCTCACTGGTGCAGGAGGCCCGCACATGGCTGCACGAGCGAGGCGTGGATTGGGCCTCGGCGGAACTGTACGATTGAAAATACTGGCCTGGTCGGGCCACGCGCTCGCCCGGTCTGCGTGACGTCGGTACCGGGGACGGGACGCCCCCCGGCGGGTGGGCGTCCGGGCACCCGAGGATGCCCGGCAGGGGGTTCAGCCCAGTGCCGCCTCCAACTCCGGCAACAGCGTAAACAGATCGCCGACCAGGCCGATGTCGGCGATCTCGAAGATCGGCGCCTCGGCGTCCTTGTTGATCGCCACGATGGTGCCGGCGTCCTTGATCCCGGTCAGGTGCTGGATCGCG